>DATAUW010000017.1:0-300000 GCA_036268055.1 Verrucomicrobiia bacterium | reverse complement strand
AAAAACGGCTTTGCCGAAGCAGACATTGAGTTGGTGATGCATGGAAATTTTGTGCGGTTTTTGGAAAGCGCATTGCCGGAGTGAGGATTTTTTTTTGAGACGCGGAGACGCGGAGGAAAGAAATTAATTTTTGTCGGGAGATTTATCTGTGGCAGGTGTCGGAGCAGTTTGAGTGGAACCAGTGAAAGGGTTGGCGAGAGTTTTGGTCTCGGTAGCGCGCGGACAAAAGAGCGGGGCGACGATGAGATAGATCCAGCTCACAACAAAGTGCAGCCCATACACCGCGCCAAAACGGATCAGGTCCATCACATTGAAAGTATAGGCCACGATTCCCGCCGTGAGAAATAATGCGCCGGGCATCATAGAGGCGCTGGCGAGCCGCCAGCTTTGCGTCCAACTCAAATCGCGATTTTCAAAGAACGTGATGAGCTTCACCGGCAGCCAATAAAGCGTCGCCAGCAACGACCAACTCACAAACAGCGTCACGACCGTAAGCGTGGCAGCGCCGACAAGGATAAACGGCTCCCACGCGCCCCAGCGCGGCTCAAGCACAGTTTGATTGAAAGGCATCGCCCAGTCCGGCAGATATTCAATCACCTCATAACCAAGCAGCGAATAAACCCGCACATCTTCGCCGCCGAATTCGATTTGCAAATGCGCTTCGCGGCCCAGTTGTCCGCTGTGATGCAAATCCACGCCGATGCCCAGGAAACGATTTTGCGCAAGCTGCTGCGGATTGTTGCCGCGCCAATCCAGTTTTTGATCGGCAATTTTTCCTTGCGCGGGCAAGACATGAACTGCGTCGCGCACCACAGGAAACCACGCGTGCCGGAGAAATCCCGCAACCGCCGCGGCCGCAAGCATCGCGACCAGCAACTGCGCGAGGAATAATCGCCCAAACGACGCGCCCGCAAATGCGGCGACGCCGCGCGGGGTCAATGGCTCCCACGCCGGCCGCCAAGATTGGACGGTTGTGCTCATGCAATAATGAGACGCGCCACCGGCGGCTGGACTTCACGCCGCAGTTTGCGCGGCGCACGGAACGCGCGCTTTAAGCAGCGGGCTCTGCCGGCGCTTTCGGAGTTTGCGGCGGTTGTTGCGCCAGCAAAAGCGGCACGGGATAACGTAGCTTCATCACGTCGTCCACAAGCACTTCGATGATGTAAGCGCCGGGGACTTTGAATTCCACTTGCGTGAACGCAGTCACGTTCGAGGCGGATATCATCGGATCGCGCAACTCAAATTTCAATTCGCTCTTGCGAATGACCGTCGTCTTGTCCGGCGCGATCAGCCGCACCGATTCCACGAACTGCCCCACGCCCGACGACCAGCGATTGAACATGCACAGGCGCAAGGCCGTCACCGGCAACTGCTGGACCGGCAGATAGCTGAGCACGCCGATGAGAAACGGATTGCCGTTGGAATCCTGCCGCACTTCTTCGCAAAGCAGCGAGCATTGGAGGTCGGGTAAAATTCGGGATACTTGCATATTATTTTTAGTTGTGGTTGATCGTTAATTTTTTGAAATCGCAAGCTCGGCGGCGCGCACGGTATTTTGCATCAGCATCGCAATGGTCATCGGCCCCACGCCGCCGGGGTTCGGCGTGATCATTCCCGCGACGCGTTGCACGGCTTCAAAATCCACATCGCCCACCAGCCGCGAACCGCCTTTCGCCGTGGCATCGCTGACGCGGTTCACTCCCACGTCAACCACCACCGCGCCGGGCTTCACCATGTTCGCGGTGACAAAGTTCGCGACGCCCATCGCCGCAATCAAAATATCCGCGCGGCGGCAATGCGTCCGAATCTCGCGTGTGTGCGAATGACAAATCGTGACCGTAGCATTCGCGTGGCGCGCCTTCTGGCAAAGAATCGCCGCCATCGGTTTGCCCACAATATTTCCGCGGCCAAGCACCACCACATCCGCGCCTTCGATGCGCACTTGCGAACGAATCAGCAATTCCCAAATGCCCGCCGGGGTGCATGGCAAAAATCCGCTGGTATCGCCGAGCATCAGCTTGCCCACATTGAGTGGATGAAAACCATCCACGTCCTTTTGCGGAGAAACCGTCGCGTAAATTATCGCCTCGCGAATTTGTTTGGGCAACGGTGCCTGGACGAGAATACCGTGGATGCGCGGGTCGGCATTGAGTTGCGCCAGCAGCTTGAGCAAATCGGCTTCGCTCGTTTCCTGCGGCAGCACGCGCGTCTCGGAAGCGATGCCCAGTTGCGCGCAGGTTTTTTCTTTCATGCCTACGTACACGCGCGACGCCGGGTCCTCGCCGACGCGCACGAATGCCAGGCCGGGCTGCACGCCTCGCGCCTTCAGTGCTTCGATGCGCCGGGAGGTTTCCCCATGAATTGCACTCGCGATGGCCCGGCCATCAATGAGATTTTCCAGCGACATTACTTCACGACCTGGATGCGCTGAATGGTGAGCACCGGCGTGTTCGGCCAGCGTTCATCAAGTTCTTCCGGCCCGCTGACGTGGATCGTCAGGCCCTGGTATTTTTTCAGCACGATATTGGTTGAAGCCGTGTAGAGATAATCCATCACGCGGCCGTTATCCAGGCTGCGCAATTCAAAGTAAGTCGGGGCCTGAATACTGAAAGTGCCACCGACGACCCCTTCGCGTTGAACGATGCGCGGAGGCAGCGGCTCGTCAGAAACCGGCGCGGGCACGGGAGCGGGAATCGGCGGCAGCGGCAGAGTCGGTTGAGTATTCGGAACCGGTTCGCTGGCGGGAGCACCGGGAACACCGCTAGCCGGAGCCACCGTGTTCGGATTAGACAACACCGTCGGCGTCGGCAAAACTGGCGGCGGCACTGGAGTTGTCGAAGCGATTTCAGGAATTGTCGCGCCGCCTTCTTTCGGGGTCAACAAATGCGCGGCCACAAATGCGAACGCATTCGTCGGCGCTTCGATTTCCGACCAACTGCCCTTTTCCTTGATCGTCTTGATGGTATCACCTTTGTGCAGCAGACCGGCGACGCTGTAATTTTCACCCGCGCCCGTGCGCAGATTCAATTTGCGTGCCTTCACAACCTGATTGCTCGAATCCAGATAAGCGCTCATCACCCAAACGTGCATGTCGGATGGCAATGCAATACGCGCCCAATGCGCGGGCTCGTCCGCCTTGGGATGTTTCAAAGTGACTTCTTCCAGTACTGTCACCGTCTCGCCTTTTTTCAAATGGCCAATGACCTCGCTGCTGATGTGCGCCTGGCCGCGAATGTTGACATGGTCCTGCTTGGATTCGGCAAGCTGGTTGGGCGTGAACATCACCGGTGCGGCGGGCATGGCATCGGCGGCCGCGGCAGATTTCTCCTTCTTCTCTTTTTTCTCCGCGGCGGGTTTGGAAGCCGGCTTCTTATGTTTCTTGACGCGGCCCGGTGGTTTATTTGTGCCAGTGTCCGGCGGCAAGGGCGGCGGTGGCGGCGTGACGGTGGAGCTGTCGGGCATCGGCGGCAAGGGCGGCGGCGTATTCGTCACCTGCGCCATGACACTTGTGGAAACCAGTGCTGCCAAAATCAGACCAATTTTTATTTTCATAAGATTACACTGAAAGTAGAGATTTAATCTCGGGTTCTGTCAATGTCCGCCATTTCCCGCTGGGTAATTGCCCCAGTTTAATTTTCCCGATTTGCGTGCGGACGAGCCGGTTGACTTCAAGCCCTTGCGATTCAAACAAACGCCGCACCTCGCGATTTTTTCCCTCGGCCAATTCCAATTCGATCAGGCTATGAGAATTATTCGTGGAAAGCGCGCGCGCCCTTTCCGCCTTCAACAATTCGCCCTCGTGTGTCACGCCGTTCGTGATGCGCCGGAGCATGTCCGACTCCACCCGCCCAGTGACGGTGGCCAGGTATTTTTTGCGGATGCCATAACGCGGATGCGTCAGGTGCAGGCTGAATTCGCCGTCATTCGTCATGAAGATCAGTCCTTCACTATCGAGATCGAGGCGGCCGACGGAGTAAAGGTTGTTCCATTCCTTCGGCAACAGACTGCCGATCGTGTGGCGCTTCAAATCATCCTGCCGCGAACACACATAGCCGGGCGGCTTGTTGAGCGCGACATAGAATTTGCGCTTGATCCGCGCCGGCACACCATCCACGGAAACTTTATCCGCACCGGGATCCACCTTTGCGCCAAGCTCGCTGACTACGCGCCCATTGACCGCGACGCGTCCCTCGAGAATTATTTTCTCGCTCGCACGGCGCGAAGCCACACCGGCTTCCGCCAAAAATTTTTGCAGACGAACATTCAAAGCGAAGCAGAACGCCCAGTTTGGACGCTCGCGGCACACGGCCATTCAACCCCGTCGCCAGCCGCACACGCACGCCGATTGAGAATGCTTAAGCGTCCGGCTTGGTCTTGCGAAGGCCCGTGATACGGTCGCCCTCTTTCCATTGATTGCGTTTTTTCAACAAACCCACGCGCTCAAAGCGCTTGAGTACGTTACGTTTACCACCAGTGGTGGCGATTGCGCGCAGACTGCGATGCTGTGACATAAATTTTTCCTGACGTTAAAGAACCCGCTTTCGCATGAAAGCGAAGGGTTTATCTACCACGCCTCCCCGCCTTTGCCAATGGTTAATTTAACTAATAAGAACCTGGCAACGGCGCGTCTTGCCCACCGCACGTAAGGGCAGCGCTACCGCGCCGCCGTCCTTTCACATGCCGACATGGGTAAATTGGATCAACTAGTGGCTCACGGCCTTATTCCCCCCAGCCATACGTCAAAAAAAATTTTCTCCCGCCACGCGAACCTACGCGGACTTAAGCGAACTTATCCGGACCATCGTCCGCTTCCGCCCACTTTGAGATGCCTAAATGGCGCTTTTTATCCATCCGGCCTTTCCTACCCGTCTTACCTGTCCTATCAAAGAACCGTCCCCACCATGACACATTTCTCCCACACAATCCACCCTTCCATAGGTTACAAATGCAATCTCCTCTATGGACTATGGGGGGCGAGCGTACTCGCGAACCTCAATTAATCCCTACTTCTCCCGTCATTCATCACCAAACCGTGCCAATTCTTCGCGCAATGATTAAAAACTTTTCATCCAGGCATCAAAAAGTTTTATCTCTTGATTCCCGGCCCTCAAATTCTGTATCCCAGTGACCTACCTTTCTGTCACATCATTTTAACCGAATATTTTTTCGCCGCCCTGCGTCTGCTGTGATACTTTGTAACCTATTCGTTCCATCGCTGGTCTAAATGTCGTGATCAGCTAGTAAAAGAAAGATCATGAGCGCGCGCCCGAAAGATAAATTTTTCGTCCTCGTAGTGGATGATTCCGAAGACGACCGTTTCCTCCTCAAAGAATCCCTGCGCCGCACCACGCGCCTTGAAGTCATCAATGAAGTCTGCGATGGCCGCGAAGCCATCTCCTACTTTCAGGGTCACGCCGACTATTCCAACCGCAAAAAATTTCCCCTGCCCGACCTCCTGCTCCTCGATTTGCAGATGCCCTTCAAAAATGGCTTTGAAGTCCTTGAATGGCTCAGCGCGCACCCGCCCGACAACCTCACCGTCGTCGTCCTCACCGACTCCATGCAACCCGAACACATCAAACGCGCCCTCGATCTCGGCGCAGATCTATTCCAGGTCAAACCCGTCATCCGCCGCGAACGCGAAGCCATGGTCCTCGCCCTCGAAGATTATTTGGTTAATAATAATACGCTCACCCCCGCCCATGCCGTTTTACGGCACAAATAAATATTCCCGGGCACACGGTAGCCTAAATATTCTAGAGCACGGCAGAGCGGGACTGCCACTTCCACTACAGTGCCGCCGGGACAACTGATATCCTGGCGCATGGTAGGCTGCCCTGCCACGCAACCAGTCCGAAGTCCCGCAAGGAACTGCGGACGGCGCAGCGCCGCCCTATCTGGGAGTAGTGACAAGATGCACCCATCAACAGCTCACCAATGAATCCGAACTTTAATCTTTATCCGAAATGAGCGAGTATCTTTCACTGTGCCACCGCCGCTGAGAAACAAAGTCTTGCCTCGCCAGTCGAGGCTTCGGCTTGTTTTTTTGATATTGATACTTTTGGCAGTGGGGACCGTGAGTCTGCATCTTTTTCTTCGCGATGGGCCGCGCTATCATGGCCGGCCACTGGGCGATTGGTTGCAATCGCTCGCGCCATCGGATTCCCTGGGTTCAATTACGCCGGCCGAGGCCACGAATGCCATCCGCGCGCTCGGCCCCCGGGCCATTCCCCGCCTTTTGACGTTGCTCCAGTTTCGCGCCAATCCCAATTCCGCGCGCGACCGCGTGCAAAGCTGGATGGACAATCATCCCGCCCTCTCACAATATTTGCCCGACCTGCCCGATCCCCAAATTCCGGATTGGCCCAATCTCGCCGTCGGCGGTTTTCAAGCGCTGGGTCCCGCTGCAAAACCCGCCATTCCCAAATTGCTCGCCATCGGCTCCGCCCCGCAATTCAGTCTCTATGCTTCTGAATGTCTTTGCGCCATCGGCCCTGATGCCGTCCCCGCCCTGACCAATTTATTCACCCAACCATCCCGTCAGATATTCGTTCTTAGAACGCTTGGCATGCTGGGGCTCGTGGCGACCAATGCCGAACCGTTGGTGGCGTCGGCCGCTTACAACGCGGATCAAGTGGTGGCCGATACCGCGATCCTTGCGCTCGGCGAGATGGGCGAGGCTGCCGCGCCGGAAATTCCCCATCTCCAGGAAATGTTGCTTCAGACGAGCCACAGCGCGTCCGCCGCTTATGCGCTGGCGCGGCTGGGAAAACTCGAGCCGCTCATCCTGGCGCTGACGAATAAGAGCGCGAACATTCGTTTCACCGCCGCCAATGCGCTCAGTCCCAATGTCCGCTTCGATTCCGGCGGGCGCGCCGCGTCCGCTTTGTTCAACGGCGAATTGCCCAATTCGGTTTTTGGAGTTAATGCCGTGGCGAGATTCGCGCGCAATGAATTTGCCTCGCGCCGCATCGTTTCCTTGCTGCTCACCAATCTGGATGATCCCGACGCCACCGTACGCGCTTTGATTTGCCGGCAGTTGGGAGATTTTCGTGCCCGAAGCTGGCGTGCCATACCAGCATTGACGAAAACCCTCGCCGATACCAACGCGCTCGTTCGTGAAAGCGCCGCAGCCGCGCTCGAAAAAATTGACGTCCAACTTGACCGGGGCGCGGTCATCCGCGGTCCGCGCAGCCAAAAGAAAATTGCGCTCGAATTCGCTGGCCACGATTTTGCCGAAGGCGGCGCCGTCATCCTCCGCGAACTTGCCCGGCACAATGCCCGCGCCTCTTTCTTCCTCGGCGGTGATTTTCTGGATAATCCCGAATTCCATTCCCTGGCCGAGCGGATCATCAGCGAAGGCCACTATGCCGGCCCCAATGGCGACAAACCCTTGAAGGACGACCCGGCAAATAATGAAGTTAAATTGATCCTCCCACACAGCGCCTTTCTTGATGACTTGAATCAGAACATGGGAAAACTTGCGAGTTTTCCGATTCAATCGCCGCGTTTCCGCCCGCGATATTTTCTGCCGCCCGGCGAATTCTTTAACCAGGACATCGTGGATTGGAGCCGGGAAGCGCGATTCAGCGTCGTCAGCTTCACTCCCGGCACGCGCTCGCTCGACGATATCACCGAAGAAAAAAATACGAACTTTGTTTCATCGCAGGCCATCTACGACAGCATCATCAGCGCTGAACAGAACGATCCGCACGGACTCAACGGTTACCTGCTGCTGTTCCATCTCGGCGCGGGGCCCGGTCGCGCGGATAAATTTTCTGATCATCACTTCGGCCAGTTACTTGATTATCTTAGTTCGCGCGGTTACGAATTCGTCGGCATTGATGAGTTGCTCGACCCGCGAGACTCAATCCGGTGAGACATCATTCGCGTGGATACTAACTGCTGAGCAGGTCGGTGCCGGGGAGGGCGCCGATGCGGGTGGCGCCGGCTTCGATTAATTTTAAGGCTTGTTCACCGCTGGAGATGGCGCCGGTGGCTTTGATGCCGAAATCCTTGCCGAGGGTTTCACGGAGGAGGGCGATGTCTTGGATGTCCACGCCGATGGAATAGACGTCGAGCGCGGGGCAGACGTATTGGATGCCGGAATCCACGGCGAATTGGCAGAGGAGAATTTTTTCTTCGCGGGTGATGAGGTGTCCGTCGAAGACGGCTTTGACGGGGCGTTCGTCGGCGGCTTCGGCGATGTCGCGCATTTCGCGGAGGACGAATTTGGTGTCGCCATCGCGGAGAGCGCCAAGGTTGATGACGAAATCAATTTCGTGCGCGCCGTCCTCGACGGCGATTTCGGTTTCGTAACGCTTGGTGTCGCTCGCGCCGGAGCCGAGCGGGAAGCCGACGAGGGCGACGACTTGCACGGGGGAATCCTCAAGGAGGGTGCGGGCGAGTTCGACGCGGGAGCCGTTCACGCAGACGGCGCGATAGGATTTTTCGCGGGCCTCGGCACAAAGGGCCTCGATGTCCGCACGACGCGCATGGGGCGCGAAGAGCGTGAATTCGATGCGTTGCGCGAGGTCGTTGACGGAGGTCGGCACGTGATTATTTCGGCAGCAGGTCGGCGACGAGGGATTTTTCTTCTTTGAGTTCGGCGACGGTGGCGTCAATTTTTCCGCGGCTGAAGTCATCCACGGGCAGGCCCTGGACGATTTGCAATTTCCCGCCGACGCTGCGGACGGGGAACGAGGAGATCAAACCTTTTTCGACGCCGTAGCTGCCGTCGGAGCAGATGCAGACGCTGGCCCAATCGTTGGCGGGCGTGGGATTCACGATGGAAGCGACACTGTCCACAACGGCGTTCGCGGCGCTGGCCGCGCTGGAGAGTCCGCGGGCTTTGATGATGGCCGCGCCGCGTTGCTGGACGGCGGAGATGAAATCGCCCTTGAGCCAGGCGTGGTCCTTGATAACGGTTGTGACGGGCTGGCCGTTGATTTTGGCGTGGGTGAAATCGGGATATTGGGTGGCGGAATGATTTCCCCAGATGGCCATGTTGGTGACGGCAGTGACTTCGACGCCGGCTTTTTTGGCGAGTTGCGATTTGGCGCGATTTTCATCAAGGCGCGTCATGGCGAACCAACGATCTTTGGCGATCTCAGGCGCGTTGTTCATGGCGATGAGGCAATTCGTATTGCAAGGGTTTCCGACGACGTGGACGCGAACATCGCTGGCGGCGTTTTTCTGGATGGCCTGGCCTTGGCCGATGAAGATTTTGCCGTTGATGCCGAGAAGGTCTTTGCGTTCCATACCGGCTTTGCGCGGGACGCTGCCGACGAGAAGGGCCCAATTCACGCCGCGAAAACCTTCGTCGAGGCTGGCGGTGGGGACGATGCCCTTGAGGAGCGGAAACGCGCAATCATCGAGTTCCATGACGACGCCGTTGAGGGCGGGCAACGCGGGCTCGATTTCGATGAGGTGCAGGATGACAGGTTGTTTCGGGCCGAACATGGCGCCGGAAGCGATGCGGAAAAGGAGGGAGTAACCGATCTGGCCGGCGGCGCCGGTGACGGCCACGCGAATAGGTGATGTATTATTCATTTTTCTTAATTTGTGAGAATATTATGCCGGGTGATTAGAAAAACTGCAAGCTTGGCCACGGATGAAACACGGATTTAACACAGATTCGGACTTTCGATTTTATGCGGCGAATGGTAGGGTGCGGGGCCAATGAGATTTCTTCCGCTTATCGGGGGAATTGGGAGCGAGTGCGCGTCGGTTTTCGAGTCTGAGATTCCGGCGCATTGGCGCAAGGGCTCTTTTGAACGCGAAGATTGAACGGCTCGTTTAGATTTTTATCTCACAATTCTTTACATACTTGAGGTTTTTCTGACTATTTCTCGGCGTAAATTTCGAGTAGCTCTTTTAAATCGCCGTCGTGAAAATGATTCCCGCCATCCTTCATTCGTTCTTCAGCAGCAATCCTGATCTCTGGCCATCTCAAGGTGGGCATAAGGAATTGCAAAAGGCAAATGTTGAAGCTGCGGCTCAAGATTTTAGCAATTTGACTGCGTTCTCCAGGATGGGCGTGAATGTAATCAAGCACCCGTTGATAATGCGGATGGCACGCCTTCCAATCATGAAGACATTTTGTCGCAGCACAAACTTCCTCGTACAGTTTTGAAAAATCATCGAACATACTATGTTTTTCATACTTTCTAATTTTCAATGTGTCCGCAAATCTATTTGC
Source organism: Verrucomicrobiia bacterium (assembly GCA_036268055.1). Taxonomy (NCBI): domain Bacteria; kingdom Pseudomonadati; phylum Verrucomicrobiota; class Verrucomicrobiia; species Verrucomicrobiia bacterium. The sequence goes on along the minus strand of DATAUW010000017.1, from coordinate 289,799 downwards.
CAGCAAGTGAGCTAATCGAATGTGAAAATCGAAATTTAATAAATTGGAAAAGCGTAAAATAAAGTCACTGATTCCCTTTTTGCTAAAATGGTTTGCCGCGAACGCGCGCGATCTTCCCTGGCGGCGCATCCGCGATCCTTACGCCATCCACGTGTCCGAAATCATGTTGCAGCAGACGCAGGTCAAGACGGTGATTCCTTATTGGGAACGCTGGTTGAGCAAGTTGCCGACGATCCAATCGCTCGCGGAGGCGGATAGCGATTTGATTCATAAGCTTTGGGAGGGGCTGGGTTATTATACGCGCGTGCGCAATCTTCAAAAAGCCGCGCAGGAAATTGTGGCACGGCATGGGGGAGTTTTTCCCCGGGAGCATGCGAGTATTTTGGAGTTGCCAGGCATCGGGCCGTACACAGCGGGAGCGATTTCGAGCATCGCTTTCAATGAGCCGCAGCCGATTCTCGATGGCAATGTCATCCGGGTTCTCACGCGCGTTTTTGCCATCGCCGAAAATCCACGGGAAAAATCCACGAATAAAGAACTGTGGAATCTCGCGTCGCAACTGGTCACGGCGGCGGCGGGATTAAAAACGGAATCGTTCGCGAAAGAAACCGCGCGCTGCTCTGCGCTCAACCAATCGCTCATGGAATTGGGCGCGCTTATCTGCACGCCGCGACAGCCGGATTGCCCGCGCTGTCCGTTGCGCGCGCAATGTCGCGCCCACGAACTTCATCGCGAGGAAGCCTTTCCCAATCTCGGCCCGCGCGCGGCGGCAACTCAGCAAAATTATGTGGCGCTGGTGATCAAACAGCGTGGCCGCTTTCTCGTCCGTCAACGGCCCGCGGGCGTGGTCAATGCGCATCTCTGGGAATTTCCGAATTTCCAAACGGCGGCGTACGTCCAAAATGAATTGACCGATCTTGCTCATAAAAATCTGAATCTGGCGATTGCCGATTCCAAACCTATTTGTGTTGTGAAGCATTCGATCACGCGCTATCGGATCACGTTGCAGGCTTTTTCGGCAAAAGCCGCGCCATCGGACAAGATCATTGCATTGCTGAAGCTGCGCTGGCTGACGCTGGAGGAACTTCACGCGCTTACTTTCACGAGCGCGCATAAAAAAATTCTTTTATGCCTAAGTGCCGTTTAAAATGGTTCTCTTTGCTGGGACGGCGGAGCGGCAGCTCCGCCTGCCACCCGGTAATGAAGACGCGCTTGGACTTACCGAGTTACTAAATAATATCTTGGCAGCTAACCAGTGCTTATTACTGAGCGCGACCGTGGAGGCATTGCATGAACAAACATTTGGGATCTCATTTTCAAAGACGGCGGCTGGCTGTGGCGTTTACCTTGATTGAATTACTGGTGGTGATTGCCATCATCGCCATTCTCGCGGCGTTATTATTGCCCGTGCTGGGGCGCGCGAAACAATCGGCGCAACGAATCCAGTGCGCGAATAATCTCAAGCAACTTGCCCTCGCGGTCAGCATGTACGCGGATGAACACGGCGACGCTTTGCCCGGTCCGGCGTGGCAGGGCTTCTATCCGGTCTATGACAATAACTCGACGTTGTTCCTCTCGTATTACCTGCCGACTTACCTTGGGCTGCCTGCGCCCTCGCCGACGGTCGGGCTGGTGAAACAGGCGGTTTGCCCGGCGTCGGCGCGCATCACGCACGAAGCGACGGACGGGCCGTTCACAACCAAATTGCGGCAGCCGTTGAGCTACATCCTTAGCATCACCGTGACCAATCTCGCGAATGATTTTGTCACACGGCCGTTCGGGTATCCGTATGGGAACCTGCCAAATCTGCCGCCCGGCACGACCAATGAACCGACCAAGCGCATAAAAGAAATCCGCGATCCGTCGTCGTCCTGGGCGATGGTGGATGCCGATCAGCAAAACGCCGTCAGCCTCGCGCAATATTATTCCCTGATTCCGCCAACGCCCGCGCACGGCACGGCGCGCAATGAATTATTTTTCGACTGGCACGTGGAAGCGGTGAAGTAGCCGCTTATTAATTTAGCGTCCGATGGGAAAAGGAGTTTCGGAAGCGACCGGTTGCGGTTCCGGCGCGGAGATGTGGCGGTTGACGAGCCATTCGAAAATTGGCGAAGCCATCACCGTGGTGATCACTGCCATGATGACCAGCAGCGCAAACAGCGCCGGTGAGATGATGCCGCGTTGCAAACCAATATTGATGATGATCAATTCCATCAGGCCGCGGGCGTTCATCAGAATGCCTATGCCCATCGCCTCGCGATTTGGCACGCCGGTGGCGCGCGCGGCCAGCCAGCACGCCGCGCCTTTTCCGCCCATCGCCGCGATCAATACCAGTCCGGTCATGCACCAAAGATAAATAGAATTCAACAAGCCTATCTGCGTATTAAGCCCGGAGTTGGTGAAAAATAGCGGCAGCAGCAGCGCGACGGTCAACGGTTGGATTCGTTCGATCAGGGCGTGAGCGATGAAGCCGCGCGGCATCGCCACGCCCATGATGAACGCGCCGAATACCGCGTGCAGGCCGATGGCATCCGTGAACCAGGCGCCAATCACCAGCAGCACGAGACAAATAACAAATTCCCTGTCCGAAAGTTCTCCGCGTCGTTCGATGCCGCGTCCCCATTTCGCCAAAATCGGCCGGACCACCACCAGCGCAAAAATAAAATATAATGTGCCACCGACGATGTTGACGATCGCATGAGTGAAAACGCCGTCGAAACTTGCCAGCACCACCGCGAGCAAACACCACGCCAGCGCGTCGTTCAAAGCCCCTGCGCCGATCGCCACCGTGCCCATCGTTGTGCCGGTCAATTTTTTAAAATGGATGATGCGCGCGAGCATCGGGAAAGCGGTCACGCACATGGCTGCGCCGAGAAAAATGACCGCCTCACTCACCGAAGTGCGCGGCGGGAAAAGTTCGGTATGATGATAAAAAAACCAGCCGAGAATGCCGCCGAGGATGAAAGGCGCGGCCATGCCGGCGACCGAAACCGCAATCGCGCTGGTCGCGCGGCGCTGGATGATGTCCATGCGAAATTCCAGGCCGACAACGAACATGTAGGCCGCGAGTCCGAGTTGGGAAAGTGGAAATAAAATTTTCAGCGATTCGGCGGGAAACAGCCGGTGAAACTGATCGGGCCAAAAAAGCCCGAAGAAGGACGGCCCCAGCAAAACCCCCGCGAGCATTTCCGCGACGACTTGCGGCTGTCCGATATATTTCCCCAAAAACCCGACGAACTGGCAGACAGCCAGAATGACCGCGAGCTGAAAAAAGAAATGAATTGAAAGCTCCAGATTCGTCACCCGGTCATTCAAGCGCGAGTTCGGGCATAGCGCAAGCGCGAGTTAATGAATATCGGCTTGCCCGAATCTAATAATCCATTGCGGAAAGAATTTCGCGGGCGAGTTTATTGTTGCCGTCGGTTTTGAGAACGGCCTGCGCCCATTGCCGCGCGGAATCCAGGTCGTCGGTCAGCGCAAAATAAATGCTGCGTATGAGCGTGAGATCAATCACGAGTTGCTGGTTGCGTTCGAGCGCGGGCATCTGGCCCAGCAACGCCTCCGCGCGCGAGAGCCAGCTATTGGCTTCCGGAAGTCCGTCGCCGTCCGCGTTGCTCCGGCGCAGGATCGCGGCAGCAACGCCGAGGCTCGCGGGAAAGTTATTCGGCGATTGGCGCAGCACTTCCAGCAATTCGCTTTCGGCGTCATCCCATTGTTGCAATTTTTCGTAAGCCTTCGCCAGGAGCATGTGGCTGCGCTCGGAATCTTTTTGCTTCACGCGATCTTCGCAGACGGAAAGCAATTCATCATAGCGGCCGGCGTGCGCCAGCGTGGAAACCAAAACTTCCAGCGCCTGCTCGCGGGAGGCATCGAGCGTGACGGCGCGGCGAAGAGTCGAGATGCAGCTTTGGGTTTCGTGCAGCATCGGTCCCTGCAAAATTCCGAGAACTTCGAGCGCGCCTGAAGCCACGTGCGGGTCGGAATCCTGGCCGAGATTTTCCAATCGCGTGATGGCGTCATGCAACGAACGCTGGGTTTTGTCCGGCAAGGAATTCCAGGAAACTTCCGACCAGTCCACCACGCCGCGATGTTCACAGGCGGTGAAGATTCCAAAGATCGCCGTTCCGCCGATGCGGCTGTAATCGCGCGGGCTTAATTCGCTGGCGCGTTGGAGATCGGCGAGAGTGTCGGGCGAAAACGCGCTGTCGGCCAGGTCCACGTCGGAAATTTCTTCGCCTTGGGCAACGCGGATTTGCCGGGACAACGTGGCGCGCAGGCAGCGGTGCATGCCGCGGCGAAAATAGGCTTCGGGTTCGTTCGTTGCGGAGGTGACGGCCAGTTCGAAATTGTCTCCCGCCTCGCTGAGGCGTTGTTGAGCCAGCGTGACCTCGACCGAAGTGGGCCGTTCGGGAGCCAGCGGCGGGCGATCATAAATTGCGCGGCGCGCCTCGGCATCGAGCAACCGCCCCAGCGCCACGCGGCAGTGCCAATTCTTCGGCGCGAGTTGCACGGCCTTGCGCAACACGCTTTCGGCTTCGCTCATTTTATCGGACAAGCGCAAGGCGGAGCCAAAGGATGTCAGCACGTCGGCATCGTCGGATTGGGATTTGGCCAGGTCACGATAAAGCTCGACGGCGCGGAGGGAAGATTTGCGGGCGTTTTCGTCGTCATGTGTGGCGGCGTAAAGCTCGGCCAGACGCAGAAATTTTCCAGCATCATTGGGGTTATCTTTCAGGCTCTCGCGCACGCTGGTAATCTCGCGCGTAAAATCCTCAATGGCCGAGCCCATCACGAAGCCGGATTCCGGGTCGTAGGTCCAACTCGGCTGGAAAGTGATGGACGGGAGGCGGACGAGTTTGCGCAAAGCATCTTTGCCGAGCGTTGGCGTGGCGGCGGTCAGGGGCAGCGCGATCAAAATCGCGGCCAGCGTGAGGGTCACCCGTTTGCAAAACTCATTCACGAACGCTTTATAACATTGGCCGGGCAAATTGACATCTTTTGCGGCGCGGCCTGGAAGATTTGACGATGAAACGGTTTTACAATTCATCTTCGCGCTCGGCGTAAAAAAGCTGGTGGGCGCGGTCGTAATCGGTTTCCGGCACGAAAACTTTCGCGAGGCGATTCAGGTCGCCGTCATCGGGCAAGGCGGGGTCAACAAATTCCTGGGTCGCGCTGATGCCGTGCTTTTCCAGCATCATGATCAACATCTCCGTGTTTATCACCGGCCCGGTGTAAAACAATTTCATCGTCGCAAGATAATGCCGGGAGTGAAAGATTGCACGAGAACTTGTCTGTGCGTTTAAAATGGGAACGCTGCCTTATCGGGGGAATGAAAACACAGATGCGCGCGCGGCTAACGATCAAAGGGGGTGCGCGGGCGGGACGGCTGGCGGATGGATTGCGGCTGAGGCGTGGGATTGTTTTTGAGACGGCGGCGCACGACTTCAGCCGCGAACAGCATGGTCGAAACCAGTAGCATCAAAACCAGCAAACCATGACCTGAATGCACGGTGGGAACTGGAACGGCAGCCTGAGCCATGACAATCGGGGCGGGTTCTTCGACCAGCGCTGGCGCATTCGTGACGACGGGTTTTGCGGCGGGCGCCGGTGTGGGACGAGCAGGATTGGCCACCGGGCCGCCGCCGAAGAGAGCGCTGTTATTCACCGGCGCAGGCGCATAAGCCGGCGTGGATGAAGCTGAACTGCTCGAGCCGAAAGAAGGAGATGAAGCGGGACGGCGCGGATTACCCGTTGGGTATGGATTTTCCGACGCGATCACTCTCGGTCTGGGCATGGCCATTCCCGGCGGCGGTTTGAGCGTCGGATACATGGCATAAGCGGCGGGACCAAGCAGAGGCGGACCGTTAGGATTCGCCGAGGGCAGCACCAAATCCATCATGCGCGGCGTTTCGGCGCTGGCGAGGCGCAAGCTCATTGAATTCAATTCTTCGACACGCCCGTCGGCGTAAAGAATGTTGCCCTTGAAAACGTGCATCGCGCTCGTCCAATTAATCGTGGTGCCATCCCCCAGACGCAGGATGGTCACATCACCCAGCGAGGCATTGGTGATATTGCGGTCGCCCGCCAGGATCGAATTGGGCTGTCCGAAATCGGCATTCGCGCCCATGAAATAGCTCACGTTAAAATCATTGAATTGCTGAAAATCACTTGCGACAAAACGCTCGCGATCGGTGGGGCAAACCAGCACCGCCGGGTTGGCGAGGTCGTTCGACAGGGCCTGGAACGAGCGATATTGAAAATAAAACCGGTTGGGAATGAGATAGGAGTTGTTGATGTATTCGGAGGTGCCGCCGTTATTCGTCGAGACTTCCATCGGGAACCTGCTGTCGTGGTCGTGCATGAAAATCTGAAACGCCAGCCCGGTCTGATGCAGATTCGACACACACTCAATGCGCCTGGACTTCGCCTTGGCCGACTGCAAAACCGGCAAAAGCAACCCGGCCAGAATGCCGATGATCGCGATAACGAGCAGCAGTTCGATCAGGGTAAAAGCCGCCTTTCGCGTTCGCCGGGGAGGGTCGCCGCGCTCAATTCCGCAACCAAGGTTCGCACGCATAGTTTTAGGGCTCACGACAAACAGTGCTCCCGTAGCATTGAGCAGGTATGATGCCGCGAGGGATGTGAAGCTCAAATTAGCTTCCTTAACGTCAACAATGAGTGATGGTCACGCGCTTTGGGTGGAATTCTCGCGCAAAAACCTACTGCTGTTTGGGCGCAAGTTTCTCGAATCGCGCGGCCAGGTCGTTATACTTTGCCACGATGTCGTTGCGGTCTTTGACGCTAGCGTTGAGCTTTTGGACAAAGTCGTCCCGCTGCGCGGCCAGTTGCTTGATGGCATCGTTTTGTTTTTGGATTCCATCGCTTGCCTCCTTCAAGCGCGATTGGAGCGTGTCCACTGCCGCGCGATATTGCGCGACATCGTTGGTCAGGCTTTGATTCTCGGCCTCGGCCGCGTTGATCTGGCGTTTCTGCGCGAGGATAAATTCGTCATTTGTCCGAATCGTCGCGCGCAATTCGCTGATGTGCAAATCGGTTTGAGCCAACTGAGTTTGAAGTGCGCTGATGCTGTTGGTGTAGCCCTGGATGGCGGCGAGTTGATCGGAGATGATTTGTCCGCGTTGCTGGTAGGCGTTTTGTTGCCGCGCCTGGTTTCGCCATTGGACGGCGCACAGCAGGCACAAGGCGATGGCAAAAGTGATGAGCAGGTTTTGTTGAAAATTTTTCATGGGGCGGAGGATTCCGAGGAAGAGTTGAGGGCGATGGCCACGCGCTGGATGCCCGCGCGTTTGACCAGGTCGAGCACGTAAATGACCGAGCCGTGGGAGGCGTCGCGAGTGCCGCTGAGATAAACCGGCAGATTGGTGTTGGCGTGATGGCGCTCGTCGAGCAGGCGAGTGAGTTCGTCCAGCGTGACCGGTTTTTGGTCCGCCTGCACCTGGCCGAATTTATCCACCGTCAGGTTGAGGATGTCCGGCTTGGCGTTGGAAGTGGCAAGCGTGGCGGTGGGCAGGCTGGCGTTGAGCGCGCGAAGCTTTTGCATCTGCAAGCTCACCATCATGAACGAGGCCAATAGAAAAAACATGATGTCAATCAGCGGCACGATTTCCAGCCGCGCGCGGCGCCGCTTGATGGGCGAACGAATTTTCATGGTTTGGCCTCCGAATCGTTCGCTTCACCGCCGACAGTGAAGGCGATTTTCTGCGCTCCGGCGCTGCGAACTTCTTTAAGCACATCCTGAATGGCGCCTTCGCGTGCATCGCGATCACCGCTGATGAAGACGGGCAGGTTCGTGTCCAATTTGAAACGATTGCTCAAAACCGTGCCGAGGTCCGCCGGCGAAATCTGTTTTTTCTCCAGCCACGCTGAGCCAGATTTATCCACGGCGATCAGCAGCATGCCCGGCTTGAAATTGTGCGGCGCTTGCGGCGCGGACGGCAGATTGACGTGGATATTTTTCGTCTGGTCCATCTGCAAACTGACCATCATGAACGCCGCCAGCAGGAAAAACATGATGTCAATTAGCGGAATGATTTCGATCCGCGAATGACGCCGATGAATGGGCGAGGGGAGCTTCATGCGGAGATTTTTTCAGCGCTGATTTTGCCGGACTGCACCATGACCTCGACATTCGTCGCCGCCGTTTCCAACTCGAATTGCAACCGCGCCAGTTTGCCGTTGAAAAAATTAAACGGGATGAGCGTAAAAATCGCGATGCCCAGTCCGCAGGCGGTCGCGATCAACGCCTCGCCGATGCCGCCCGTCACCGCCGCCACCGAAAGTTCCGCGCTGCCGATTTTCAGGAACGCGCCCATCAAACCCGTGACGGTTCCCAGCAAACCCAGCAGCGGCGCGAGCGTGACGAGGGTATCCATTACCGTGAGGTAACGTCCGGCGCGTTCGAGTTCGATGCCCGCGGCGAGTTGCAACGCGCCCGCCAGCGAACTATGCGAATGTTCCAGGCCTTGATGGATCATGCGCACCACGGCGTCGGTTGAGTTGGCGGATAATTTGGCGGCGGAAGCCACGTCGGAATTTTCCAAAGCGGCGAGCACCTGCTCCAGTTGTTGCGGCGATTTGTTCCGGCTTTCGCGCCACCACCAGAAGGCGCGTTCGCCGACGACCGCGACTGCGACCAGCGCGGCGACGAGAATCGGCCACATGATCGGGCCACCCTGAAGAAAAAATTGAACGGCGATATTTGCAAGCATACGAATTTGGTTTGTTTTAGTTAATGAGGTTGATGGTCATGAAAAAAAATTATTGAGAGAGAATATAGTGAATGGGCGCCTCAAAAATGCGGCCGGGCGCGCCGGCGGGCAACAGCCAATGCCGCTTCACGAATTCAAGCGCACCGCGGTCAAGAATGGATGACCCCGATGTGGTTTTTATCGTGGCGCCGGTGATGCTGCCATTGGCATCCACCGTCAATAATAACACGACGGTTCCCTGCTGCCCAAGGTCAGAGGCAAGTTTCGGATAGGGCGGATCGGGCCGTTCGCCGCCGGTGCCGGTGCTGTGAATGGTGGAGGGTTCATTGCGGGCGGCAACGAGCGGCGCCAATGGATTTTCCGGCGGCGCGACGGCGAGCGACATGGGAACAATGAGATTGCCGATCGTTGGCACGGAAAAATTGATCGAGGGCATTGGCGCGACCACAGCCACGACCCGCGCGGTTTCCGGATGTTCCTTTGGCTGTTGTTCGGTGCGCGCTTCCACGCGCGTGGGCGTCGGCGCGGGCGGCGTGATGATGACAGGAAGCGTTTGTTCCAGCGGCGGAGGTTTTTTGATGATGGAGGTGACGGGATTCAAACCCGTCACCCCAATGAGCAGAAAAAGAAAGCAAATGGAATTCGCCCACGCCAGCTTGCGATTGGGATCACGCCGCGCGGCCGGAAGACACAGGCGCGCGAGTTCGGATTTCAATCGTGGCTGCGAACTGGAGTGGGTTGGTTCCATTTGTATTACTTAGAATGTGTAACTCAATGAACCGAAGATTCCGCGCCGCGCGCCAAATTGCGCGGCGTTGACGCCCACGCCCTGGCCATCGCGCAATTCGTAAACCGCATCGGTGAGATTCACCAGGTCAATGCGCGCTTTCAGCGATTGCTTGTGGTTGAGCTTGAAGACCTGCTCCACGCCGCAATTCACGGTGTAGTAGGAAGGCACGGTGCCGCCGTTGGGGATGTTGGAGCCATCGGCTGCGGTCGAGTCGGTACGCAGGCCGCTGCCATAAAGGGCATCCACATAAAACATCGTGGCGAAACGCTTCGTCTCGTTAAACTTGTAAGAGGCGCCGAATGAACCGGACACGGTTTGATCGTGGTCCAGGTTGATGTAATGGTTCTGCGCGTAAGCGATATCGCCCGGGTCGAACAGGAATTGCGAGGACACGAAGTCCTCACCCTTCGCCACGGAATACGCGATGTTCGCATAGGCCGAAAAACCGCCGTGCGTATAATCAAAGGTGAACTCGGTCCCATAGACTTCGCCCTTTGCGTAGTTGAACGCGGAGAGAATCAACGTCTGCCCGAACAAACCGTCGTCGAGCTGGTTCTTGGCTTTTTTATAATAACCATCCACGCCCGCGCGGAAGCCCGGAAAAAGTTCCTGGCTGACGCCGGCGTCGAAATAATGCGAACGCTCCGCTTTCACCGGACTGTCCTGATCAGTGCCTGCCGCGTTGGATGTGTTATCGAACAGCGCCACCGCGCTCGAAGGGACATTTTCCACCGGCGGCGGTGTGAAGTAACGCGCATAGCCCGCGTGGAGCGTCGTTTTATCCGTGGGTTCGTAGATGATATTGACGCGCGGGCTGAGTTGATTTTCGTTGTCGAAGGATGAATTGAAAATATCAAAACGCGCGCCGTAGTTGATCGTCACTTGCGGCAGGATTTTCCATTCGTCCTGCAAATAGAAACCGGTGAACAAACCGTAAAGATGCTGGCTGTCGGGGATCTGCCGCGGGCCGCTGAGGTCGCCCGACATCGGATCAATGTCGAAGACCGTGTTGAGCGAACCAGCATAAACAGTTTCGCCATCGAAGATCATTCCGCCGCGCAAGGTGTGTTTATCGTTCAAATAATAACTCGCGTCCGCTTGCAGTCCGCCGGATCGGAGACGGCGATAGACATCGCTGGATGCGCCGTCGAAAAACAAATCGCCGCCTTCAGGATCGGGCATGAAGTGGACACTGCTTTCGCGGCCGATGGCGGAGACTTGCAGATTCAGGTCGCCTGCGGTTTTTTGATAAGTGACGACCGCGTAATAATTCTGTTCGTTCTGATTCTCGTTGAGATTGGCGGAATCGAACGTGGCTGGCTGTCCCGGCGCGCCGGGAAAAGCCGCGGTATTGTTGCCGGTGACATCGGGGACCTGGAAGTTGCTGTCCGATGCGCTGAGCATGATATTGACGCGGCTGGTGTCGTCGAGGAGGTACGAGAAATAAGAAAACAGTTTTCCCTGGTCGGTCTTGTCATGGATGGCTTCGCTGGTGGGCTGCGGATTTTCGATGCCGAGGGTATTATGCTCGTAGCTGGCATCCACGAAGTAATTCAGGTTGCCCTCCGAACCGCCGTATTCGATGGACGGACGCAAGGTATCGTGGCTGCCGCCAAACATCTCGAATTGGCCGCCGTTTTCAAACGCGCCGCTCTTGGTCTGGATGTCCACGACGCCCGCCGTGCGAAAGCCGTATTGTGCAGGAAGCGAGCCAGTGATGAATTTCAGGTTTTCGACGAAGCGCGGGTCGAGTTCCAAACCGAAGCCGGTGATGCCCTCGGGCAGCAACACGTCGTTGATGCGATACTGCAAATTCGCATGTTCACCGCGAACGTGAAGATCGCCGTTCGCCGCCGAATCCTGCGCGACACCGGGGAAGCGCAGGATGAGTTCGTTGAAAGGCGCATCCGCGCCGCGCGAGCCGGAATTGATTTGGGCAGCGCTCATCGTTGAAACGGTGGCGCCGAGATCCGGGAGGATGGCGGTGCGGGCCTGATCGAGCTTGCTGAAGACGGTGGTGTCGTGAAGCTGCGTTATGTTGGTGTCAAGGACGGATGCCGGCGTTGTATTTGTAGGGGTGGGAATGGCCGGGGCATTGGTGGTTTGCGCGTGAGCCGTGGCACCGAGGGATGCGAGGGCAATGACCGTCCAATAAGCGCGCCGGTTGGTGGGGGGAATGTTGCGACGGAATGATGGAGATGGAAAAAGAGAGGTTTTCATAGCTGGGACAAATATTAAAAGTTTTCAATGGATTGAGGTTCACGGCGATTGCGGCCACACCAAAAGGCGCGGCGTAAAAGCCATTTCGAACGGATTAATTTTTTAGCGGAGAATCATCGCCCGGATGGAGAGATCACAGGTGAATATCCGCCAAGTGAGTTGAACCCAAAACGCAGTTGAAACTGTTTCTCCACAGCCCGACGAAACCCGTCTGTGAACAGACGGATTTGGCGAGATGGTTTTGGATCCGGCTATGAAACGGGAGGAGCGCGGCTCGGAGAATAACGATAGTCCGCAAGGGGAAGAACCAAGGTTTCGGCCAGCAGGGCGATGCCGACGAAAAGAACGGCGATGCCGACGACCACGGTCGAGACGCTGGCGGCGTCCACCTGGCCGTGGGCGAAAAGTGTAACGGCGCAACTATGGTCCGGCGAGTCGGCGTCCGGGTGGAGCAGTTTGTGAAGTTGCGGGCTGGCGCCGGCGAACGAGAGAAGCAGAACCAACGCCGTCAGCACGAAACCTGAAGCAGGCCGGGCAATTTTTCCGGGTTGGAAAATTTTATTCACGCGCGCGAATGGCTTTCAATAAAGCACGCGGGCAATGGGTCTGTCAAGGGCTTGAAAAAATTTCCCTTACTTTGCCGCGCCGCGATAAAAATCCAGGGTTCGCCGCAAGCCCTCCTGCCACGTCACTTCGACTTCATAGCCAAGCTCGCGCCGGGCGGCGGAAATATCGGCGAGCGAGGAGCGCACGTCGCCGGTGCGCATGGGCTCGAATTGCGGCTGCAAATTCTGGCCGGTAAGGCGATTGAGTTCGGCGACGAGATCCAGCAACGAAATGCTTTGGCCGGCGGCGACATTGAAAACTTTTCCGGCGGCATCCGGCGCTTCGGCGGCGAGCAGGTTTGCGTGCACGACATTTGCGATGAAAGTAAAATCACGCGCCTGCAAGCCATCCCCATAAATCACCGGCGCGTTGCCCGCCAGCATGCCGGTGCAAAATTTCGCGATGACGCCCGAATACGGCGAACCGAATGCCTGGCGCGGCCCGAACACGTTAAAATAACGCAACGCCACCGTGGGCAAGCCGTAGAGCCGGTGAAATAACTGGCAATATTTTTCGGCGGCATATTTTTGCAGCGCGTACGGCGAGAGCGGGCTCGGCGGCAAGGCTTCGTGCTTGGCGGGCACATCCACGTCGCCGTAAATCGAAGAGGACGACGCGAATAAAAATCGTTTCACGCCCGCGTCGCGCGCGAGAACCAGCAGGCGCAAGGTCGCATCAATATTTTGCGCATTGGTTTCGATGGGTTTGGCGACCGAGACCGGAACCGAAGGCATGGCGGCTTCGTGAAAAACCCAATCGCAACCGGCGATAAGTTTTTTCACCAGCGTTTCGTTCGCGACATCGCCTTCGACAAATTCCAGCGTATCGCCGTTTCCGCGCCACGCGAGGTTGGCGACTTTCCCAAGCGAAAGATTGTCCAGCGCGATCACGCTGGCCCCGCGCCGGCACAACGCCTCGGCCAGGTGCGAACCGATGAATCCCGCGCCGCCGGTTACGAGTGCCTTCATATAGGTGCGTCAGCCTTCGGACGGCAATTCGTATAGCCGCCGATAGACGCCGTCGTGCTTCATCAACTCTTCGTGGCGGCCGGTTTCCACGATGCGGCCCTGTTCCAACACGACGATGACATCCGCGTTTTGAATCGTGGACAACCGATGCGCGATGCACAGGGTGGTGCGGCCCACCATTAGTTCTTCAAGAGCGGTTTGCACTCCGCGTTCGGCCTGCGTGTCGAGCGCGCTGGTGGCTTCGTCGAGGATGAGAATCGGCGCGTTTTTGACAATCGCGCGCGCGATGGCGAGACGCTGCTTTTGGCCGCCGGAAAGATTCACGCCTTTTTCGCCGATCATCGTGTCGTAGCCCTGGGGTTTTTCCATGATGAAATCGTGCGCGTGGGCGTGCCTGGCGGCGGCGATGATTTCCGCCTCGGTTGCGCCCGGGCGGCCCATCTCGATATTTCGGCGGATGGTTTCGTCGAACAACAAAGTCTCCTGAGTCACCACCGCGATTTGGCTGCGCAAATCCCGGGTTGTGACATCGCGAATATTCACGCCGCCGACGCGCACCGCGCCGCTGAGAGGATCGTAAAAGCGCAGGAGAAGATTCGCGATGGTGGTTTTTCCCGAGCCGCTCAGGCCAACGAGCGCGACCATCTGCCCGGGTTTCACTATGAGCGAAAAATCGTGCAAAACGGGTTTGGCGTCGTAGTTGAAATTGACTGATTCAAAGCGAATTTCCGCACCGACGGCCTTTAATGACAAGGGATTTGACGGTTCGGGCAATGTGGAAACTGTGTCGAGCAATTCAAACACGCGCTGGCTGGAGGCGTTGGCCTGTTCGATTTGACTGTAAAGACGGCTCAACGATTTGACCGGTTTATACATGGAAAATACGCTGCCGACGAACAGCACGAACGAGCCGACATCAATCGCCTGCCGCGCGATGACGAGGATGTAGTAGAAGAGACAGGCGATGCCGATGGCGCCAAAAAATTCGATGAGCGGCCCGGGCATTTCACCCGCGCGCACCGAGCGCATGTAATGGCCGATGAAACGGCCGGAGGCATCGCGAAATTGCGCCACCACGTTGCTTTCAAGATTGTAAGCCTTGATGATGCGATTACCGGTGAAGGATTCGTGGATGATGCGCGCGAGTTCGGCGTAATGATTTTGGATGGCGCGGCTTGATTGGCGGACCTTGCGCGCGTAAATGACGATCGGCACGAGACAGACGGGAAACACAATCAGGGAAACCAGCGTGAGCATCGGCTGTTGCCAGAGCAGCAGCACGATCAAGCCGATCAAAGTGGCGGGGTCCTTGATGATCACCACGAGCGAATTACTGATGGCGTTTTGCACCGAAACGGTGTCGCCCATGACGCGCGAAATCAATTCGCCGGTGCTTAATTTATTCATGAACGCCAGCGGCAGGTTCATCAGGTGCGCGAACAATTTCGTGCGCAAGTCCGTGATGGCCCGCACCGCGACCCATTGCAGAAAATAGACGTTCAAGTACGAGACCGCGCCGCGCAACAGCATCATCAGGGGAATCACGAGAATCACAAAAGCGATGCTCAAGGTGCGGTTGCTGTGGATGTCCGGCAGCAAACTCGTCAGCCGCGCCAACTCTTCGCGCGCCCACGGATGTTTGTCGAGGAAGGGCAGCTTGACCGTCGCCAGCACACCGGGATAGGCGCTTTCGAGCAGCACACGATTGCGCTTGGCCAGATTATTGACATCGGGTTTTTGCGCCATTAGAACGCGCGCGCTGGGACTGAGAATTTGGCTGGGAAATAGTTGTGGATTGTAAAGCGACGGGTCGAGGAGGGTGACGTTGAGTTCACCGGCGAGCGATTCGGCGAAAAGCGGCGGCGTGTTGGTGGTGTTGAAGGTGGAAAGTTTTTGCCGGGTGGCCGGAGAAAAGTGCGCCACGAGATATTGCGAAACCTGATTCGTGGGTTCGCGCAGTTCACTCACAAAAGCGGGCACGCTCAAGATGCTGCCGGGAGTGAACGTGGGAGTGTTCGCGGAAAGCGTGTTCGCGCCGGGAAAGGCCACGTCTATGGCGAGCTTGATGCTGAGCATGAGCAGCGCTTCCAACGCGCCGCCGATGAGTCCCGTCATTACGCCGAGCACCAGCCGCTGGCGATACGGGCGGCAGAGATGCAACAGCTTTTTGAGGAACAGCACCATGTCAATGAGGATGAATCTGCATCAGAAGCACGTTGGCTGCAAAGGATTTACTGCGGAGGTTTTGCCGCGAGCAATTCATCCGCCGCGTGCGCGAGCCGGGGAACATCCTCGAGATTCGCGGCCACCACGCACTTCACCCACGGATGCGAATGATAGGCGATGGAGTACTCGTGATTAAAAACGGTCAGGGTCGGCGTGCGCAAGCCAACCGCCATGTGATAGGGGCCGGTGTCGCCCGTAATGAAAAGGTCGCACGTTTTGATAAGACCGCTTAATTCGAGCAAGCTGGTTTTGCCGTTGAGATTGATCACGGGCGCATCGGAATCCAGTTTGTGAAGCTCGACGAATTCGCGGTCCACTTCGGCTTCGGCAGGCGAACCGAGACCCACAACCAAATGCAGGTTATAAGTTTTTTCAAGCTGCGCGGTGAGTTTTGAAAGCAGCGGCAGCGAAGGGCGGCGTGTGATGGCTCCGGGGGTTCCACAACCAATGTTCAGGCCGAGCAAACGCGCATTCTCGGGCAAACCGTGGCGGCGGCGAAACTGTTCGCGAAATTCGCGGCCCTCGATGGTTTCTTCGAGTTCGATGGCGGTGTGTCCGCGCTCGATTCCCAGCGCGGACAGCGCGACAAAATCACGATTGGTATATTCAAACCATTCGGGCAAACCGCGCTGGGTCGCGAAGGTTTTGTTCGAGACCGCGACGAGATCGTAAAACGCGCCGCGCAACGGGACTTCATTGATGCCGACCGTCGTCGCACCGAGACTTCGCCCAAGCAAAAAAGCCAGCAACGACGTGCGCGCGCCTTTCGGCTCAAAATCTATGATGAGATCGGGATGAAAAGTTTCGGCGTAAGCTTTTGCGGCCAAAAAAAGTTTGCGCCAGCCCGCGATGCCCTTGGTGCGTTTGTCGAGCGAACAAAAACTGTTCAAGAGATGGTGTCGCGCGATGAATCGTTCTGAACTGTAACCCGGCTCCCGCGTCAGAAACAGCAGATGTAATTCCGCGCCGGGAAAACGATCCTTGAGCGCGCGCCATGCGGCCGAGCCGCGCAATAAATCACCGATGCCCGCGCTCTGGCTTTTCAACATCAATATGCGCAAAGGCATGGCCGATTTCATTTTACGACGTGGCTTTCAACAAATCCTTCACGGCGGCGAAGACGGTTTCGACCGGCAGATGTTCCATGCAGCGCGCGGTGGCGGCGTTATCACAGGCGGCTTTTTTTTCCATGATACAGGAACACGGAACTGAGAGAACGCGCGCGCGCGGCCCACGCGGAGCCCATTCTGCCATCGTGGGATATTCGCGATAAAGCGCAATGGTCGGCGTGTTCATGGCGAGTGCGAGATGCAGCGCGCCGGAATCGCCGCCAATCTGCAATGCGCAGCGCGCGAACAAGGCGGCCAATTCAATCGGCGAAGCTTGCAAAACTTTTAAACGGGGATTGTTGACGCCCGCGATTAATTGTTCATGGCGCTGGGCATCGCGCGCCTGCGGGCTGCCGGTGGCGACGATTTCAAGCGCGGGATTGTCCGCCAGCAAACGGCGGCCGAGTTCAATCCATTTATCCAAAGGCCACTCGCGCAAGTGCGTGCTGGAATTGACGGCGAAATGAATCGCGCCGGCGGGCACATTGGCAGCGGCCCACGCATGCGCTTCGGCGGGCAGGGTGAGGTTGAACTTCGCGGGCTTTAGAGTCATTCCGCACGCTTCGAGCAAGCGGCGCTGCTGTTCGTACATCGGTAGTTGACGATCTTCGGGGGGTGCGAAGTGCCAATTCGGGATGCAGAAACGGCTCCAGAAATGCCAGTTGCCGCGGTTCTGCCCGACGCGATGACGCGCGCTTACGATGGCGGCGTGAATGGTGTTGCGGTCGTTGTCGTTGAAATTGAAAGAGGCGTCAATGCGGAGACGCCGCAACGCGCGAAGCACTTTGAATTGCTCGCTCAGGGTGCGTTGCGCGTGGGATTGCTGAAGCGGCCACAAGCGGTCGCAACAACCGGCGAGGCGCAAAATCTTTTCGCCCACAGGACTGCACGTCGCGTGAATCTCGGCATCGGGATAATTTTCGCGCAAGGTCCAAAGTGCGGGCAGCAAGTGAACGGTATCGCCGAGAACGCCGGGTTCGAGGACGACGATCCGCCGGGCGTTGCGCGTGTCCGCGTAGAAAGTCTCAACGGAGCGCGGGCGGGCAGACCGGTTGACTTGCGGCATGGGATTATTTCGTGCCGTAAAGCTGCGGGTTGAGCGAGGCGTCGTTATACATCTTGAATTGGCGGTACAACTTGAAATGTCGCGAGCCATTACCGAATGCCGCCAGCAAATCGGCCATGGACTTTTCGAGGTCGCGCGTTTGCTCCTCGAGGATGAGCGCTTTGTTGCGGCATTTGGTTCGATGTTCCTCGCTGACCGTCTCGCGCGCCGCTTCGATGCGCATGTGGTAGAGCTTCAGCGAAAGAATGGACAACCGGTCAATGATCATGCCCGGCGTTTCCGAATGTTGCGGGCTGGCAAGGTTGGCGGGCGGCAACTGACTGAGCAGCCAGACGTCTATTTGTTCGACGGCGTCATTGCGGGTTTGGTTGCAACGGTCAATCACGCGCTTGGCTTCGCGGATGCGGTCGGAACCGAGGTCGTCGCGGCGCGCAATGTCTTCCTCGTGCCACAAATCGAAATTCATCCGGTGATTCTGTTCGATCGCGGGCCAGGGCGCGCCGGTGCGCGGCGGGGTGGCGGCGTCATGCCATTGGACCGTCCACGCGGCTTGCTGGCGGACGATTTCGGCGATGTCGAGGGGCGGTTTCAATGGATGAGAGAGTGCCTAGCTCGCGAGGCGCGCCTTGATCGCCTTGATGCTGATGGAACGATGCCGCGCCATGATGCGTTTCAATTCCAGCGGCGGCGTGGTGGTGGTATTCACCCCGAAGTCCGTGGTGCAGGACGTGGCGTAACCGGCTTCGCGCACCAAGTCGAGCACGTGGTCGTTCCAATCGCCATACGGATAGCAAAAATGCTGCACGGGCACGCCGAATTGATCTTCGAGCTTTTTCTTACTGGAGAAAACTTCCTCGCGGGCCTCGCGGGAACTGACGCGGGTCAGAAACGGATGCGTCAGCGTGTGGGCACCGATCTCGTGACCGGCGGCCAGCCAATCGCGCACCTGGGCGGCATCCATCAACGGTTCGCGCACTTCGCCGAGGAGAGTTTCCCATTCATTATATTGGCCAAGGCGGTCGGCCACGAGAAAGAGCATGGCGCGAAAACGATGTTGCGCCAGCGGTTGAAGGGCGCTTTCAAAGGCATTGAGAAAGCCGTCGTCAAAGGTAAGCGAAATGGCTTTGGCGGCGTTTGAACTGGCGGGCATTTCGCCGTAAGCGGGAGTATGGAAACCGGCTTCGGCGAGTTCCTCAAGCTGGCGTTTCAGAAGGTCGGCACTGACGTAGAGGCCCTTGATGCGCACGCCGGCCGGGCGCGGACCGATTTTGTGGTACGTGAGGCAAGGTTTGCCGGTCTCGAACCATTTACGGAACGATTTCAGCGAAGTATAATGTCCGGGCTTAACAGATGACACGCCCTACTAGTAACAGAGCGCCCGCAGACGCACAAATTTAAATAAATCCACGGTGGAGGTTCCCATTCGATTTGCGCAACCGGCAAAACGGGGCTAAATAGGTTGTAACATTTGTCCTGGCCATGAGTCATATAAGTTGTGGTTCCTCGGGATCCAGTGGACAAATAACTTGATGTGACGCACCTCGCGTGCAAAGTTGTGCCCTACTCGTGCGGCGGTGCGTGCTGCCTGCGGAAATAATAGAAAGCTGTTGTATATGATACGTGCTGGCAAACCGGCCCATTTTCTTAAGAAATTTCTCCCCTTTCAACGTCCCCGCGTCCCCAAAGGTTTTTCCTACATCCACGATACCCTCCCACAAGATGTTTTTATCGTGGGCTATCCCAAGTCGGGAAATACGTGGTTTCAAAACCTGGTATCAGGGCTGGTGCATGGTGTCAATCCGCGCGTCGGTCCGCCGTCGCTCGCCAGCGATCTCGTGCCCGACGTGCATGCCAATGAATTTTACCGCCGCTACTCCACGCCCACTTATTTCAAGTCTCACGCACTGCCGCAGCCGCATTATCGTCGCGTGGTTTATTTGTTGCGCGATGGCCGCGACGCGATGGTCTCATTTTTGCATTACGCCGAGGCGTTGGAAAAACGGAAATTGAATTTTCTTGAGTTCGTCAATAATCCCATCCGCCATTCTTCGTCGAAGTGGCATGAGCACGTCGAAGCGTGGACGCAAAATCCTTTCGACGCACAAATGATCGTGATCAAATACGAGGACATGCTCGAACAGCCGGTCACGGAGCTGGAGCGTTTTTGCGAATTTATTGGTTTGCTCCGGGATCGCGCGGCGTTGAGCGCCGTGGCTGAGGGCGCGCAATTCAGCAGTCTTCGTGAAAAGGAAGCGAGCATCGGCTGGGGCGGACAGAGTGCATGGCCCAAGGATAAATTTTTCTTCCGGCGCGGCGTGGCGGGGAGTCACAAAGATGAAATGCCGCCCGAAGTCGTCGCCGCATTTTTGAGTGAAGCCGGGAAAACTTTGCGGTTGCATGGTTACGAGGTGGAAGAGCCGAAGGCGTTTGTTCCCTCAGCGGTCGAGCCGGTCATGACCGAGCCGCAATTTGTTCCGGCGGCGCGGGTGTCGGCATAAGCATTTTTGCGGACCGCTTTCTGTAGGGACCCGCGGTCAATCCACCTTTTGCCTTTACAGCTTCGTGGTAAACATGGTTCATACTTTTTGAGCGCGCACGCCCACAGGGATGCCAGTGCTCCCTGAACCATGCCGCAACCGACCGACCAATCATTGCCTCAACTGGGCGTCGTCATTCCCACAAAAAACTCGCGTCCCTATTTGCCCGCGCATCTGAAAGGGCTGGGCGAATGGCTAGATCTCGCGGCGGAAGTGGTGGTGGTGGACAGTTTCTCGACGGACGGCACGCTCGAATATTTGCGCGAGCATCTTAAACATCCGCGAGTCACTTACGCGACGCATCCGCCGGGATTATATGCGTCATGGAACCACGGCATCGCGCAGGTGCGGTCCGAATTTGTTTTTATCGCAACGACTGGCGACCTAATCACGCGCGAAGGCATCCAAAAACTTTTGCGCGCGGCGGATGATTTGAAATGCGACGTGGTTATCAGCAAACCGGCGTTTCGCGATTTGAACGATCAACCGCTGTCGGATAACTGGTGGCCGATTGACGACATCATCGCCATGCTCAACGTCACCGCACCGCAACGGTTGGCGAAACTCGAAGCGGTGATTTTTGCGGTGATGCAGATGAAGGGCGCGATCCTCGGAAGCTCGGCCAGCAATTTATACCGCACGGAATTGATGAAGCGCCTGCCGTTTCCCACGGAGTTCGGCACCACGGGCGACGGTGCGTGGGGTTTGCAACACGCGGCGGAAGCGGTGTTCGGAGTTGTGCCGGGACATTTTTCATCATTTCTTGTGCATCCGGCGGGCGGTTCGGATGCGGAAAAGAAAACCTATCGCGAAGCGGCGCGCGCTAATGCCGTGTTGAAGGCAGCGATGGAATTGTGGCGTCGCAACGGCGCGATCAACGATGACGAATTCGCGCGGCTGCATTGGCCGGAATTGATGGATGAGTTGACTTCCTATCTGGATGCGAAGAGCGCGTTCGATCACAATCGGCGCGAAGGCTTGCCGTGGATACTCAATCCCAGCGCGTGGAAAAACCGGTTCGCTCGCGAGCGGGCCACGGCGCGTTTGCAAAAGTTGAGACGAGAAATATTGAATTCACGTTGAGCCTTTCACAATGAGGTAAGCAAGTTTTCAAATAGGCAATCCTGAAAATAAAAACGGCGCGATTGCCGAGGCAATCACGCCGGTAAATGGAGTTGCGAAAAATTATTTGATCGTCGCGAACTTCGGCAGATGCGGTTTGCGGACGCGCGGCTGGACGTTCGGGACGGCGGGGCCTTCGGCTTGTTTGAAATGGACTTTCGAGCGGAGGAGCAAGGTGCCGAGGAGCAGATCGGCGAGGGGAAGAACGACGTTGAAATTCTTGTGCATGTAGCGATGGTGCAGCAGATGATGACCATTGAGGCGGAAATAAATCCCGGAGCGTTCAATGTCGCGCTTCTTCGGCAGATGCATGCACCAGTGCATGTATTCGTAAGCGCCGTAATAGCACGCCGTGGCGATGACTGAACCGACGATGATCGCCCACGTTCCAACCAGCCACGAAGCCGCGATGAACGGCAGGCTGCCCAAGGCGATCAACACCGGGCCGTTCCACCAGGCCATCGGAATGGTTTTCTTATCCTTCTCATTGATCAAATGATAGGTATGGTCGGCCTTGAAAGTCTGATGATGCACGAGAGCGTGCGCGCGGAAGGCGTAATCAAATTTCCCGATTGGGCGGTGCATGAAATATTTGTGGAGCGCCCATTCAAAAAATGAAGCGAAAACCACGGCGGCAATGAACCCGATTGTCATCCAAAAGGTAAAACTATGCATAATTATTGTCGTTAGCGCTCGACACCTTATCACTGAGACATTCCCACCCGGGAACATTAATCGTACGGCTCAGTAATAACCTCGATGCTATAAGTTATTGTCGTTTCTTATCCAGGGACAGTCAATATGAAACTGACTCGCGTGTCATCGCGCGTCCTACACTGTCTCAATTTTTGTGCGGCGTCGCATTTTGATGCGGCATTTTTTGCATCTGCGGGCCTGCGGGACATACAAAGCAAATCACAAGCCATTTTTTTGCCCCGGCGGCGCACCGTTCCGCTTGCCCAAAACGCACTCCGTTGGCACACTTGGTTCAATGCGCGAATACTTCCGTGACTGGACGGAAAATCTCGAAACCTTCTTCCTTGAGGTTATTTTTGAGCAACGCCGCGGCTACCGGGCCGCGATCGTGCGCTCGCTGCTGTACTTTTTGTCGAAGATTTTTCAAGTCCTGGTAAAATTTCGCCGGTTTCTTTACAATGTCCGCATCCTGCGCGATTCCACCCTCGGCGTGCAGGTCATCGCCATCGGCAATCTCACCGTCGGCGGCACGGGCAAGACACCCGTGGTCGAAAAATTCGCGCGCGAACTTCAGGACGAGGGCCGCACGGTCGCGATCCTTTCACGCGGGTATCGTTCCAAGCCCGCACCCCTGAGTGTGCGGCTCAAGAATAAAATTTTGTTCCGCGAGGACAGCACGCCGCCGAGGGTGGTTTCGGATGGCAAATCGCTTTTGCTCGATTCCGAAACGGCGGGTGACGAGCCGTTCATGCTGGCGTCCAATCTCAAAAATGTCGTCGTGCTTGTGGACAAGGACCGCGTGAAAGCGGGACGTTACGCGATTGAAAAATTCGGCTGCGATACGCTGTTGCTGGACGATGGGTTTCAATATTGGAAATTGCGCGGGCGGCGGCATGACATCGTTTTGATTGATTGCCAGCAGCCGTTTGGCAACGAGCGTTTGCTGCCGCGCGGGACGTTGCGTGAGCCGCCTTCGCACCTGGCGCGCGCGAATACGATTTTTATCACCAAGAGCGATGGGCAGACGGAGGGGTTGCGCAAACGCATCGCGGAGCATAATCCTACGGCGAGCATCATCGAGTGCATTCATCATCCGCTTTATTTTGAGGATGTCTTCACCGGGCAGCAGCACGGGCTGGATTTAATTAGGGGCCGGCGCGTGGCGTCGTTGAGCGGCATCGCGCAGCCGGAAAGTTTTGAGGAAAGTTTGGCGGCGCTGGCGGGCTCGCTGGTTTATTCGAAGCGGTTCGCCGACCATCATCGGTTTTCCCAGCAGGAAATTCTCAACGCCATCAATCGCGGAAAGAAACGCCAGGCCGAACTGATCATCACCACGCAAAAGGACGCGGTGCGGTTTCCAAAGCTCGACCGCCGCGACCTGCCGATTTATTTCATGCGCGTGGAAATCAAAATTCTTAACGGCGCCGACGGTTTCCAGGATTGCGTCCGCAAAATCTGTTTCCGCTGACGATGGATACGATTCTCTATTACTTGGCGAGCGGAATCATCGGCTTGTTTCAAAAACTGTCGCTCGACGGCGCGAGCCGGGTGGGACGTTTTCTCGGCGGAATCGTTTATACGCTGGACGCGCGGCATCGAAAAGTCGCGATCAACAATTTGACGATGTGTTTCGGCAAGGAAAAATCGCCCGAGGAAATCCGCGCGCTGGCGAAGGAAAATTTCAAGCGCATCGGCGAAAATTTTTTAAGCGCGATCCGGTCGTCGCGTATGACTTACGAACAACTCAGCCATCGCATCGAAGTCATCGGCGCGGAGAAGGTGTCCCATTCCATCGCGGCAAAACCCACGGCCAGCGTGATTGTGGCCATCGGGCATTTTGGAAATTTCGAATTGTTCGCGCAGCTCGCCCGTGAACTGCCGCGATACCAGCGCGCTACGACGTATCGCGCATTGAAAAATCCCGCGATCAATCGCGTGATGCAGCGGCTTCGCGAGGGCACGGGTTGTCTTTATTTTGAGCGCCGCAATGATGGCGCGGCCCTCCGTACGGCGTTGCGCACGCATAACCTTTTGCTCGGCCTGTTGTCCGACCAGCATTCCGGGGATCACGGTTTGCGGCTGCCTTTTCTCGGCCACGATTGCAACACCACGAAGGCGCCGGCGATTTTTGCGCTACGCTATGACATGCCGCTGCACACGGCGATTTGTTTTCGCACGAAGCCGGGCCATTGGCAGGTGGAAGTCGGCGATGCGATTCCGACGCAGGTGAATGGCGAACCGCGTTCGCCCGCCGCGATCATGCTGGACGTGAACCGCGCCTTTGAAATTGCGGTTCGCCGCGATCCTGCGAATTGGTTTTGGGTACATAAACGCTGGAAACCGTCGCGGCTTAAAAGCTCGCTGGCGGACGCGACCGAAGGCAAAGATGATTCCGAATCCGCTGCCGACAAGACGAATCGCTCCGCCCATACTTAATTATGTCGCGCGCGATTCCCGAAAAAATTCTCGTGCGCGGCGTCAACTGGCTCGGCGATGCGGTGATGACGACGCCGGCGCTGCTGCGGTTGCGCGAGGCTTTGCCCCGGTCGCATATCACGCTGCTCACTCATGCCAAGCTGGGCGGTCTTTGGCAGGGGCATCCGGCGCTGGATGCGGTGGAAACTTTTTCGACAGAGGAAAATTCGTGGCGGGTTGGCCGGCGTTTGCGCGACGGAAATTTTGATCTCGCCATTGTGCTGCCCAATTCGCCACGCTCGGCGCTGGATGTTTGGTGGGCCGGGATTCCGCGCCGGATTGGTTACGCACAACCGTGGCGCAATCTGTTGCTGACCGAAACGATTCCGTTGCGGCCGGACATGGTTGAAATGCACAAGCGGACCGAGCCGGAGATTCGCGAACTCATCCAGCGCGGGACCATTGAGCCGCCGCCGCCAGCAAGCGCGCACCAGATGTTTCACTATTTGCATTTGGTCGCCACGCTCGGCGGCAAACCCGAACCGCTGCCGCCGAAGTTAGTGGTGGCCGAAAATGCGGTCGAACAATTCGCGAAAAAATTTGGGTTGGAGGCCGCGCCGGGACAAATATGGCTGGGGATGAATCCGACGGCGGAGTACGGCCCGGCGAAGCGCTGGCCGGAGGAACGCTTCACGGAAGCGGCGATTGAAGTGCGGCGCCGGACGAATTGCCGGTGGCTGATTTTCGGCCTGGGATCGGACGCGGAAATGTGCGGGCGAATCGCAGAAAATATTTCGCGCGCGACGGGCGAGGGCGCGGCCATGAATCTCGCGGGAAAAACGAATTTGGCGGAGTTGTGCGCGGCGGCAAAATTTTGCCGCGTGATGCTGACGAATGATTCCGGCCCGATGCATCTCGCCGCTGCGCTCGGTACGCCGGTCGTGGTTCCGTTCGGCAGCACGTCGCCGGAATTGACCGGCCCGGGATTGCCAGGTGATTCCCATAACCAGATTCTTCGCGTCCCGGTTCCCTGCTCGCCGTGTTTCCTGCGCGAGTGCCCGATTGATTTTCGCTGCATGAAAAATATCACGACCGAAATGGTGGTCTCGTCAGTTTTGAAATTGCTCTAGGAATTTATTTCTCTTTTTTTCTCCGCGCCTCCGCGTATCTCCGCGGTTAAAAATCGCTTTCTCGTCACACCTTGCGTTTCCCATGCCCCTGCGGAATACTGTGCGCGTGCAAGTCACGGTCACTCAATTAACGGAACAACTCATCGCCTCCTACGCCCGGCACGGCGGCATCAATCATCTCGACGGAAAAAATTTGCCGTCCAAGCGCACCATCGGCGGCATCACGATTGATTTGTTGCGGTTGCTTTTCCCAGGATTCTTCGATGAGAAGTTAATTCACTCGTCGGAAATCAAGGTTGAGACTGCGACGCTCATGGCTTGCGTGCAGGAACATCTCGAGGATGAAATTTATAAGAGCATTGAGTATCGCCACCACGCCGATCATGAGAAAAAAGATGCGCGGGGTGAGGCGCATGCGTTGACGCTGGAATTTCTCGGGATGCTCCCGCACATCCGTGAATTGCTCCAGACGGATACCGAGGCGGCTTACAACGGCGATCCGGCGGCGTTGAGCCGGGAGGAAATCATCGTGGCGTATCCGTTCATGGAAGCGATCGCGGTGCAGCGGCTGGCGCATGAGTTGTATCGCAAGGACATTGCGCTGATTCCGCGTATCATGACCGAGTGGGCACACGGGCGCACGGGAATTGATTTGCATCCGGGCGCGCAAATCGGTTCGCACTTTTTTATTGATCATGGAACGGGCGCGGTCGTGGGCGAGACTTCGGTCATCGGCAGTCATGTGAAGCTTTATCAAGGCGTGGGCCTCGTGGCGCGTTCGCTATCGGGCGGACAGGCGTTGCATGGGAAGAAGCGGCATCCGAGCCTCGAGGACAACGTGACGATTTACGCGAACGCGACAATCGTGGGCGGCGAAACGGTCATCGGCGCGGGCAGCACGATCGGGGCGAATGTGTTCCTGATGCAAAGCGTGGCGCCGAACTCGCTCGTCTTGCAGGAGGATGTGAAAGTGAAAGTGATCAGCAAAGCGGACCGGGAGAAGAAGAAGCTGGATTTTGAGATTTGATTGAAAATCGGGGGCAGTAATTGGGAATCGGAATGGGGCGGTAGCTCGCTGGGGCTCGACTCGCTTCGCTCTATATGGAGGGGGAATTTTTTTGAGGGCTGCTTCCCCGCGCTGAAGCGCGGGGTTAATGAGAAGTGCTCGGTGATTTGTGACACCGGAAAACGGCGTGCGATTGAAATGATGCCCGCAATGCCGTCCCCTTAACCTGGGAAACTTCTAAAACTTCGTGAGCTTTGCCAGTTCTTTGAAGCGGGTGTCTATGGCGGCGCGTTTGATTTTGGTGGTGAAATTCAACCCAAAACCTTCGCAGCAGAAGGAGGCGACGACACTGCCGTAGATCATCGCGCGGCGGATGTTGGCGTCAATCGGGCCTTTGGCGGTCGAGAGATAACCCATCATGCCACCGACGAAGGAATCGCCGGCGCCGGTGGGGTCCACGACGCGGTTCAATGGATACGCGGGTGAAATGAAAAGGCCTGCTTTGGACGACAGGATGGCGCCGTGTTCGCCTTTTTTGATGATGACGTATTTGGGGCCGAGCGCGTGAATCTTTTTCAGCGCGGTCATCAAATTATCTTCCTTGGTGAGCTGGCGGGCTTCGCTGTCGTTGAGGACAAAACCATCCACGCGCTTGAGCAGCGCGAGCAAATCCTGAAGGGCGATATTCAGCCAAAGGTCCATCGTGTCGGCGACGACGAATTTGGGGCGGCGCATTTGCGTGAGGACGTGGCTTTGCAGCGACGGCGCGATGTTGGCGAGCAGGACGAATTGCGCGTTCTGGTAGGACGTCGGCAGCAGAGGATTGAAAGTTTCGAACACGCCCAGTTCGGTCGCGAGCGTGCGGCGATTGTTCATGTTCACTTCGTATTCGCCGGACCAATGAAAAGTTTTGCCGGGCAAAATCTGCAAGCCTTCGAGATTAATTTTATGTTTCTTGTAGAGATAAATGTATTTTTTGGGAAAATCCTGGCCGACGACACCGACGAGTTTGACGGGCGCAAAAAAACTGGCGGCGACTGCGGCGTGGCTGGCGGAGCCGCCGAGCAGACGCGGGTTTTCGGCCTTGGGAGTTTTAATGGAATCCAGCGCGGTCGAGCCAACGATCAATACACTCATGAGTTTTAAGATTGGAATTCAGACGTTAAATTGAGCCGAAACGCTATGAGAAAAAAGATGGAATGACAAGTT
Organism: Verrucomicrobiia bacterium; assembly: GCA_036268055.1. Taxonomy (NCBI): domain Bacteria; kingdom Pseudomonadati; phylum Verrucomicrobiota; class Verrucomicrobiia; species Verrucomicrobiia bacterium. The sequence continues at coordinate 261,970 of DATAUW010000017.1, read as the reverse complement.
TGAACCGCGGAGACACGGAGGCGCGGAGGTCCTTGCGGACGGCGAATGGGAGACGGGATTTTTAGCCACGGATGGAACACGAACGGGGCACGGATGAAATAAAAAAAATTCCCAATCTGTGTTTATTCCGTGTTCCATCTGTTGCTTAGAATTTTTGTTTTTCTCCGCGCCTCCGCGTCTCCGCGGTTAAAATTTCTATTTCAATCTGTCTTTGAATTGCTGGCAGACGCCGGAGATGTCGGTTTCATTGAGGATGGCTGAGACGACGCAGATGCGTTTGGCGCCAGCTTTCAGCACTTTGTCGAGGTTTTTTAAATTGATGCCGCCGATGGCGAACCAGGGGATGGGAATGTGGCGCGCGGCCCAGTGGACATAATCGAGGGTGACGGGTGCGGCGGTGGGTTTCGTGCCGGTGGCGTAAACGGGGCCGACGGCGACGTAGCCGGGTTGCGCGGCGAGGGAGCGATGCGCCTGCACGGGGGTGTGCGTGCTGATGCCGAGGCGAAAGGTGGGACTATTTATTTTTAATTGGACGACGTGGCTGTAACCGGCGTCGAAAAAATCTTCCTGGCCGAGGTGACAGCCATCCGCGCCGATGTCGAGGGCGACGTCGAGATGGTCATTGATGATAAGGCCGACATCCGCGCGGCGCGTGATGGGCAAGATCGCGGTCGCGATGAAACGGACTTCCTTGGGCGTGGAATTTTTGGCGCGAAGCTGGATGATGTCCGCGCCGCCTTCGCAAAGTTCCTGCGCGACCCACTCAGGCGAGCGCCCGCGCAGAAAGGCAAGATCCACGAACGTATAGAGACGGCATTCGGATAATGGCTTCATTGAAGGCGCAAGTATAGGGGTCAGCGGGTTTTTTCCAAGAGCAACCGCCAGAGGCGCGGCGAGCGCGGCGCGAGGGCGACGAGCGCGGATTGCAGGCGGGGCATGAACATCAACCGTTGCAAGCATCCAGCCCACGCGAGGCGGCGGGCGAAGGCGCGGTCGCAGGTTTGTGCGATCGTTTGTTGTGCGGCGGTCCAGGAGATTTTGCCGCGGCTGAAAGCAGCGAGCGGTTCGATGGCGATTTCGGCGGACTCGAAGGCCATGGACATGCCGTTGCCGGTGACGGGAGGGATCATGGTGATGGCATCGCCAACGCAACATTCGGTGGCCGCGGAGGCTTGATGCGGCGTGAGCGAAAGACCAGCGACGCTGCAAAAAGAATCTTCGTTGAAGGCGGCATCGCGAAGGCGTTCATGACGATGCGAACCGGGTGCGCCGCGCAAGGTTTCGCGCCAGTCGGTGGCGGCATCGCCGGAAGTGATGTGGCGGCGGAAGAGGCCGCAAATATTTACTTCATCATTTTTGAGGCGATTGATGCCGACGTAGCCGTTGTGGGAAAAATGCATTTCGAGATCAGCGGTGAGTTGAACATTTTGCGCGTGGACTTTCAGGCCGAACCAGCGCCAGCCGTTTTCGACGGGTTGCAATCGGCGTCCAGTGGCGCGCAGAATGCCTTCGGAAAAATGGTCGCCGCGCCAGCGATCGTTTTCGCGGAGTTCGCCGCCGAGTTGGCGAAAATATTTGGCGAGGGCGTCATCGAGCGCGAAGCGGGAAAGCGAAATCGCAGGCTCGGTGAGTTCGCACAAGGCAGAGGCGGCGCGCGGAGAAAAAAACGCGGTGGTGCGCGCGTGAATCGCGCCCGCGCCGGAGAGAAGTTCGCGGAGGCCGAGGCGTTCGAGCGTGCCCTGGCCGCGTCCGCTAATGAACTCGCCGCAGACGCGATGGCGCGGGTAACGGCCCGCTTCCCAGACGGTGACGGGGACATCGCGCTGGCGCAGGCCGATGCCGAGGGTGAGACCCGCGAGGCCGCCGCCGATGATGGTGATGGGCTTTGGCGAGGTCATGGGCGATCCGGCGGCGCGAAGTTTTTACGAGGAGAATCGGGCGCGAGAATTTTATCATGTGGATTTGCGCACGAAATTTTTTTGGCGAGGAACGTGTGCGTGAACAGTTGAGCGGGTTGTTCTCGCAGTTGCCAATCGTTGGAGGCGGGCCAGAGAGTTGAGAGTTCGTTTCCGGCGAAACCGGCGCGAACGCTGAGGACGGCGTCGTGGCGGGTGACGGCGTTGCAGCCGATGAGGCCGACAAGGCGGCTGAAGGTGAGAGGAAGCTGGGCGCGCAAGGGTTCGCAGGCAGCGAAAAGATGGGTGCGGCGCGCGGCGAGGGCAAAGAGTTCAGTGAGTTGCGCGGCGCGAAAGTGATGAAGGAAAAGATTGGCGAACATGGCGTCGGCGGGTTCGCTGGCGGGAGTTTTGAGCCAATCGAAAATGTCGGCGGAGATGGTTTGCAAGGGCCAGCCGAGAGTTTCAAAGGCACGGCGAGTTTCATTGGTCACAGCGGATTGGCGGTCCACAAGGATGACTTCGACGCGCGGCCATTTGCGGGAAAAAAATTGCGCGAGCCGAAGCATGAGCGTGCCATCGCCGGAGCCGAGTTCGACAATTCGCCGGGGTGGATGCGGAGCGGAATCCAATAATTGGCGCAAGGTCGCCGCGTTGCCCATGATGCGATTGAGGCGGCGGAGGTCGCGGCGGGAAGCGATGGCTTGCGGGTCGTCCGGCGGCAATTCGTCGAGCCATTCGGGTTCGATGATTCGTTGCATGCGCGGGGAAATTATCCGACTTTTAGAAGCGCGCCGTGACAACTGAAACCGGCGCCGAACGATGAGAGCCACCAGTGGCCGGCGGGCGCGGCGTCGGCGAGCGCGGCTTGCAGGACGAAATAAACACAGGGGCTGCTGACGTTGCCGAATTCGCGGAGGATATTCGCGCTCCAGCAGACCTGGTCGGCGGTGAGGCTGAGGCGTTCCTGCAAGGCGGTTAGGACATCGCGCCCGCCCGCGTGCCAGATCCAGGCGGCGATGTCGGAGCGGGTGAGGCGGGCATCGGCGAGGGTGGCATCGAGAACGTCGGCGGCGAATTGCGCGGCGAGCGGCGGCACTTTGGCGCTGAGAATATTTCGCAGCATGCCATTTTTTTGCTCGAAGCGAAGCAGGTCGCGGTCCGCGGCGGAAAGCTGCGTGCGTGAGGCGAGCCATTGGATTGGGCGCTGGTGCGGAGCGGGTTCGTTGGAAAGAACGGCGGCACCGGCGCCATCGCCGAAGAGGCACGCGCTGACGAGCACGCCGGGATCGTCATCAATGTAAAAAGCGGCGCTGCAAATTTCGACGCAGACGGACAGGACGCGTTTACATTTGCCGGACACGAGCAAGGCCTCAGCGGTGCGAAGATTTGGCAAAGCCGCGCCACAGCCCTGGCCGACAAGGTCGAGAAGGAGGGCATCGGTGCGGAGGCCAAGGCGTTCGCTGACGTAACTGGTGAGGCCGGGGCAAAGGTAACCGGTGCAGGTGCTGACGAGGAGGGCGTCTATTTCGCTGACGGAAATTTGGGCATCGCGCAAGGCGTGTTCGGCGGCCTGGGTGGCGAGGAGCGGGCCGTGTTTGGCGAAGCGCGCGTGGAGGATGTCGGGGTTCGTCTCGAAGACATCGTGGAGGGAATCGAGCGCGAGGTGGCGGGTCTCGATGCCGTTGTTGCCGGTGAGGATTTTTCGGAGGATGGCGTGGGAGCGCGGAGTGAGCCGGGAAAATGGTTGCGAGGCCTGTAGGGCGGCCCAGGCTTCAGTTTGTTTATAGGACTGCGGTGGCGCAGCCGTGCCTATTCCCGTAATGAACATGACGAATCTTAACGTGACTCATGGCAGAATGCCAGCAGGGGTATGAGGTGGCAGCGCGGGGGAATGTTCCGTCCCAATTTTAACCGCTGAGTCGTGTCCATCCCGGTATTAGACGAATTCGGCGTTCTCGTTTACACTGTGCCGGGTTTATGGATCACCACCACCATGCCAATGGGCACTCCAACGCAGTTATCACCGATCTCCAGGTCGGCGGGATGACGTGTAATAATTGCGCGCGCCAGGTTCGCGAGGCGTTGCAAGGTGTACCAAATGTCGGGAGCGCATCCATCCAACTCAGTGCCGGTCGCGCTTCGGTTCGCTGGCAAGGCTCGCCGGATGTGTCCGCGCTCGTCAAAGCCGTCACCGATGCCGGGTTTGAAGCGCAAGCCGCAGAAGCCAATGAAGCTCCCGCCGAATCCTCCTGGTCGCCGCTCGCGGGTTGGCGATTCAACATGGTCGTCGGACTTGCCGTCACGATTCCGCTGATGCTGGGCGAATGGGTTTTTGGCCTCGCGATGACACCTTGGTTTCAATGGCTGGCGTTCGCGCTGGCGTTGCCGGTGCAGATTTTTTGCGGCGCGCGCTTTTATCACGGCGCATGGCGGCAGCTCAAAGTGGGCGAGTCAAACATGGATACGCTCGTCGCGCTCGGCTCGACCACGGCGTTCGGTTACAGCGCATGGGCATTATTCAGTGGCGCGCCCGGACATCTGTATTTCATGGAATCCGCGGCCATCATTACGCTTATCAGCATCGGCCATTGGGTCGAGGCGCGCGCCAGCGTGAAGGCGGAAAGTTCGTTGCAGGCCTTGATGAAACTTGCGCCGAGTATCGCGCGGCGGCGGAATGCCGACGGCACCGAAATCGAAGTCCCCGTGAGCGAACTTCGCGCGGGCGAGGTCGTGGTGTTGAAGCCCGGCGACCAAACTCCGGTGGATGGTGACGTCCTGGACGGTGAAGCCACGATGGATGAATCCATGCTCACCGGCGAATCCCTGCCGGTGGAAAAATCTCCCGGCCATAAATTATACGCCGGAACCGTGAATGTGAATGGCCGCATGCAAATGCGCGTCACTGCGACCGGCGAAGCCACCGCGCTCGCGCAAATCATCGCCGCCGTTTCGCGCGCACAAAACAGCCGCGCGGAAATCCAGCGCCTTGGCGACCGCGTGAGCAGTATTTTTGTTCCCATCGTTGTGGGCATTGCGATCATCACCGCTTTGTGGTGGGGACTTGCCAATGCGCAGGCGCAACAGACTCACGCGTGGCTCGCGCATTTTCTTTGGCACGCCCATGTGCCGGGCGGCGCGCTGGCGGCCGCGTTGATTCAAGCGGCTGCCGTGCTCATCGTTGCCTGTCCGTGCGCGATGGGCCTCGCGACGCCCGTCGCCATCATGGCGGGCACGAACGCCGCCGCGCGCCGGGGAATTTTGGTGCGCGATGGCATCGCGCTCGAACGCGCCGGGCAAATCACCGCCATCGTCTTTGATAAAACGGGCACCTTGACCGAAGGCAAACCGATCGTCGTCGCGCATGAAATTTTTTCCGCGAACGAATGCACCGATGCTCTCAAACTCGCCGCCGCGCTTGCGCATGGCTCGAATCATCCACTGAGCCAGGCCGTCGCTAAATTGCACGCGGACGAATTTCCTTTCACCGATTGGCAGGAAGTTCGCGGCGCGGGAGTGCAGGCGCGTTTGGCCGCAAAATTTTTGGACGCATCGGGAAACGCAGTTCTTCTCCGCCTCGGTTCGTTACGTTGGATGCGCGAAACCGGCGTGGATTTGCAAAGCGTTTCCGCCTTTGAAGAAAAATGGGCGCAACAAGGCGGAACGATTCTCGGTCTTGCCGCCGATAAAAAACTGCTCGCCGTGCTCGCGCTCAAGGACACACTCAAACTAGGAACGTCCGATGTGATTGCGCAATTACATCGCGACGGATTGAAAATTTATCTCGTCACCGGCGACAATGCTGTGACCGCGCGCGCCATCGCGCAGCAAGCGGGCATTCCCGCGGAAAATGTTTTTGCCGATGTGCGTCCCGAAGCGAAGGCGCGCTTCATCACTGATTTGCAAAAACCTGGCGTGCATGTCGCCTTCGTCGGCGACGGCATCAACGACGCCCCTGCGCTCGAAGCTGCGGATTTGGGAATCGCCGTGAGCCGCGCCAGCGATGTCGCGCGCGCGGCGGCGGACATCATTTTATTGAAATCGGAAATTCACGCGGTGCCCGAGGCACTGGGACTCGCGCGCGCCACCTTGCGCACGATCAAACAAAATCTTTTCTGGGCATTCTTTTACAACTCTGCCGGAATTCCGCTCGCCGCGCTCGGCTTCATGAGCCCGATTTTTTGCGCTTTCGTCATGGGTTTCTCCGACCTCATCGTGATAGGGAATGCGCTGCGATTGTTGCGCTGGTCAAGAACGCCGTGCGCAAACTCTTAAAGCGGGATTATATCGGCTGCGTTCTCTGGAAAAGAGTTTTTTCAATTCCGCAAATCCATCGTCTCCGAGATGGTAACTAAAAATTTCCTTCATATGATCCAGATCTTTTGGATGCCACCAACGCGGCATGTCCAGTCGGGCATTTTTGCAAAGTGGAATGTGCTCATAAAAGCAAACCGCAACGCAGGTGGCCAAGTCGTCTTCTGCCGTCTGCCCCTGGGGTTGACTCATGCACCAATCAGAATACTGATAAATGCGGCTGATTAGCGATTCATCATGAGGAATTTTCTCATACGCGCTGTCAAAAGCGTCGTTTAATTCAAACCAAAGCAAATAGGGTGTGTCCGCATTTTCGAAACGAGGAATTAAATCTTGAAAAACCTCTTTTGCCTTTTCAAGCCAAGCGGACATATCAAGTGAGAAACGCTTACTGACTCGCCGGCATGGCGTTGGTCGCGGGAAAATTCGTTCCGGAGAAATTCGTCAGACTGTTCCCAGACAGATAATTTGTCCCGCGGCGTTTGTCCGGGTTCGGGCGCACGCGGGGGAAATCGTCGAACTTCTTTTTCTGGTCGGGCGTGAGCAGGTCGCGGATTTCGGCGTGGACCATTTGCAATTCCTTGTTCATCTGCGGCGTGATGGGTTTCCAAAGCAGTTTCGTCCGCTCCTGGCTCGCGGCAATGATCGTCTCGATGCGGCCATGCTGCTCCGGCGTCAATTCCAGCTCTCGATCCATGCGCCGCAGCAAGTCGCGATTTTTCACCAGCCACGGATTCGCGCTGGCGGCGGGAGCGTTGGGATCTCTTGCTGGCCGGGAATGAGTTTGCGTCACGCGCACCGCAACGGTCACCAGCAGGCCGCCGGTCACGACGCCCGCGATGAAGATCACCAGCGTGGACAGAATGACTTTCCAGGCGTTCACCGCTTTTTAGTTGGCGGGGTTATCGGGGGTGTTGTCTATGGCGGCGAACAAAGTTTGATCCACCGCCTGCGATAGACTGTCCTGGTTGACCGAAGGAACGAAGAATGAACTGGCCGAAAGTATCAGCATGAAGATCACGCAATAAATCGCTGCTCGGGAAAGCCCGCGGCTCCACAATCCCCACGGGTCGGCGGCGGTCTGGCCGGCCAGTTGCGCCATGATGCGCTTTTCAAAGGCGTACGGCACGCGGTCATCAGGCGGCGTGTTGCGCGCGGCGGCAATTAATTTATCATGCAAGGACGAGTTCATAGGCCTTCGTTTAGTCAGACGCTTCCAAAAGCGTCATGGTTACAGATACTTTTCTTTCGTCAAACGCGCCAGACACTTTTTCATTTCCGCGCGGGCGCGAAACGCGCGGACTTTCACCAGCGGCACCGACCACCCGGTCAGTTGCGCAATTTCCTTGACCGATTTTTCCTCGATTTCCAAAAGCTGGATGATCATCCGCGCCGGCGGCGAAAGCTGCGCCAAAACGCGCTGCACCAGTTGTTGCGCCGCGCTGGCGTCGTCGGCGGCCGTGTCGGGATTGGTCACAAACCGCTCCAGCCAATCGTCTTCCGTTTCGGTCATCTCGGAAAATGCCGTTTCGCGATTGCGCTGGTGCCCGCGCAAAAAATCGTAGCACGTATGCACCGCCAGCCGCATCAGCCAATGCTCGAATGGCGCATCGCCGCGAAAAGTGGCGAGTTTTTGAAACGACTTCAGCCACACTTCCTGAACGATGTCTTCGACTTCACTTTCCTTGCGCGCATAGCGGCGCGCGGTGGCGAAAACGCGGGGGGAATATTTCTGCACGAGCGGCTCAAAGCTGGCGGTATTGCCTTTCAACACCGCGGCTATCAGTTCCGCATCGCTCAGTTCCATTCTCCCTCAGTATGACACGCCGCCGCAAAACTTGAAGGCCAAAGCTGCGGACATAAAAACTGTCCGCCAGCGTGAACCAGGTTGCGCGCCTATTTAAGGACGCGTGATGCCGAAGATTTGTTCGAACTCAGAAGAAAATTTTGCCATCGCCGCGGTGATCTTGGGCGGCTGCTCGGCGAGCGTGACGATCATGCGCTCGGCAGTTTGTGGTTTGTGGCGGATCAGTTCCGTCGCCGCCATGATCAACGAGAGATTATTATTGATGTCATGGCGTAACACCGCCAGCTTGTGGTTTAATTCTTTGATCTCTTCGACACTCAAACTGACTGGTTCGCTAGGCATGCGCATCGGTCAAGCTTGGGCCGCGCAGCATTTTAAATCAAGTCGGTTTCATTACGGATGCTTATACGTAGTTGCCGCAAACGAATTATGCCAGTACCGGCGGGGAATAAGCCAGCCCGTGCGCTTCGGCGACGGCTTTGTGAGTTACTTTGCCGCCCATGACATTGAGGCCGCCGATGAGCGCGGGTTGTTTCACACACGCTTCGGCAAGCCCAAGGTCTGCGAGCAATTCCACGTAACGATACGTCACATTCGTCAGCGCCTGCGTAGCCGTGCGCGCGTAAGCGCCGGGCATGTTCGCCACGCAATAATGCGTCACGCCTTCTTCGACGTACACCGGGTTTTGATGCGTCGTGGCGCGCGAAGTTTCCGCGCAACCGCCCTGGTCAATCGCAATGTCCACGAGCACGCTGCCCGGACGCATCTGGCGCAGCATTTCGCGGCTGATCAATTTCGGCGCCTTCGCACCCGGCACGAGCACCGCGCCGATCAGCAAATCCGTCGTCGCCAATATCCCCATCAAATGCGCCTCACTTGAATAAAGCGTATGCGCCGTGTGCAGAGTAATGTCGAGAAAACGCATGCGTTCCAAATCCACCTCGAGAATGGTGACGTCCGCGCCCAACCCGGTCGCCATGCGCGCCGCATTGATGCCCGATGCCCCGCCGCCCAGCACCACGACGCGCCCCGGCAAAACTCCCGGCACGCCGCCGAGCAGCACGCCGCTTCCGCCGAAATGTTTTGCCAGAAAATATCCGCCAACGAGCACCGACATGCGCCCCGCGATTTCGCTCATCGGCTCCAGCAATGGCAGGCGGCGATTCACTTCGATGGTTTCATACGCCAGTCCAGTGACACCCGACTTCAACATCGCGTCCGTGAGTGAACGGCTGGCCGCCAAATGCAGGTAAGTGAAGAGTATCTGCCCGGGACGGAGTAACTCGTACTCCGGCGGCAGCGGCTCCTTGACCTTCACGATCAGGTCTGCCTTTTCAAAAATCTGGCGATGATCCGACAGCAGCTTCGCCCCGGCCTGTTCGTAATCAGCATCGGGATAACCCGCGCCCGCGCCCGCGCCGCACTCGACCAGCACCTGGTGGCCGCGCTTAACGAGTTGATACGCCGCCGAGGGCAGCAGCGCGACACGGTATTCGTGGTCCTTGATCTCTTTAGGTACGCCGACAATCATATAAGTAGTTAGTAAGTGGGCAGCCGAGTTAGTCCGGCTTGTGGTCAGTTACCGCTTTTACGCGATGATCGGCAAGCAATTTTTCCGTTCGGTTGACCATCATCATGATGTTCACGGAAGACGCCGCTTTCTTTTCCGCTTCCAGGATTTTTTCGAATTCGCCAAAAACCTCGTTGCGCGCGTGGTCCTCTCGCGTTTCCAATTCCTGGCCCTGCCCCGCGCGCAAGGCGAGCAGAATATCGTGGCAGGTGATGGCTTCCAAGGGCCGCGCCGGGGCGAACGCCGGGTCTTCACCCGCAATTTCCACGACCAGCCGCGACGCCATCAGGCTCTCCATGATCTCATGCACCAAACACGCGGGTACGCTAAGGGCATCGGCCATTTGCGCAGTCGTGGCGGGAGGTTCGCCGCGCTGGAATCGCTGGCCGACGCATTCCATCAAACGCAGCGCGATAAATTCCCGTCCGCGCTGGTTGATGTTTTGCGCCTGTTTCTCCTGCAAATATTCCGCGCGATTCTGGAAGGCGTACGCCACCTGCGCGCCGAATAACACGATCAGCCACGAGACATACACGCCCACCAAAAACACCGGCGCGGCGGCGAGGCTGCCGTAAATTTTACTGTTTGTCACCCAGCGCGAGACATAGAGGAAGCTGAAGTAATTGTTCAGTTGCCATAGCACGCCTCCCACCACTCCGCCGACGATGGCCGCATCCCAGCGGACGTGCGTGTTGGGTATTAGCCGATAAACGACGCCGAAAGAAAGGCACAACAAAAATACCGGCAAAAAATGAAACAGCAGCCGGTTTACCATCGGCAGGTGATGAACCAGTTGTTTGGTCGCCTGAAAATACGGCTCGCTCGACAAGCCCAGCGCCGCCGCCAGCAGCAACGGCCCCATGAACAATACCGCGCCATACTTCTCGATGCGCGAGATCCAGCCGCGTCCTTGCGAGACGTGCCAGATATCGTTGAACGTGCTCTCGATGGTCGCGAGCATGGAAACCACCATGAATATCAGCACAATCAGACTGGTCGTGCCCAGCGCGCCGCTTTGAATATTCCTGATGAAACGATTGATCAAACGCACCAGTTCATCGTGGTCGGAAGGATTTTTCGGTTCGTCCATGCCGTCGAGCGTGGCGCTGTTCGCCGCAAGATTCGGATCAAGACTATTGGTAGTGCTGAGAGAATTGGTGGATTCTTCGCCGCCGATTGAGAGAGCGTCTTCGTTGCGATGGCGGTTGTGCGGCGTCACCGCAACCACCGGCGGCGTCAGACTCACGAGCAAATGATCCACGAAACGGTTCACCCGGTTTTCGTCCTTGCGCAGAATCGTGCTCGATACGCTGATGACGACGAACAGCATTGGGATCAACGCCAGCAAACTCGTATAAGCCAGCGCCGAGGCGCGCATCGGGCAGCGCGTCTGGATGAAACCCTTCACCACCACCAGGCAGAAGTGCGCGAATCGTTGCGCCCGCGAAAGTGGCGCCACATGGAAGGTCGCGAACGTCTTTTCGTCCAGGAAGTCCCGGATGATGACGAGGGCGTGCTCAAATTTGATCAGCCACTTCTTTACCATGACTTGCCTCACGCTAACCCAACTTCGCCGTTGCGGCCAAGCAACTTTGAACTTTGAACTTTCAACCTCGAACTGTTAAACTGGCTTCATGGCAAAAAAAGGCGCGCCAGACGAGGCGCCCAATCGCGGTTTGAATGACCTCATCGGTGTCGTCCTGATGGGTCTCGCTGTCCTGTTACTCATCGCAATCTTTTCCTACGATGCCAACGACCGCCCGGAAAATCGCCTCCCGCCGAACAATCCCATCCACAACGCCATCGGGCCTTTCGGCGCGTGGATGGCCTTTCAATGGATTCGCGGCGTGGGTGTGGCGGCGTATCTGCTGCCGTTCGTGCTGATCTTTGTCGGATTGGGATGTTTCTCGCAACGGCTGGCATTCATCCGGCGGCGATGGGCGTGGGCGGCGGTGTTATTTATCTGCTGCATGGGGATGGCGGACTTGTTTCACACCAGTCTCAGCGGCGTTCATGCGCGGCTGAAGGCATCGCCGGGGGGCACGCTGGGCGTCTTATTGAATGAATATGTCTTCAATAATTTCGGCACCGCCGGCGCGGCGATTATTTATCTGATGCTGGTGTTCATCAGCGTGCTTTTTCTCACGAACTTTCAACTCGGCGATTGGATTCGCCATCTGATTGGCAAGCGCGCCGAACTTGAATCCATAAAACCAGTGCCTTCGAGCAGCGGCCCCACCGCCAAGGAAATCGCGCTTGAAAAACGCAAGCGCGAACTGGAACAGCAAATCCGCGAACACGAGGAAAAAGCGAATGCCGGTCTCGGCGCGGATGGCAAGCCGGTGCCTGAACCGACGGTTCGCGATCTGAGTGTTCCTCAAGCTAAAGCTTCCGGCGCGCGTTCGAAAAAAACCGCCGACGTCGCTCCACCTGTGGAACCTGCGCCACCGGAAGAAGGCGTGGTTATTCCGGCGCGCGAAGTTGCCGCCGCGAGTTTGTCCGATGTCCTCGGCAAAAAACCTGCGCCTACGCCCAAGACGGAACCGCCAAAAGTTGAGGAGCCTGTCGTGGCAAAAGTTGAAGGCGTTGAGAAACCTGTTGAACCTTCGGCTACACCCGAACCGGTGATTGAAATCGCACCCGCCGTTGCGCCGCCCGCCCGGCCCAAGCCTGCGCCGCGCAGACCCAAACCCATCGCCGTCGCTTCCACGCCGTTGATCGGCAATTACCGGTTGCCGCCGATGGATTTTCTTCAGCATCCCGATACCACGCTGAAGCCGACCGAGTCCAAAGAGGAATTGATGGCCAATGCGCGGCTGATGCAGCAGACGCTCGCGCAATTCGACATTGATGTTTCACTCGGCGACATCACGAAAGGCCCGACCATCACGCGCTACGAATTGCATCCCGCGCCGGGTGTGAAGCTCGAAAAAATTTCCGGTCTCGGCAACAACATCGCCGCCGCGCTCAAGGCCGAACGCATCAATATTCTCGCGCCCGTGCCCGGCAAGAGTTCTGTTGGCGTGGAAGTGCCCAACGCGGTGAAGACCAAGGTGATCATGCGTGACCTGCTTGAGTCCGACGAATGGATCAACACGAAGGCGCGCATCCCGCTCGCGCTTGGCAAGGACGTTTACGGCCATCCGATCATTGCCGATCTCGCCGAGATGCCGCACTTGCTCATCGCCGGCAGCACCGGTTCCGGCAAATCCGTTTGCATCAATTCTATCATCGCGTCGTTGCTTTATAAATTTTCGCCCGACCAGCTTCGCTTCGTGATGATTGATCCAAAGGTGGTCGAGTTGCAGCAATACAACGCGCTGCCGCACTTGGTCGTGCCCGTCGTGACAGATCCTAAAAAAGTGATTCTCGCGCTGCGCTGGGTCGTCAACGAAATGGAAAAGCGTTACCAGATTTTCGCGAAGGTCGGCGTGCGCAATATTAAATCGTTCAACGACCGCCCGAAAAATAAACCGATTCCTCCGGCAGAACTGGAATTGCCGCTCACAGTGAAAAAGGAAAAAGTTGAGCCGGGCACGGATGGCTTCGCGGTGGAAGTGGACGAACAAATTGTCGTGCCGCGTGAGGACGACATCGTTATTCCCGAGAAGCTTAGTTACATCGTCGTGATCATTGACGAGCTGGCCGACCTGATGCTTGTCGCGCCTGCCGATGTCGAAATGGCCATCGCGCGCATCACGCAAATGGCGCGCGCGGCGGGGATTCATTGCATCGTCGCGACGCAACGCCCGAGCGTGGATGTCATCACCGGTGTCATCAAGGCGAACATCCCCGCGCGTATCGCGTTCCAAGTCGCCGCCAAGGTGGATTCGCGCACGATTCTTGATGCGATGGGCGCGGACAAATTGCTCGGCAAAGGCGACATGCTTTATCTCCCGCCGGGTTCAGCGAAATTAATCCGTGCCCAGGGCGCGCTCATCACCGACCAGGAAATTCAACAAGCGGTGGACTTCATCGCCACCCAGGGCAAACCGAGCTACGAAGTTGAAATTCACAAGCAACTTTCCAAACCCAACGTCTCGTTGAACGAAGAATCCGGCTGCGATGAAGACGAAGACTTGATCCAGCAATGCATTGAAGTCATCCGCAGCGAACAAAAGGCGAGCGTGTCATTGATGCAACGCCGCCTGCGCCTCGGCTATACTCGTGCCGCGCGCATCATGGACGAACTGGAAAACCGCGGCATCGTCGGCCCCAGCAAAGGCGCGGAGCCACGGGACATATTAATTGACCTCGACGGAGATGGCGCGGATGGCGGTGGTGAGGGAAGTCATGGGAAATAGAATCTAAGAAATTTTAAATTCAAATCGTTGTGCTGCGTTCGCCGATCAATCGTGCGGCATAATCAATGCACGCCAAAACATCTTTGCGAGTAATGCTCGGATAGGATTCCAGCAATTCGTCAATAGAATCACCCGCAGCAAGAAATTCGAGAATAGTTTGAACCGCGATGCGCGTACTACGGATCACAGGTTTTCCATTACAGACTTCTGGATTAATCTCAATGCAGTTTGACATGGAAATAAAACAGTCTGGATCATCACATCAACTTCAACTTCGGCAGATCCTGTGAATCAATCAAACCCACCGGCTCTTTCTTTGCGTTGACGACGATGAGGTCGTCTATGTTGCGGTCGTTGAAAATTTTCAGGGCGTCGGCGACGAGGGCTTCGGCGCGGATGCAGATGGGGTTGCGCGTCATGACGCTTTTGAGCGGCTTGCCCAGCAAATCTTCGTGCAAGGCCATGTGACGGCGGAAATCGCCGTCGGTGAAAACGCCCACGAGTTTGCCGCGCGCATTCACGATGCTCAGGCTGCCGGACTTGCAGCGTGTCATCACGAGCAATGCTTCCTTCACCGGAAAAGTTTCCTGCGCCACGGCGTTGCGCGCGCCGCTACGCATGATGTCGCCGACCTTGAGCAGCATCGCGCGGCCAATCGCTCCGGCGGGATGATGACGCGCGTAATCTTTTTGCTTGAAGCCGCGCGCCTGTAAAATCGCCATCGCCAGGGCGTCGCCCATCACGAGCGTGGCGGTGGTGCTCGAAGTCGGCGCGAGGTTGAATGGGCACGCTTCTTTCGGCACGCGGACGTTGAGCACGATGTCGCTGTAGCGCGCGATGGAGGATTTTGGCGATCCGGTGAACGCGATGATTTTCACGGAAAATCGTTTTAGCGCGGGAATCAAATTCAGCAATTCGTCCGACTCGCCGGAGTAACTCAACACAATCACCACGTCACCATCATTGACGATGCCCAGGTCGCCATGCACCGCGTCCACGCTGTCGAGCACGACCGCTGTTGAACCGGTGCTGGTCAAGGTGGCGGCGATTTTTCGCCCGATGTTCCCGGATTTGCCGATGCCAACCATGACGATTTTTCCACGGCGGTTGAGCGTCTCGGCGATGAGTTCGACCGCATGGTCAAACGACTTGTCGAGCAGCGCGCGAACACTTTTCAACGCCGCCAATTCAATATCGAAAACTTCGCGGGCACGGTCCAGATGACTCATAAAAGCAGCGTGCCACCAAGCGTCAATGCTGGCAATGCCGAACGGCGCATTCGCTCACTCAACCGTGAAGGGCGTGCGTTCATGCGTCTCCGGTGGCGGCGGATTGCCAGGTTGATCGGTCACGGACACCGCCCCATCGAGCAGCGGAAAAAGCTCGGGCGGCTGCAATAATTCTTCCGCGCTCAGCATTTTGAGAAGATTCAATTCATTGATGCACCACGAGTATCCCGGATCTAATCCGGTTTGCATGATGCGTATGAAAGTGGCTGTGGTCGGTGGAAAAAGAATTTGATTTCGCACAGCACTCGAATGACCAGTGGCGATGACTTTCCAATTTATCCCGTCGTCCGCTAATTCAATTTTATAACTGCGCGGGTAATTTTGTATCGCCGTGCCCGCGTCCAATTCTACCCCGGCGATCTCCGCCGCTTCCGGCAACTCGATTTGCACCCACATGCCGGGCCGCTGGGGAATGCGCGTGTTGAAGCCGGTGGCGAGGTTGCCATCAATCGCCAGCGGCAAACTCGCGGCGCTGTAATTGGACGTCAGTTTCCATTGATGCCGATTGCGCATGGGCTGGGGCAGCGTGTCGCCCAATTCGTCCAGCGTCCACGCGTTCGTGTGCGCCTGGATCGCGGAGCGCACGCGCGCGACATCCGCCGGCGTGATGAAGGTAGAATGATTCCCAAAATTATTGCGCACATACGAAATGACGGCGGCGATCCAATCGTCATCATTGCTTTCCATCGGCACCATTTGGGCAGAATAATTTTTCCCTTCGACCGGGCCGCTCAAGCCTTTGAGCACGACGCTGATGATCCCATCGCCATATCCCGTCGCCGTCTTTGAACCGCTCAACGGTGGCGCGAGTGTGGCGCCGGCGGCGGCGCCCTGGAAAGGTGTTCCGCGCCCATTCTGCGCGTGGCAGGCAAAACAAAGTTGTTTGTAGATAATTTCACCACGCTCAAGGATGCGTTTTTCTTCGGAAGTAAATCGCGAAGGCGGCGGAGCGGGCGCGACGATCGCCGGCGCGGACGGAGAACGATAAGCGCCGCCGCCTAATTGCGAACCAATGTCTTTCACGCCTTTGGAAGAACTCGCATTGATGGTCGCGGTGAGAAACGTCTGCCAATCAGGCCACTTCACGAAGCTCGCGCTTTCGAGCACTTGCAGAATAACATTCGGGTCCGGGTCTTTGCCGCAGGGTTCCACGATGGCCGGAATGGAATGATCGCCTTTTTGGTAAAGCCGTTCGCTGGCGCGGATAGCGGCCACCCGCACCTCGGCATTCGTGTCCTGAAGTTTCTCGCGTAGAAACGCGGCATCGAACGCGTCCAGCCCGTCCAACGTCCAGATCGCATGGATGCGTGCCAGCGGATTGGGATTCGAGCGCGCCATTTCCTGCAACGCCGGCACGACCGATTTATCGCCGCTGAGCACGATTAATTTTTGCGCGGTATCACGCCACCAGCCGTTCGGATGCGCCAGGTTGCTGACGAGTTTCGCGGGTTTCTCACGCAACATTTCCGGCTGCGGTCCGGGCTTGATGCCTTTGTAAACCACGCGCCAGATGCGACCGCGTCCAATGTTTTTTTCCAGATGAAATTTCTCCACGACGCCGCGAAGATACGATCCCGCGCCCACCCAATCGCGCTCCTGAATGATGCCGCGATACATGTCGGTAATATAAAGCGTGCCGTCCGGCGCGTTGGCCAGATTCACCGGGCGAAAATCAGGATCGGTTGAGCGGATGAATTCCGATTTGTCGTAGGCGTTGCTGAGATAACTGATGCCGTCCCGCACTTCTATTTTTGCGCGCCGGATCAGACGACCGACCGGTTCGGCAAAAAAGAAATCGCCGCGCAAATCCGCCGGCAGACGGTCGCCGCGATAAATTTCCCCGCCGCACGTCGCCGTGAAATGATTCAAACTTTTTTGCTCCGGACGAAAACGCACCGTGCCGCCCTGCACGTCCGCCAAACCGATCAGTGGATAGACCTCAGGAAAATCCGGCGGACTTTCTCCGCTCACGGAATAATAACCATACTGGCTGGGCGTTTGATAATAAAGCGGGCCGCTTTCGGCGCCGGCGTTGACAAACCATTGTTTGCCGTAGTTGTCCTGGGTTGTGCCCCATTGGCCGCCATTGATCGAAATATTTTCGCGCACCACATTTTTCCCCTGCACCCGGAGGCGGTATGGATTCATCGCCATGTACAGGTAGTTATCAATATCCCAAATCAATCCGCTGGCTTGATGCTCGAGATTGCCGCCGCGCTGGCCGCCGGAAAAAAACATCGTTTTCTTATCGGCGATACCGTCGCCCTTGGTATCGGTGTAGAGATAAAAATCGTCCGAATCGGTTTCGTTGATGACGGCGCCATTGGCGAGTGGCAGCACCATGCGCGGCAAAACCAAATTGTCCGCGAAGATGGCGTGCTTGTCATAGACTCCATTGTGCTTGCTCGACCAATGCACGGAGACACGGCTGTTTTTCGCGCGCTGATTGGAGCCGTTCACATCCTGCATGTAACTGCGCATCTCCGCGACAAACATGCGGCCATTGCCATCGAACACCGTCAGCACGGGCTCCTTGATGATGGGATCGCTCACCACGAGTTGTAATTCGTAACCCGGCTGGAGAAAAAAAGTCTTCGCCTCGTCCTCCGGCGAAAGATAATCAATGACCGGAGATACTACAGACGCGGGACTTTCTTTTGCAGGCGCAACGGCCTTGCCAGCGGCGAAAACGCGGGCACTTCCTCCAAGGGCCATCAAGGCCAAAAATGTTCCGAGAAGATGACGTTTCTTCATGACTCGCCCATGCGGCGGTTTTTACATAGTGTTCCCCAGCCTTTGCCATGAGTCCAGCCCTTTCAAATCCGCCGGTTTCGCGAGAAAACTGCTTCCCAAAATCTTCCGGGTTGCCATGCTCAATGAGTTACTTGGTATGAAGAACTTTTCTTTGTCGTTGTGGTTGCTCGTGGCGTTCACGATTTCGCTCGCCGCGGAGACCTTGCCGGAGCGCTATGCGGCCTATGGCGATTTATTGGTCGTGAAGCTCGGCTCCGCGCCCTTTCCGCATCCCGACCGCGCGCAAGGCCATAAATATCACAACGAGATTTTCACTGCTGAGACAAATTATTCGGACAGCAGCGTCGCGATGTTTGTCCCGAAAGGTTTTCGGCAAACGGACCGCACGGATTTCGTCATTCATTTTCACGGCTGGCGCAATCACATCGAGACCGTGCTTTCGCAATATCAGCTCATCGAGCAATTTTCCCGCAGCGGCCGCAACGCCATTCTCATCGTGCCGCAAGGCCCGCGCGACGCTCCGGATTCTTTCGGCGGCAAGCTCGAAGACACAAATGGCTTCAAGCGTTTCATGACGGACGTGGTAACCACGCTCCATGACCGAGGCATGATCCATTCCACGAATATCGGCGACATCATCCTCTCCGGCCACAGCGGCGGCTATCAGGTCATGTCGTCCATCGTCGCGCGCGGCGGGCTTTCCAGTGACGTGAAAGAGGTCTGGCTTTTCGACGCGCTCTACGCCCGCACGGAGCAATTCACAAATTGGTTCAACGCATTTCCCGATCGCCGACTGATTGATATTTATACCGAGCACGGCGGCACGAAGGAAGAAACCGAGAAACTCATCGCCGCTTTGAAAGCGCAAAACACTCCGCTGTTTGCCAAAAACGAGAGCGATGCCACGCCCGAAGATCTAAAAGCCAATCGCCTGATTTTCCTCTACAGCGCTCTCGAACATAACGACGTGTTGTCGAAGCATGACGAGTTTTACGAGTACCTGACGACCAGCCGACTAAAGCCGATCAAAACCGGAGCGACTCCGTAACTCACGTTTCCAATTTAAACTTTCACGTCTTTGCGCAACAGTGAAAAGCAGCGCAAGTCCACGAATTGGCCTTTCCAAAAACCCCAGTCGCGCAGCACGCCTTCCTCAGTGAAGCCCAGCTTTTGCAGCACGCGCCGGGACGCAATGTTATCCACCGTCGTCGTGGCTGAAATGCGATTGCTTTCCGTCGTTGCGAAACAATGTGAAACGGTTGCGCGAATCGCCTCGGTCGTAAATCCGCGATTCCAAAATTCGCGAGCGACATCATAACTCAACAGCGCGGAAAAATTCTGCCGCAGCCAACCGAACCCGCAGGTGCCGACCACCCGCGAGGAGGATTTTTCAACCATTGCCCATCGGATACCCGCATCTCGCTCAAATTCGTGTTGGAAAAATCCGATCACGGTTTGCGCCTGCTCGACGGTCGCTAGCGTTACCATTTCGGAAAACCGGGTGACCTCGTCATCGCCGTAAACCGCCAGAACTCCCGCTGCATCTTCCACTGCGAGCGCGCGCAACAGCAATCGCTCGGTCTCAAGCACGGGAAAAGGTTTCAAGCGCGGTGGTGAGTTAGAGTGATACTAAACCGAGAGAAAATCGCGCGCGGCGTTTCGATACCGCTTCGTCAACGCCCGCTGGAAACCTGCCGCCGAATCACGGCGCGCTCGTCACCTTCGACCATTCGAGATTCTGTGACGCAGCGTAGATCGCAAAGGCTTTTTCGTTTTGGATCAGCACAGCGCGCACGATGCTCGAATCATCCGCGCGGCCAAGATTGAGCACGGTGTCGGGAATGATGCCGACCTTTTTGTGCGCATACACCAGCGCGAAGACCGCCTCGGCGAGCGCGAAATACGGCAAGTCTTTATAAACACCCTCGCCAGTATCTTCCACGGCGTCGGCCAGAAATTCCAACTGGTCCACCAAGTGCGGAAACAGCGGCGCATATATTTGGGTGAATTCCAGTTTCCACTGCGGCAGTTGGCGCAGGACTTTTTCCACGACGGCGGGCGTGATAGACGACGCACCGCGATTAACGAAATCGACGATTTCGGACATGGCGCTAGCCTAGCGCAAGTCCCCGCGAGTGGAAAAGATAAAAGTAACGGCCAACTTCTGCGCGGCAACGACCGCAAAAATCGCCGCTCCAGGCTTGGCCCAAAGCGGCGTTCGGATTTAATTTCTGTGATTCGTCCTATTTCACTTCTTCATCTGCACCGCGATCCCCGCGACATGCTTTCCCTGAAACCGCGCCATCGCCAATTCCTTTGCGCTCGGTTTGCGCGAGCCATCCGCGCCCGCGATCGTGGCCGCGCCCCACGGCGAACCGCCCCGCACTTCGGTGATGTCCGAAAGTTCCGGACACGCATAAGGCAGTCCCACATAAATCATCCCGTGATGGATCAGCGTCGTTACGAAACTGATGATCGTGCTTTCATTTCCGCCGCCGGTTCCGGTGCTCGTGAACACGCTGCTGACTTTTCCAACCAGCGCACCTTTCACCCACAACTGTCCCGTCTGATCCAAAAAGTTTCGCATCTGCGCCGCCATGTTTCCGAAACGCGTCGGCGTGCCGAAAATAATCGCGTCATAATCTGCCAGTTCGCCCGGCGATGCCACTGGCGCCGCCTGGTCCAATTTCGCGCCGTATTGTTTCGCCGTCTCGGGCGACATGGTTTCCGGCACGCGTTTAATAGTAACTTCCACGCCGGGCACGCCGCGCGCGCCTTCTGCAATCGCATTCGCGAGCGTTTCGACATGGCCGTAAGTGGAGTAATACAGGACTAATAATTTAGGCATAATAAAAGTGAACTCATCTCAGTTTGAGATGGGTTCGAGCTGAGGGTTTTAGTTGAGATCAAATAACAGGACTTGCGCCGGTTTCGTTGAAGCAATATCGAGCGTGCCTTCGCCGCTCACCGCCGCCGCGTCACCACCGCTGAGTTTGGTGCCGTTCAAGGTCACTTCGCCTTCGGCCACATGCACCCACGCATGACGACCCGCCGCGAGTTTTTGGCTCACGCTTTTGCCGCCATCCAATTTCGCGAGCCAAAGATCCGCGTCCTGGTGGATCGCGATCGAACCATCGCGACCCGCTTTGCTCGTCACCAGATGCAGCGTGCCGGTCGCGGCGTCCTTAAATGATTTTTCCGCATACCGTGGCGTCACGTCTTTGCGATCCGGCTGCACCCAGATTTGCAGCAAGTGAACCGCCTCATCCTTGGAAGGATTGAATTCACTGTGTTGCACGCCCGTGCCCGCCGCCATGTATTGCACGTCGCCGGTTTTGATCACGCGGCCATTGCCCATGGAATCCTTATGCTCCAGCGAGCCGCTCAAGATGTACGTGATGATTTCCATGTCGCGATGCGGATGTTTGCCGAACCCCATGCCCGGCATCACGAGGTCGTCATTGATGACGCGCAGGCTCCGGTAGCTCATCCAATTCGGATCATAATAATTCGCGAAACTGAACGTGTGATAACTGTCCAGCCACCCGTGGTTCGCGTGGCCCCTTTCATTGGCTCTGCGTATATTCATATTCATGCACCCACAATGCCACATCATTCGCGCGCACGTGAAAGACCATGTTTCTTGCCTGAGCATAACTAAATGTTATACTCACCGCGCATGGAACTCCGCCATCTCCGTTATTACGTCGCCGTCGCCGAAAACGAAAACGTCTCCCGCGCCGCGTTGAAGCTTCACGTCTCGCAACCCGCTCTCAGCCGCCAGATTCGCGACCTCGAAGGCGAACTCGGTTTCCTCCTGCTCGAACGCAGCGCAAAATCCGTCCGCCTCACCGCCGCCGGACGCGTCTTTCTCGCCGAAGCCCGGGCCGTGTTGCAACGCGCCGACGAAGCCATCCTCGCCGCCCGCGCCGTCGCCACCGGCAAGCGCGGCGAAATCCACGCCGGCTACGCGCCTTCGCTCACCGTGCAAATTCTCCCGCCAATCCTGCGCGCCTTCCAGGCCGAGATGCCCGGGGTGCGCGTCGCCTTGCACGACCTTTCGACCGAGGAAATGCTCGGCCAGCTCCGCGAAGGCCGGTTGCAAGTCGCCCTGCTCGTCCGTCCGCCGCCCGCGATGCTGCGCGGCTTCAATTTCGCCGAACTGGCGCGTTATCAATTCCGCATCGCCGTCGCCCCAAAACATCTCTTCGCGCGCCTGCGCGCCGTGAGCCTCGCCCAAGCCGCGCGCGAACCAATCGTCGCCTACAGCCGCAAGGATTATCCCGAGTACCACGAATTTCTCGCGGCCACTTTCGCCGGCACCAAAACCAAATGGCGCATCGCCGAGGAACACGACAACGTCACCAGCCTCATCACCGCCGTCGAAATCGGCACGGGCATCGCGCTCGCGCCCGAATCACTCGCGTGTTTCGCCGGCCCGCGCTTGAAACTCATCCCCGTCACCCCCGCCCCTGATCCCCTCGTCGTCGGCGCCGTCTGGCCCAAGAGCGAAATCTCTGATCTCACCGCGCACTTCTTAAAATGTGCTCAAGCCGTGCGTATTCCCTCCTGACGGACCGCGAGTCTATGACTCGCAGCCATTCAAGAACGGACTGCCGCGCGCCTATTTCGAGAGCGCAAAAATAAATCCATTACATTTTCAAAGTCCTTTTTTTATCGCCTCGCGCCTCGCGATATGATTGACTCTTTCGTGATCTGGCGCAGCCCAAGGCTGCAATCGCGTTAAACAAACTCTACGCCACCAAACGAATGCCTCTTACGCCCGGCAATGTAGTTCCACCGCTGCTCGTATCTTTCATCGCCTGGCGCGCCTATCGCCGTTTCAACCGCAACATCGGCCGCCAGCCACTGCGCACCAAACGCATCATCATGCGCATCGTCATCTACAGTGTGATCACGCTGGTGGTGGCGGTTGACTCCATCCTGCATTTGCCCGTGCTCCGGGGATTGGGCATCGGCCTGTTGCTTGGCGTGCCGCTGGCGTTCCTCGGACTCCATTTGACCCAATTTGAAAACACGCCCGCCGGCCGCTTCTACACGCCGAACACCTACATTGGAATTATTCTTTCCGTCCTGCTGATGGGACGCCTCGTCTATCGCTTCGGTATTTTTTACGCCAACATGCCGACGCTTGGAAATCCTAATTCCCCCGCCTTCGTTCAAAGTCCGCTGACCGTTTTCTTCTTTGGACTCCTCGCCAGCTATAGAATCGCCTACTACGCCGGCATCCTCCTGCGCAGCCGCGATTGAATTATCCTGCCCTAAAGAAAGCACGGACTTCCCCGTCACTCGAAAGTGAAATCAAAATAGATTTGGGCAGCTTACGCGTCCCGCGTGCAGCGCGGTGTTTATTCCGTGTCCCTCCATGACTAAACTTCCCTTCTCCCAGTGGCCGTCCGCAAGGACCTCTGCGCCTCTGCGTCAATTTTTCCTCCCGAACACCCAACGCCCTAGTGAATCAACACCTTCAACACAATAGACTTCCCCGGCGCGATGGGTTAATTTTACTCATGGAATCGGCCCGCACAACGGAGTTAAAAGCCAGCCTCAATCAAGTCCGCCAATACACCGGCGAAGTGGTTTACGTCTATGCTTTTGACGTCGCTTATGAAATGTCGCGGCGGCCCTTGCGCGAATTGCTCGGCCAGCCCGTCGCTCAATTCGCCGTGGACGCCAGCAAACGCAGCCCGCGCCATCTCTTCTTTTACAAACCGCAAATGATCCGCCTCCCGCCGCTCGAACGCATCGGCCCGCACGGCCCCGTGCGCATGGAACGCGCCGTAAAAATTCTTCCCGTCGGCGCCATCAGCATCACGGTGCGTGTGCCCTTCGCCGTGCGCAACGTGGAAGACCTCGTCTGCTATCACGATTTGCAATTCAGCAACGGCGTCTTGCAGGAAGAAGTGCGCCAACTCGCCGATGAAGTGCGGCGCGAACTCTCGCCCTATCTCATCCGGCCCGTCACGCAGCTCTTTCAAGAAGAGGCCTACACCGTTTTCTGCATCAAGTCGCCGTTGACCACCGCCGATGGCGCGCCGCTCCGAACCGAACACTGGCTTCAGGAAAATCGCCGTGAAATCGCCGCGTTGCTCACCCAGGAACCGGACGCCGACCATCTTTCCAACCAGGAAGCCGACGAATCCACCGGACGCTATCTCAGTTATTACGAGCATGACCTGGTCGTGATTGACTGGGACGCCGCGCTCGTGATTGATCGCTCGGAAAATTTTGACGAAACCCTCTACGTGATGGAATTGGCGAACCTCCAACTCGCCGAACTCGAAGCCTATGACCGCATCCTCGACGATGCCCTCGAACGCTCCTACCGCGACCTCAGCGAACGCAGTGTCCGCAGCCGCAGCGATGTCATGCGCGAACTCCGCGACATCCGCATTGACCTCGCGCGCTTTAACGATGAACTATCCAACATCACCAAATTTTTCGGCGATTGGCATCTCGCGCGCATCTACGAAAATGTCTCCGCGCGTTTTCATCTCAGCGATTGGCACCGCTCCATCGGTGGCAAATTAAAAACGCTCGATGACCTCTACCAGCTTCTCAAGCACGACCAGAACAACCGCTGGATGTTTATTTTGGAAGTCACGATCGTAGTCCTCTTCGTGATAGACCTGATCATGATTTTCCTCGGCCTAAAACATTAACGCATATCCATAGATGCTGCAGCGTCCCAACACGTTTCCCTCGGGACGATCCCGCCGGGCGTATTTTGACACTGCCCCGAGGCAAAGCAAAACAGTGATACTTCGCCCGGTGCAAAATGATCAATGTTCTGTATGGCTTCAACTTGGCGTTCGACCGTTCACCAATGCAACGAGCGTGCATTGTCCGATTGCGAGAAATTTTCCAGAACTTCTCATTAACCCCGCGCTTCAGCGCGGGGATTCTTGCGGCTCACGACGTGGTAAACCGTTTTAACGGTTTATGAATCTTCAAAAAGCCCTGCTGGCAGCGTTCTACTTCTTTTCCTTGTCCAAATCGAAATTGAGCGAGGTGCGGGAATCGGTTTTGTCATTGATCATTTTCAAGTCTTTGACTTCATAATGACCATTGATCTTAACCACGCTGCCCAGTTCAAATTCCTTCAACAATTTTTTATCCGCCCCGTACGCCTCCGCTTGCAAAGGCTGGCCGGATTCTTTTTCGATCCATGTGCGCACGAGCGAGTAGCCGCCCGGCTCAGGATGCGGATTGCGGCTTTCCAGGACGTTGCAAGGCTGCCCGCGTCGCATCTGGCCCGGCAAACGTACCTGATCCGGCCACTGATAAAATTCAAAACCCAAATCCGACAGCCAAAAATCCGACCCGCCCAGCGGAATGTCCGCTTCCGCGCCCGTCAAATTTTTTGCTTCAGGCAGTGAATCGCCCGGTTTGCTCGCGCGCGCATATTTATATTGGGTGGGGCCGTCCGGCGAAAAAATTACGACTAATTTCTCCGCGCCCGCCGTCGGCGTAGCCGCCGTCCAATAAGTCACCGACCAATTTGTTTTATTGGTTTTGGTTTCGCATTGAACCAGCACCGGCGGAATGGGATGTCCCCGTCCGGCAATTTTCAAAACACCGCTCCATTTAAAATCCTCGGCGGGTCGCATCGAGCGCAAGCTCTCGGCCAATTCGCGTCCGGCCTCAGGCCCGGTTGGAGAAACATCCTGCGCGCGCAACCCGAATACCGCCGCGCAAAAAAAGAATGCCATTAACGCGCTTAAAATTAATCGGTATGTCCTCATCGCCTATTCAGACCAGTGAACCGCGCGCTTGTTCAAATCCCAAATCACTTGCGGCGCGCAACTTTTTTCGCGGGAACTTTTTTGTTTTCCTTTTTGGGCGCAACCGCCGGGCGCAGGGCGAGCGGAATCAATTCCGCGATATGTTTGACGAAATGCACTTTCATTTTTTCGCGCACTTCCGCCGGGACTTCCTGCCAGTCGGACTGGTTTTGGTCCGGCAAAATCAATTCCTTGATGCCCGCACGCGCCGCCGCCAGCACCTTTTCTTTGATGCCGCCCACGCGCATCACCCGCCCGCGCAAACTGATTTCACCCGTCATCGCCAAATTGGATTTCACGCAGCGCTTGAGCAGCAGCGACGCCAGCGCCACCGTCATCGTCACGCCCGCGCTCGGGCCGTCCTTGGGCGTCGCGCCCGCAGGCACGTGAATGTGCAAATCGAATTTATTATAATCGCTCAGGTCAATGCCCATGGCCTTGGATTGGCTGCGCAAATAACTCAACGCCGTCTGCGCGCTTTCCTTCATCACTTCGCCCAGCGAACCGGTCAGAATGACTTGTCCCCTGCCCGGCATGCGCGTGGCTTCAATAAATAAAATTTCCCCGCCCACCGGCGTCCACGCGAGGCCCGTGGCGATGCCAATTTCCTTGATGGCTTCCGCGCTCTCGGAAAAATTGCGCACCGGGCCGAGATATTCGGCCAAATCTTTCGGACTCAACACCAGGGATTTGGCGGCGCCATTTTTCTGCACGATCTTCAACGCGGCCTTGCGCATCAGCGCGGCGATCTCGCGTTCAAGCTGCCGCACGCCCGCTTCGCGCGTGTAATCCTGGATCACTTTGCGCAACACGGGGTCGGGAATTTTAAATGCGCCCGCCGGCAAACCGTTTTCGGATTGTTGCCGCGGCACCAGATAACGGCGCGCGATTTGCAATTTCTCCGATTCAGTATAACCCGGTAGTTCGATCACTTCCAAACGGTCGCGCAACGCCGGGTTGATCGGGTCGAGCCAATTCGCCGTCGTGATGAAAAGCACACGCGACAAATCGTACGGCAGATCAAGATAATGATCGGTGAAGGTCGAATTCTGCGCGGGGTCGAGCACTTCCAGCAAGGCCGACGCCGGGTCGCCGCGAAAATCCGCGCCGACTTTATCAATCTCATCGAGCAGAATAACGGGGTTATTGCTTTCAGCACGGCGCAGCGCGTGAATGATGCGACCCGGCAGCGCACCAACATAAGTGCGGCGATGGCCGCGAATTTCCGCTTCATCGCGCATGCCGCCAAGGGAGATGCGCGCAAATTTCCGGCCCAGGGCGTCCGCCACGCTTTTGCCGAGCGACGTTTTGCCCACGCCCGGCGGGCCCGCGAGACAAAGGATCGGCCCCTTGATTTGTTTTTTTAATTTGATGACGGCGAGAAATTCCAGCAGGCGATCCTTCACCTTTTGCAAACCGAAATGTTCCTCGTCCAAAATCTTGCGCGCTTCCTCAACGTCAATTTTGTCTTCCGTGTATTTTCCCCACGGCATGTTCAAAATCCAGTCGAGGTAGTGGCGCGTCACGCCGTACTCCGCCATCGCCGGCGACATCTGCGACAACCGCTCCAACTCTTGCAGCGCGACTTTCTTGGCATCGTCCGGCAGCGGAGTTTTGTCGAACTGCTCGCGAAGATTGCGCGTGTCGGTCGAATTGACATCGCCCTCGCCCAACTCGCGCTGGATGGCCCGCATCTGTTCGCGCAAAAAGAAATCTCGCTGGCTCTTGGACATGGAACTCGCGACGTCCGTCTGGATTTTCGAACTGAGCGTGAGGACTTCGTGCTCGCGATTGAGCATCGGCAAAATCCGCGTGAGCCGTTCCTTCACGGAATTCGTCTCCAACATTTGCTGGCGCTCAGGCAAGCTCAAATTCAAATTCACCGCGATCAAATCGGTGAGATGCCCCGGGTCTTCGGTATTGAGCGCGGCGATCTTCACCTGATCGGCCATGCCCGGCGACAATTTGACGATCTCCTGAAATTGCGTTTGCGCGTTGCGCGTGAGCGCCTTTAACTCGATGGAATCTTCCTTGGCATCTTTCCAGATCTCAATCTTCGCGCGCAGGTAAGGCATCTGCGATTCGTATTCCTGGATGCGGATACGCCACAAACCTTCGACCAGCACGCGCACGGTGTTGTCGGGAAATTTCAACATCTTCAACACGCGCGCCGCGCAACCGATCTCATACATGTCCGCCGGAACCGGATTTTCCGCCTCGGGTTTGCGCTGCAAAACCACGCCGAGCAAACGGTCGCCGCCCACCACGTCGTCAATGAGATGAATGCTTTGCGCGGTCTCGACCAGAAGCGGCGCGACCATGCCGGGAAAAATCACGATGTCCGACAAGCCCAGAATGGGCATGACTTCGGGAATGGAACGCGAAGAGATGCGTTCGGCTGGCGATTCCCCTCCCCCGCCGCTGGAGGTGGCGCCAAGGATGCTGATAAATTCCGTGTCGGGCGAATTCATGGTCGCGCCATAGATATTAGCAGCCCCCCAGGAATTCCAAAATTATTTTCCCGTAACCGCGACCTTGGTGCGTTTCAAGGTGGGTTTTTCGGCGTGGGGTACGTCAATTCTCAGGAACCCGTTCAGATAAGAAGCCTTGGCCTGCGTCAAATCATAGCCCGCGGGCAATTCCAAAACATTTTCAAAAGGACCGTAATTGATCTCCATCGCGAGAAAACTGACCTTCGCCGCGCGGCAGCCGTCCGGGCGCTGGCCGCTGATGCACAGTTGATTTCCCTCGACGGTGATCTGCAAGTTTTCGCTGCGCATGCCCGCGAGTTCCATCTTGATCACCAGTCCCTCATCGGTGGCGTAAATATCGGTATTGGGAACCCAATGGGCTGGACGTTCTCCAACGACGGATTGTCGCGACGAAAAATGCACGGTTGTACTGACTTTGCACATGGCCATGTTTAGGAGTTTGAAAGTAGCTCAGGGTTGGGAGATATGCAAGCGCGCGATTATTTTTTTATGAATATCTGCGGGCGTTCGCCCCGGCGGGCGCGGAATACCATCGTGCTCTGTGGCGATGACTTGCTCGGCGAAGCGCAGCCGCAATGAGTGTCTTTTTGAAAACTAAACTTGCGCGGCCGAAATCTGCTCCAAAGCAAAATTCCGGCTGTAACTCCGACGATTGCCAATGAAACGATCTTTTGCCAATCCACAAAAACAACATACTACCTTTCAATCCCGGCGCAACTTCTGATTTGCCTGGTTACAACGGACGAGCCTCGACAAAATTTCCATCCTCCTTATTAATCACCGCATGGTCACGGCCACTTTTAAATATCGCCATCGCGTGAGTTACTCGGAATGCACCGCCGGCAATCACATCTATTACTCGCGTTACCTGGATATTTTGGAATTGGCGCGCGGAGAATTTTTCCGGCATCTCGGCACACCAATGCTGCAATGGCAGGAGCAGGAAATTATTTTCCCAGTGATCGAATGCCACCTTCGCTACCACGCCCCCGCGCGTTACGACGACCTGCTCACGGTCGAACTTTGGCTCGGCGAACTCCGCCCCGTGTGCATGAAATTTAACGCCGTCATTCACAACGCGGCGGGCGTAAAAATTATCACAGCCGAAACCATTCACGCCTGCACTGGAACCAATGAAAAACCCCGGCGCATTCCCGATGAATTGGCCGGGCTGCTCGAACCATATGTGCATTCGGAGAAAACAAAAACCTAGCGCACTCTCATTTAAAAACAAAATGCTGTGTGAAGGATGCCCCTCACACAGCATCTGCTTTTAATTACCTTATCTTAGTGCGAGGTCGAACGCGTATCGGGATAAGCCGGGCCGCCATGTTCGTGCAAGTCCAGGCCTTCGATTTCGCCTTCCTTGGTCACGCGCAGTGTGCCAGTCGCTTTCACCGCATACATCAGTATGACCGCGGCAATCGTTACGCCGATGCCGATCGAGAAGTTGCCGATGATCTGCGCGACCAACTGATCCGGGCCGCCGCCGTAGAACAAGCCTTTGACCACTGCTCCGGCGGAGTTATCCGCGCCAGTCGTGGTGGGTGCGCCGAATTGGCCAGTCGCAAACAACCCAAGGCTCAAAGTTCCCCAGATGCCGCAAGCGCCATGCACCGGCCAAGCGCCGCAGGGATCATCAATGCGCAGATACTCGAGCAAGTCCGTCGCGAGAATCACGATCACGCCCGCGATCGCGCCCAGGATGATTGCGCCCGTGGGTGAAACCCAATAACACGGACAGGTAATCGCCACCAGACCCGCGAGCAAACCGTTCAGCGTCGCGCCGCAATCCCATTTCTTGGAGCGCGGATATACGAAGAACAACGCCGCCAAACCACCGGAGCACGCGGCAAGCGTCGTGTTGACCGCCACGCGGCCGATGCCCACGATGTCCATCGCGGAGAGCGTGCTGCCCGGATTGAAGCCGTACCAGCCGAACCACAGGATCACCGCGCCGACCGACGCAATGGTCATGTTGTGATAAGGCATGGGCCCGCCGCCGTCGCGCTTGAATCTGCGACCAATACGAGGTCCGAGAACAATGGCGCCCACGAGTGCGATCTGGCCGCCGATGGTATGCACCACCGTGGAACCGGCGAAATCATGGAACGGTGTCTTCCAGAAAGGAATCGTGTTCAACCAACCGTCCGGGCCCCAGGCCCAATGACCGAAGATCGGATAGCAAAAACCGCTGACCCCGATGCTGTACCAAAGATCGCCCCAGAAACCCGTGCGGCCCAGCATGGCGCCGGAAGTGATCGTCGAGCACGTATCCGCGAACGCGAATTGGAACAGGAAATAAGCCAGCGTGGCCACACCAGTGGATTCATAAGTGTCCGGCAGATTTTGCAGGAAGTACCAGCCATGACCGGCGGCATCGCCGTGACCGATGTAACCGTTGCCATGACCGAACATCCACGCGAAACCGAAAGCGTAGAACAGAATACCGCAAAGGCACGTATCCACGATACCTTCGAGCAGCACATTCACCGTTTCGCGTTCACGCGCAAAGCCCGCTTCCAGAAACATGAAGCCAGCTTGCATGAAGAACACGAGGAACGCCGTCACCAGTACCCACATCGTATTGATGGGGCTGCAATAGGGCGGGTCGGGTGGCGCGGGCGGCGGTGTGGCGGGCGCGCCGGCCGGAGCATTCGTTCCCGCGGCAGCCACCGCGTTCGTATCAGTCACCGCATTCGTCGCAGCCGCCACGACATTCGTCGCCGTGTTGGTATCCTGCGCATGGACCTTGGTGGCCGAAGCGCCGAGATACATGGTGATGAGGCCGATCGTGATGAAGAGGGCGACGAGGCCGAGCAGCTTGCCGCCGAAGATCGCGAAGAAATACTTTCGCTGATCAGGGTCTTGCATCTTCCTAAAAAAGTTTTGCAGGGAATATTTTTTCATTCGTTTTTTTCCTTAACTGTTATTTTTGTATGGGTTCGTATTCGTGCTCAGGTGGTGGGCTTGGTTAAAGGGCTTTCGGGCCTTTCTCTCCGGTGCGGATGCGCACAACTTCGTCCAGGGTCATGACAAAAATTTTTCCATCGCCGATCTTCCCGCTGCGCGCGGTCTTGGCGATCGTCTCCAGTACCGAATCGCTGATGTCGTTGTCCACCACGACCTCGAGTTTGATCTTGGGCAGGAAATCCACCACGTATTCGCTGCCGCGGTAGGTTTCGGTGTGGCCTTTTTGCCGGCCAAAGCCTTTTACTTCGGTTACGGTCATGCCGGCGATGCCCATGTCCGACAAGGCTGCTTTCACTTCATCCAGCTTGAATGGCTTTATAATGGCTTCGATTTTTTTCATAGGGGTCGGGATATTTCGCTTTCGTTTAGGGTTGGATTGGTGATGCGTCGGAAAAATTTGCGGCGGCTGGCCGCAGGGGACATTTAGAAATAATCAAAACTTTTGAACGCATGCAGCGGTCTGAGCACGACCAGTGCCACCCGGATTAAAAATATCCCGCACCGCTATAACACTTTATTTTCCAATGGATTTAGCGGGGCTTCGGTGAAAATTGCCTCCTCGGGATTTCTGGCAAGCTTGTGTTAATTTGAACAAGCTGTTGTTTTTTAATCAGCTAAAAATGACTCCTATTTTATATTTATTGAGTAATTTTTTATGCCGCTTTAATGCGAGGCGGATGATGGGAAAATAGAAGAAAAGAGGACGGAAAAGCGCCAAAACCTCAATGTCAGCCGCTCGGACGGCTGACAATCTAAGTGCTGGTAGAGCGGAGCTGCTGCTCCGCCGTCCGAAGTCCCGTAAGCAACGAAAAGAAATATTCCGATAGCAACCGCCATCGAATACCCGTCTCACGTACAAGACTTGGTGATTGCGCTCGTGATCTTTATCACGCGGGCGCCAACGCCGGTGACAAACCGCAATTTTTCTTTTCCATCGCCGCCACAAGCGCGCTTTCCAGTTCGGTAATGGAAAATGGTTTTCTAATGACTCCACAGAAACCTTTGTGCAAAGCCGCTTCGCCGCTCAACGATTCATTCGCGGTCACGAACAATACTTTCAATTTGGGCGACATCGCCCGCAGCAGCGCGCACAATTGCAACCCCGTCATCTCCGGCATGTCGAGGTCGGTGAGCACGAGCGAAAACGCATTGGGCTGCGCCTCGAACGCCGCAAGCGCGTCCTGCGCGGCGCGGAAACATTCAATCTCGGCATCGGTCACGCGGGTGGCGAGTTTTTGCAGAAGTGTCAGCACGCCCCAATCGTCATCCACGATCATCCAGCGCGCGCGTTTGCCGGTCGTCACTGGGCGATACAGCATTCGTCATCCGTCGAAGTTACGCGGGCCAACCTTAATGGAAGATTAAGACGAACACCGTTTATCCTTTGACATCCGCGCGAAAAAAATCAAAGCGCGAGAATTTGATCCATTTTTTCGCGGACATGTCGGACGAATGCCGCGTCATCCAGGCCCGGCGGATGGAACGCGGGCTCGGCGATGGCCCAGCCGCGATAATTGATTTCATCCAGCGCGCGCATGATGGCGGGCCAATCGTTGTCGCCTTCGAGATAATCCACTTGAAAACCTTTCCACAAGCCTTCCTCATCGCGTTTCTTGCGGCTGAATTCCTTGAAGTGTAATTTTTGGATGCGCGAACCGAGGATGCGAATCCACTGCTCGGGCCAGCCGGTGTTAATGACGTTGCCGATGTCGAAATGCCAGCCAACCGCGCTGGCCCCCAATTCATCCACGTAACGGGCAGCTTCAAGTGGACTCAGTAAAAATTGGTTCCAGACATTTTCGATGGCGATCTTCACGCCCAATTTTTCGGCCAGCGGAATGGCCTTGCGAATCTCGGCTTGCGAACGCGTATAGGCATCGGCGTAACTGACTTGTTTGTTCACGACGGCTGGAACCAAAAGCACCGAACTGCCGCCATAAGTTTTGCTGTCCTGCAAGGCGGTCTCCAGCCCTTCAAGCCCGGTTGCACGCGCGGTGGGGTTCGGGTCGGACAAGGTCTTCATCCAATGCACGGAGTCGCACACGCTGGGAATCTCAAGCCCGGCGGCATCGCGTGCGTGCAGAACTTCGTCACGATCCATGCCGCTCATCGCCTCCACGCCGTCAAACCCGGCATCGCGAATCATCTTGAATTTGTCCGCGACGGACATTTTCCCGGGAACCGTCGCAAACATAATCGCGCGCTTGAGCCGAGGCTTTTTTGCCGCGAATGTGAGCGCAGTATTTGTCTCTTCGCCGAGCAACGTCGCTTGCCCTAGTGCGGCAGCCGCGGAAATTCCTGCGCCGAGCTTCAAAAAATTTCGGCGATTAAGCGCGCGTGTCATGAAATGAGTTAGACGAATTTTGTTTGCCCGGGCAGCGACATCGGCACGGCCGTCAGCGGCATGTCCCACGCGAGATTTACGGGCATGAACGATTCCGTGGAATTCAGCGCCATGTCCCATGTGATCTCCTGCCCCGTGTAAGCTGCCATGCGGCCCATGATGGCCGTGAGCGTGCTGTGCGCGAGACGCACGCCGTCGTTGATCGGTTTGCCCGCGCGAATGGAGGCAAACATTTCGTTGTGCTCGATCTGATACATATCTGGCCGCGGCCCCTGATATTTCCAATCGTTTTTACCCTTGATGAATGGCACCGCGCGAAAACCCAATTCGCGGCCCGTGCCTTGCGTGCCGAAAATCGTGGCGCTGTTGTCATTCGCGCAACCGGCTTGCTGGCGCGAACCGATAAATCCCCGCGCGCCCTCGGCATATTCGTAATTGATTTCGAAATGATCGTAAATATTTCCGCCTTCCGCCGGAATCTGCCGGCCACCGACGCCGATGGCCTTGAGGGGCGGCACATCTTTCATCGCCCAGCACATCCAATCCACCGCATGCACGGCTTGTTCGACCAGGCTATCTCCCGAGAGCCAATAAAAATTCATCCAGTTGCGCAACTGCCATTCGACATCCGTCATGCCTGCCTTGCGCTCGCTCGCCGGCGGCATCGGCTTGACCGGACCGCCGTAGTAAGTGCCATAGACGACCCGCACGTCGCCAATATCTCCCACGTGAATCCGCTCAAACAATCCGCGCTCCGCCAGATTATAACGCCAGCAAAAACCCGCGACCAGCGCGAGGTTCTTGCGCTTCGCTTCCTCCACCGTTTCCAAAACCGAACGCACCCCCGGCGCATCCGTCGCCACCGGTTTTTCGCAAAAGACATGCTTGCCCGCGGCAATGGCATATTTCAAATGCAGCGGACGAAAGCCCGGCGGCGTCGCGAGAATCACCACGTCCACGCCGCTATCAATCACCTTTTGATACGCATCCAAACCCACGAACCGATGCGCTTCATCCACCTGCACCCGGTCCGGCTCCGCGTGCTTCAACGCCGCGAGATGCTCCGTGATTTTGTCCTCGAACACGTCTCCCATCGCCGTCAACACCACCTGCTTGTCCGCCTTCAACGCCTGGCCGGCCGCGCCCGTGCCGCGTCCGCCGCAACCGATGAGGCCAATTTTCAACACATTATCCGTCGCGCCAAAAACACTTCGCGGCAAAATCGCGGGCGCCATCAAAGCGCCGCCGATGACCGCCGAAGATTTTAAAAATTCACGCCGCGACGCCACGTTAAGCCGAGAATCCGAGTTAGTCATGATATGAGTAAGTCAGTAATTGAGTTGGTCCACAACATCCACCTGCGACAAGTCATAAGACCAGCGCGCGGCGGCGTCAAGAACCCAGAAACGCGCTCTTAAAATTGCGGACGACAGTCATTCCTTTTCCCCGGGAGCGCGCGCGTCTCGCGTGCAGTGGCTGGCGTCCCGCCAACCACATCTTTGTGTCCCCCCACATCAATAATCCCCAAGCGACAAGACCGCCGACTTTTGAATTGCCAGCGATGACCGCCTCGGTTAATCATTGTCTGCGCCAAATGCGGGTGTGGTTCAATGGTAGAATGTGGCCTTCCCAAGGCTGAGACGAGGGTTCGATTCCCTTCACCCGCTCCATTGATAGTCAATGACTTGAGAAAAGTGCAATAATTGGAACGGCAAATAATGAAGATTAGACCCCTCCGATTTACATTTACAGCCTCGATTGTATTGGCGTTAGCATTAGCGGCCTTTCAATCACTTCGCGCACAACCAACGGGATACCCACTGTACCCGAACCAGGCATTTTCTTGGCTCGCTGTTGGTACGGGAACCGAAACTTGGACAAGCCAAACGCAGGGGTCGGAGCAAATCAGCGCGTTTTCCCCAATTAGTCAATCGGTACCTGATGAAGTCAGCTTTGGTGCACCAGAAAGTGGAACAGCAACTGTAAGCTATACGCTATCCGTTGGTACGTACACGACCGACGGAACAATTTCGACTGTTTATGGGCGGGCTGAAATTCTGGACTCTTCTAAGTCAATAATAAAAGAAGCCACCTACAACGTAAATGGTCCGTTTAATCAAAGCGGGAGTTTTACATTTGGAGTGACTGCTGCCCAGACATATTACCTGCAGGTCAGCGCCGCCTCCGCCACCGCGTCGTATCCAGCATTAGTGTCGGTTGTGAATACGGCTGTTCGAACAGCCAGCGATAATCAACCAGCAACCGTCAATGCATCTCAAGGGCAGGTAGATTTGGGTGGATTTTACGCAGAACCACAAGCGGCTGATGGCGGCGCCATTTCCGGAGTTTCCTACAGATTGAGTGATAACAACGCAAATGTTGTGGTGGTCTTTTCCGACACTGGCACTACGAGTACCGCCAACCCAAATGCACACGTCTATGCTTCCACGATAGCGCCGCCCTCGATCACTACCCCTCCACAAAGTGTGTCAATAATGGGCGGCAGTTCGGCCAATTTTACTGTCGCCGCTTCGGGTGCAGGCACGCTTAACTACCAGTGGTATTATGGTTCTTTAGCGATACAAGGAGCGACCTCATCAAGTTACACTATTCCTAGCGCCTCCGTCTCCAATAATGGCGCATACTCAGTGGTTGTAAGTAATGCGGTTGGTGCCGTGTTAAGCTCGGCAGCCACACTCACTGTTAATGTTATCCCATTTGCGTTCACAACAAACAATGGGGGAATTGTTATAACTGGGTACACGGGGACAAACACATTGGCAACCATTCCTTCAACTATTAATGGTTTACCTGTATCCAGCATTGAGTCAAATGCATTTGTTGGAGGGCAATTTTCCCAGATGCTTTTGCCAACTAGTATTGTCAGTATCGGTGAACATGCGTTTCAGAACTGCTCTTATTTGACATCAATTATTCTTCCACATGATCTTACCAACCTGGGATCTGGCACATTCCAATCGTGCTATATGTTAACAAATGTTGTGTTGCCAAACGGGCTGCAAACTATCGCGGACAGCGCGTTTTCAGAGACTGGACTTGCGAGTATAATATTGCCAGACAGCATAACCAACATAGGAATGTACGCATTCTTTCAAACCGACTTGAGCAGCATACAATTCGGCACAAATGTGACGAGCATAGGAATTGAAGCTTTCTATAATTGTTATTTCCTTACGAATATTTTTATTTCTAAGAGTGTGATGTCTATTGGGCAATATGCGCTCTCGTGTCCAACGCTGCTTAATATAACTGTAGATGCCGCCAACCTCTCTTATAGCAGCCTAAATGGAGTGCTGCTCGACAGGAGCCAGTCCACTCTATTGCAATATCCTGCTGGTCTATCGGGAAGTTATACTATCCCGCCGACGGTGGTAATAATAGGTCCGGCAGCTTTTTTATACTGTAAGAATCTGACAGATGTATCGCTTCCGTACGGCGTGACAAATATCGGAGATCAGGCATTTGATGGCTGCTCTGGCTTGACAAATATAAATATAGTTAATTCCGTATTACAAATTGGCGAAAGCGCCTTTTATGCTTGTAGCAATTTACGACAACTAACCA
This sequence comes from Verrucomicrobiia bacterium, assembly GCA_036268055.1. Taxonomy (NCBI): domain Bacteria; kingdom Pseudomonadati; phylum Verrucomicrobiota; class Verrucomicrobiia; species Verrucomicrobiia bacterium. The sequence continues at coordinate 224,838 of DATAUW010000017.1, read as the reverse complement.
TCGCCGATTCGGTCACCTCTATTGGTTCTGAAGCTTTTTTGGGTTGCTCGAGCTTGTCATACATACATTTGGGACAAGAACTGCTTGATATTAATAGCAATGCATTCGAAAGTTGCCCAGCGCTTACCAATGTTGTTATTCCCCGAAGTGTGACCAACATAGGTCCTTTTGCCTTCTGGGAGGACTCAGGATTGTCTAATGTGACTTTTGGCACCACAAATTGCAGCATTGGAGCAAGCGCATTCCAAGGCTGCAACTTAAACGCCATAAACCTTCAAAATGGAATCACCAGCATTGGATCTCTGGCATTTGCAGGAAATGATCCATTTTCAGGATCAAGCCTTTCCAACGTAGTCATCGGAAGTTCAGTTACGAATATAGGAACGAGCGCTTTTGCATATTGCTATAATCTGGACGCAATTAACGTCAACGTAAACAATCCGATTTATATAAGCATTAATGGGGTGCTTTTTGCCCGTGCTCCTCTCAGTTTGACCGAATATCCTCCCGGAAACAGCGCGAACTCCTATACAATTCCGTACGGTTGCATTTCGATCGGGCCTGGCGCGTTCGAGGGCTGCACCAATATCACCACCGTCAATTTACCGAATACAGTCAGATCTATTGGTATAAGTGCATTTCAGGACTGTACGAAAATTACAAGTATCACACTTCCAAACAGCTTGAATTTTATAAATAGTTCTGCATTTGCAGACTGCCCTGCTTTACAATCCGTATATTTTGGCGGGAATGCCCCAAGTATTGGCACTTTGATATTTGGTTCAGGTTTTTCACGTGATTCAGCCACCATTTATTATTTGCCCGGCACCGCTGGATGGGCGCCCTCATTTGCCGGTTTATCAACATCTTTGTGGACGCTCCCATACCCAATAATATTGAGCAAAAGTGTGTCTTGGAATAGCCAAAATAAAACAATAGGTTTTCGCATTTCATGGGCAACGAATCTTTCCGTCATTGTTGAAAGTTCGTCGAATTTGAACGCCTCGACGTGGCAACCAATAAACACCAACATGCTTGCCGGGGGTTTTATTGATGTTTCGCAGCCCGTGAATACCGATGATGGCCTTTTGTTTTTCCGCGCGCGTGCGGAGTAAATCAAACCGCATTGCAAGGTAAAGTGAAAGAGTCAGTCCTGTATGACCGCGCGGTTTTGTCCCATTTTATGTCTCGTTTCCATTGAATTTTCACGAGGGTTCGATTTCTTCACCCCTCCACTTTCCTCCCGGCAATAAAATCCGCCTTCCCGCGAGGTGCAACTCAACAAATTCAAAAAGGCGTCTGCAATTTGACAACTCAAAAAACTGCCGTAATCTCCCATTGTAGCTTCTTCACGAACAAATCCACCTTACAAACAACAACCATAACTCCATTCCTATTATGAAAAAATTCATGATTCCATGCTTCATCGTCGCTGCCCTCGTGTCTCTCTCCGCCTGCTCGAGTGACGCGCCCAAGACCACGAGCACGACCACCACCACCGATCAAACCACCACCTATCATAGTCCCACCACGACTACCACTACTACGGATACCCAACAAACCAAGTAGTTAATAGCGGAGACACAAGCTGGAACTACTATAGCCCAGCGCGTGTCGCGCCAGCCAGAGCATTGATTTCAATGGCCATATCAACGGCCATTGAAATCGATTCATTGTTTACGGCAGCATATGAAGAAAGCCGCGCATTTTGACACTGCTCTTAAACAACCGAGCGCGGGTCAAGTTAGATGAAGGAACGATCCCTCACCATCCCACTTCTCCCCCAAACCCACCGCGATAAGTTTTCCAAGATAAGCTTTTCGTTTTGCGCGCCGCGATCCCCCGAGCTTGTAATACCGTCGCACATTCGTTGATATTCACCCTTCACCCACTTCACTCTCCGGCTCACCCTTAATGGGCTAAACCCCTAATTTTGTTGACTTATCAGCAAAAAAACGGAGAGCGTTCGTGCGCAGCTTTGGCATTTCTTGATTCGGGCCACGAACCACTAAAGCCCACGGCACTGTGGGACGGTTTTCAGGTGGGGAACCAATAACCTTGGCCAGATTGTCGTTCCTCCCGCCTTGAATAATAACGTGATGGCCATTTGCTGCGGGAGAGTATCATGGTTTCGCCTTAAAGAGTAACGGAACCGTCGTCGGATGGGGACAAAACGGCTCTGGCCAAGTCACCATTCCCGCCGGGTTGAGCAATGTGGTGGCCGTTGCCGGGGGAGGAAATCAGAGTCTGGCGTTGAAAAGTGACGGGACGATTGTTCAATGGGGAGGGAGTCTTTTTGTTCCCAACAACTTGACCACGCCGCTGCACGCAACCGCCAATGGCGTCAACGCCAATGTGACCGGCAATTATCAAGTCATTTACAGCATCACCAATTCTCTCGGTGACGTGGGCAGCCTCTCCCGCTCCGTTGTCGTCGAGGACACGCTTCCGCCTGTCATCACTTTGCTGGGATCCAACATCATGATTATCACCAATCTTTCCTCGACGCTGGTGGACCCCGGCGCAACGGTGTTCGATGCTTGCAGTCAGGGAAGTTATCCCATCACCACCAACAGCACAGTAAATCTGAATCGTTCTGGCCTTTATACCATAACCTATAGCGCCACGGATTCGAGTGGCAATACCGGTATGGCGCAGCGCTCTGTGGCCGTAATCCTGCCGACTTCAGGCATTCCCGGCGACACGGACAATGACGGCGTCGTAAGCCGGGCCGAACTCGACGCCGTGTATGCGAACTACGTGACGAATAGCCCGTGGCTCATGATTACGAATATGGCCGGCCTCGGCGGCACCAACGTGGAATTCTCACTCTCAAACTCAATTCTCGGCGCTTACACGGCGGAATACAGCACGAACCTCACCACGTGGCAACCGCTGGGCCCCGCCACCCCGCGCTATCTTTTCACCGACACGAACGCGCTGAGCCAGCCGCAACGCTACTATCGCCTGCGGTATCCATAAATTTTTCAGCCACGGCTACATTGTACATTGTTATGCCGTCATTGAGACCAGGCGATTCCAGGCAGCAGCTCAGCCTATTATATTCGGACAGTGTGCGGATGCGCGCTTCAACCTGATAAGATCATTCGTACTTAACTTGCGAGTGAAATCAGCCAGCCCGTTCTGCCTCCTGCTTCAAATCGCTGGCGTACCGTTCAAAAATCGGGCCAAAGTCAGGCATCGCATTTTTAGCGAGCGCAAAAATCAAACCGGAGAACCGCTCCTCCATCACGAAAGTGGTCGAACTATCTTCGCCCGGCTTCAGCACAAAGGTGCGCACGCCCTTGAAAAGTGGCGCGAATCCGCCACTCCAGGTCATCCGTTCATTGGGCACAACCGCTGAAACCGTTGGCGTGAATGTACGGTCAGTACCGGGAACATGAATTCGCAGCTTTCCGCCTTCGCGAATGATTCCTTCAATCCGCGTGACCGTCGAATTCCAACGTGGAAAACCCTCCGCATCGGTGAGGAGCTTCCAAATCGTCTCGGCTTTTGCGCGGATGCCGATCTCCACCCGGCACACCATTGAAAAGGTGTTTCGAGTGCGCGAGAATTTCGGCTCCATAATTTATGATCTGCGCCGGAACTTTTCAGGCTTGGTATTGTTCATCACTGACTTTCTCCATCCAATCCACCGCCTTACCGTCGAGTTGTTCCTGAATGGCGATGTGTGTCATGGCCGTGGTTGGCGATGCGCCGTGCCAATGTTTTTCGCCCGGCGAAAAGGAAACCACGTCGCCGGGATAAATCTTCTCGATCGGCCCGCCCTCGCGCTGCACGCGTCCGCAACCCGCCGTCACAATCAGCGTCTGCCCCAGCGGATGCGTATGCCACGCCGTTCGCGCGCCGGGCTCGAACGTCACATTCGCCCCCACCACGCGCCCCGGTGCGCCCGCCTGAAACAGCGGATCAATCCGCACCGTGCCGGTAAACCAATCACCCGGCCCTTTGCCGGATGCCTGAGAGCCAACTCTTTTGATTTCCATAATAATGAATCTTTTCACCTTTTGCCGGGCGGCGCAACCGCCCACTGCTCCGATAGCAGACAAACCAAGTCTCACAGGACGAAAGAACCTCTATATGAGCCTGGAGATAAGTCCAAAATAAAGGTCAATAAAATGGCAAAATGACCCATCCGATTGTCCTAAAACTTATCTCAATGTCAGAAAACAGCATTAATACCGCTGGGCCTGCCGGAAAGCCAGCGTGAGTTTCCACTCATATTCACCGATAATTCGTGCGTTTTATGAAACAACCCGGCCAATGAGTTGATGCGTTGGTTCCTTGTGCTTTCTTTTTTGTATGAATATCTGACCTCTCTTTGCCTTGCTTGTCCCAAAAACCAAGATTTAAGTTGAATTTTTGATTAGAGCGACCTAGGCTACCTCTTGTTCCACAGTTGTTTGTTACAAGAAAGTGAAGAAATTGTTACGAGGAAGTAAAAAAGTTTTGGTGCACCGTTTGTCAGCGCCCATCGGTCAAAGGATAGAACCGTACGATGGCAATGCAAATCGAACTGCATCCATATCCATTTCTTTTTTGCCATTGAGGCAGAATCCTGCGGACTAATTTTCTAATTCAATCTTGAGCTTGATACTTCCATTTTTTTGCCGGCGATTTCAATCGAATCGTCCCCGCTTCACCTTAATCACTTCCGCCCAACCGCACCCGCGGAGTTTACCCCGGCCATGAGAAAAGAAAACGATGACATTCTTAGTCTCATGGGATCGCGCCGCGTCCAGCGGTGGCATTTGCGGCGGCTGGCCATTAATTGGCCGATCTTTTCGTGGCTGGGCCTGACGCTCATTTGCATAGTGCTTTATGTGCGGACGATTCAATACGGCATCATCACCGCCACCGCCCAGGTCATCCAGCACCAGGTCGCGCCGCTCGAAGCCGCGCGCGTAAAACAGATCTTCGTCCAGATCGGCAGCCGCGTTACCAAAGGCCAGCCGCTCGCGCAACTCGATACCACGCTCATTGACGTTCAACTCGCCGAAGCGGAGGCAACCATGGCCACCGCGCAAAACACGATGGCCGGTTATCAGGGCCAGATGCTCTCCATGGTCACCGCCGTTGACGATGAAATCCTCAAGTCCCAGCACGGAATTGAATTGGAAACGAACCAGATGGAAAGCTCCATCGCCCGGCTGGAGCAGTTGCATTCCATCCAGGCCGAACGCGACAAACTTTTCAAATCGAACCTTATCCCTGAACAATTAGCCGACGCCTTGCGCCCCGAAATCGCCGACATCGAAAAAGCGGTGGCCGCTTATCCCGCGCAGATCGCCCGCGACCAAAAAGCGCTCGACGATCAACGCAAGCATCGCGCCGATCTTCAGAAAACTTTGCGCCTCAGCCCGGACGATGACGTCACGAAAGCCATCGCGGATAAAGCCGTGGCCGAAGCCAAAATTTTGGAAGCCGTCGTCCAAATGCGCCGCCTCGAAAAAGACACTTACACTCTCCGTGCGGAAACCGATGGCGTCGTCTCGGACATCGCGCTCTTCCCCGGCGTTGTCGCCAAGGCGGGCGATAGCGTGATGACCGTTATTTCCAAGAGCGACCTCGTCATCGGTTACCTGCCGGAAATCCGCCTGGGCCGCGTAAAGATTGACGATCAAGGTTACGCGTTTCGCGCCGGGCGTCCGGCCGTGAAAGTGCGCGTGGCAAATGTCGTGCCCGAGATCAATCCCATGCCCGTCCAGATCAGTCCCATCTCGGCCCCGCTGGGAGCCAGCATGCGCTCGCAGAAAATCGTTTTCCAAACCGAAGGCCCCTCGGACATCATGCCCGGCGAAAAAGTCGAAATCCGGATGGATAACGATTGGTGGGGCAAAACCAAACGCGGCCTGACTTTTTTTCGGTTATGACTCAGGAGCAGGCCAATCCTCAACACAATTTTTCCCGCGCCACGAGACCAGCGTGGCCGTTGAATAAACTGGGCGTGGCTGGCGCCCTGTTGCTCGCGGGTTGCGCCACCCAACCGGCAACGCCCCCGTCGTCTCAATCACCCTCGCCCGCACCACAGCCCATTACCTTTTCGGCGGCGCAAACAAATGCTCAACTCGCGGCAACGCCGGATGCGCCGCTCGCTCCCCTATCGGTCGAAGCCGCGATTGACCGCGCGACCGCTTGCAGTCCGCAAATCAAAGCGCTTCGCGCCGCCGTTACTGTGGCGAAACAACGCAAAGCTTCTGCCACAGATCTTCAAGACCCGGAAGCCATCGTTACCTGGGGCAATATTGATGACGAGTTTGACGGCGCAGGAAACCAGTCCAATCTCGACGGCGAAAAACGCTTTGGCGGACGCCTGCCCATTCCCAATCCTTTCCTGATCGTGCCGCGCGTCAGCGCGAGGACCGCCGATTTTCAAGCCGCGCTCGCCGATCTTCACGCCGCCCAATGGCTGGTCGAAAACGACGTGCGCCGTCTGTTTGCCGAGATTCAATATTTGTCCCAGGACGTAGACTTCACAGTGGAACTCGCGCATCAAAACGGCTTGATCCTCGACGATGCCCGCGCGCGCGAAGGCCAGGGCGCGGCCACCGCTTCGGAAATCGTCACCGCCGTGCAGCATCAGCTTCAGGCACAACACGACATGGATCAGGCGCGTTATCATTGGCAATTCGCGCGGCGGGAACTGGCCGCTTTGCTTGACCTGAACTCGACGTCTTTGCAACTCACGACGAATGTCCCTTCACCCGCACCGCTTCCCGAATCCGGCCTTATGCCCGGCCCGATGCAACAGACCGCCATGCAATATCGCAACGATGTCGCCGCGCTGCATTGGCGGGCGCTGGCTGCGAAGTCTGATTATGACGAAGCGCGCAATGTCCGCGTCCCGTGGATTAAGAACGTCAGCGCCGTGCATCGCGAGCCCGCCAGCGAATGGTGGGTGGCGATCGAGGTCAACGTGCCGTTGTTCACTTGGACGGTCAATAAGGCCGACACCGTACAACTTGCCCAGTCTCACTTGGCGGCGGTGAATGAATCCAACATCGTGCAAGTGGTTCGCCACGAAATTCGCGACGCCTTGGAGGAAGTCGAGGCGCAGCGTGTTCGCCAGAAGCGCAATCAAAGTGAAGTCGCACCGCTCCTCGCCGAAATGCGGCAAACTCTCGAACTGCTCAAGCGCACCCCAAACGTGATGCCTGCCCAGGTGGCCGGCACGGAGGCGCAGATCGTTGAGTCGTTGCGCCTCGATTTGGAAGCGCGCTGGCTCTATCAACTTGCGCAATTAAACCTGGAACGTGTCGTCGGAGCCCCTCTAGCTGTGGCGTTAAATGCCGATAATAGAAAGATGTGATCGAAAAACCTTACAAATCTCGGGAAGAAGACTTGCTGGCGCCATTATCAGTTCCTGCGGAAGGCGTGATCGTACCCGTGCAATTTTCGCGTCCGCCGCTTCCCATCCCTCCGCCTGCCACCCAGGAAGAGAGCGAGTCGGCGGAGGAATACGCCGGCCGCTATGAGCTTAAATACGTCATTCCGCCCGCGCTCGTTCCCAGCATTCGGGAATACATCCGGCCCCACTGCGAGATGGATCCCCATTGCGCCAATGAGAATTCGGAATACACCATCACGACCTTGCAGTTGGACTCGCCCAACCTCGCCCTTCATTACGCCAAGCTCTGGGATTTTATTGATCGCTTCAAACTCCGGGTGCGCACTTACGAACCCATCGGCAGCGCTCCCGTTTTCATGGAAGTGAAAGCCAAGTTTCGGACCACCGTCGTCAAGTATCGTTCAGAAATTCCCTTTGAATGCTGGGGCGAGCATCTGTTCAGCGGCGAAACCATCAAGGGCGTCCATTTCAAGACCAGCAAGGAGTCCGAGAATTTTTTCCAATTTTTACGGCTGACCAAACAGATCGGGGCGCGTCCCATCATGCTCATCCGTTACGCGCGCGAAAGTTACTTCGGCAAAAACGATCACTACTCGCGCGTCACCTTCGACCGCAAGCTTCAGTACCAGCAAACCTACGCGTGGGATTGCTGGGGCCGCAACGGCACCTGGCGCAGCCTGGATAAAACCCTCGACCAAACCCGCCGCCACGATCAGGAATATAATTTCTCCGGTGTGATCCTGGAATTGAAGACGCTGTCGGACGTGCCCAGGTGGATGCGTAATATGGTCCAGGACCTCAATCTTACCCGGCAGGGCCATTGCAAATTCAGCAACGCGATCTGGGCCGAGTCCATTTTCCGGTCCACCCCGTGGACGCCGGAATACGAAGTGGACTACCTACGCTATTTGTAAACCAACCGATTTTTTTCGATGGATGACTTTCTTTCAATCTACGGCAGCACGCGCTGGCTGGACGCGGAACAGATCTTTCTTGCGCTGCTGGTGCCGTTTCTTTTGGCCAGCGTGCTTGCCACGGTTTACCGCTGGACCTTCCAAAGCATTTCCTACTCGCGCTCCTTTATTCATACGATGGTGCTCAGCAGCATGATCGTGAGCATGGTCATCATGGCCGTGGGCGATAGCTTTGCTCGCGGACTCGGCATCCTTGGTTCGCTGGCCATCGTGCGTTTCCGAACCCCCGTCCGCGACCCGCGCGACATGGTTTTTCTATATGCCTGCATGGGTGTCGGCATCGCCTGTGGCGCCGCCGCTTTCGGAGTGGCGATCATCAGCACCTTTACCATCAGCCTCGCCGTGTTGCTGCTTCACTGGTCGCCTTTTGCCTCGCGCCGCGCCCATGAAGCGCTCCTCCGTTACGTCGTGCCCGCGAAGTTCAGCGCCGACGACAAGGTAAAAAATGTTCTGCGCGCGACCTGCGCGACCTTCTCACTGATCGCCGTGCGTGAAGTCGGCCAGGGCGACTTGGTCGAATGCTGCTATCAAGTCCGCTTGCTCGATCCGTCCTACCAACTCGACGTCGTCCAGGGCCTCCGCAAAATTCCCGACCTGACCGAACCGAACCTTCTGCTCCAGCGCACCACAGTGGAATTGTGATGTACTGTAGCGGCGGTCTACGACCGCCGAATTCCAATGGGAGGGCGAACGTACTCGCGAGCCGTGACTAAACTCCGCTCACCGGTTGAACAATTCCGATTCGCCCCCGATGGTGGTCAAGATTCATACGGCTCTCGCCATCCGCAAAAATCATAGTATCCTCACCTCGTGGCCAAGCCCAAAAATGTCGAACTCAATGAAGGTGAAATCATCATCCCGATTTTATACGAAGACCGCGCCATCCTCGCGCTCGACAAACCCGCCGGCTGGATGCTCGCGCCGGACTCGTGGGACCGCACCGGCCGCAATCTCCAACTCGCGCTGCACTCCTCCATCAACGCCGGCGATTTTTGGGCGCACTCGCGCAACCTGAGATTTCTCCGCTTCATCCATCGCCTCGACGCCGAGACCACTGGCATTACCCTCTTCGCGAAAAGTCCCGGCGCACTTCGCGCCTATAGTGAGCTTTTTGAAGAGCGCAAGGTCGAGAAAAAATATCTCGCCGTCGTGCATGGCCTTCCGCAAGCGCCCGAATGGGTCTGCCGCTTCCCGCTCATCGCCGATCCCGCGACCAAAGGCCGCATGCGCGCAATCAAGAAGCCCAGCGCCACGCCTTCGGAAGACGAGAAGGACGCCGAAACCCATTTCAAAGTTTTGCAAACCTTGAAAGACACCGCGCTCGTCGAAGCGCGTCCCACCACCGGACGCACCCACCAGATCCGCGTGCATCTCGCCGCCGCGACCCATCCCATCGTCGGCGATCCGCTCTACGGCACGGACGCCGCCGCCGAATCAAAGGGCCGCCAACGCCTCGCCTTGCGCGCCGTGAAACTTTCCTACCCCGATCCATTTCAAAAACGCCCGATTTACATCCAGGCGCCGGTCGAAAATTTCCTCCGCGAATACGGCTTCGATCCAACTAAGTATTCACCCCGATAAACTGGCAATCCCCGCAAAGCCTGTTAAATTTTCCTGAATGAAACTCTCCGCCAAGAGCGATTACGCCGCGCGCGCTGTCATCGGCCTCGCGCGCCACTACGCCTCCGGCGAATCCGTGCGCGTCGAAGACCTCGCGGTGCAGGAAGGCATCCCGCAAAATTATCTGGTGCAGATTCTGATCGAATTGAAGTCGCAGCAGATCGTGAAAAGTTTACGCGGAAAAGAAGGCGGTTACCTGCTGGCTCGCGCGCCCGCGGAAATCACTATGGCCGATGTGCTGCGCTGCGTGCATGGCGAGGTGTTTGATTCACCCGCGCTTGCTGATCCGCATTGCCCGCCCGAACTCCGCGCCGCGTGGAAAAAACTTCAGGCCGCGCTCGATGCCTCCGCCGGTGCCATCACCTTTCAAAACCTGCTCGACGAAAGCGCCGACAAGGAAAAGATGTATTATATCTGAGGCTCGGCAGGAAAAGATTGCGATTTACAAAACGCGGTTCGACTGGTTCAGAAAATACAGAAGCGTCCCGATGATCGCCGCCACGGCTATCCCGATGATTATCCCCAGCCAATTTAGTTTCGCGCGGCTTGTCATACCCTGATGAATCCCATGACGCTCAAGCGCGCCATCATCAGGATAATCCCCATAGCGTCAAACTATTTCAGTCACTCATAGTCTGCAAGCATCCCAATCACCTGCCCTAGAGGCGCGCTGATTAATTCTTCTTCAACATTTCTTTCACTCGCGCCACATCGCTGGTCGGCGGCTGACACGCCGTGCCAATGCACAAATAGAACACCGCGCCATTGGCCGCTGGCAAGGTCTTCGCAAACGCCTCCACTGCCCCACTCGTTCCCAGCACGACCTTGCCCGGTTGATAAACCGAATGCGCCGCGCGCAATAAAGTTTTCGCATCCGCGTGGCCAGCATCTCCCGCGATCACGACGCGCTTCGGTTCTTCGAGCGAAAAATCCAGCGCCATCAACATATACGGCACAGCTTGGGGAAATTTTTGCAACCGTTCCGCGTCCAATTTCAAACCGCTCTCCGCCGCATGCCGGTAATCCGCGCGGTCGGTGATCGCCGCGAGCTTGAATAGCGCGAGCGTGGCGACGGAATTGCCCGAGGGCTCCGCGCCATCGTAATCGTCCTTCACGCGCAAGATCAAATCCGGCGCGTCATTCGGACTCTGCCAGAAACCGCCGTCCTGCTGGTCATAAAAGCGCGCCATCATCCCATCCGCCAAAGCGATCGCAAAATCAAGCTGCTTTGGGTCCAGCGTTGCCTCATACAAATCCAGCACGCCCGCCAGCAAAAATGCGTATGCCGGTTGCAACTGCACCGAGTCCCGTTCGCCGTCGCGCCAGCGATGATAAAGCGTTCCCGTTTTTGCATCCCATAATTTTGCCTGGATGAACGCGAGATTTTTTTCCGCCGCCGCGCGATATATTTCATCGCCAAGCACCGCGTACGCCTGCGCCAGTGCGCTTAACATCAGCCCGTTCCACGACGCCAGCACCTTGTCGTCGAGATGCGGTCGCACCCGTTTGCTGCGAGCCGCAAACATTTTTTCCTTAGCGGCCTGTAACAACGGTTCATCCGCCTTCGGCAAATTCGGCTCAACAATACTCAACACATTTTGATTCGGCAGCGGTTGAGGGTCGCTGTGATCCACAAAATTTCCCTGCTCGGTCACGCCGAAGTAGCGCACCGCCACGTTGAATTCTTCCGGCGTCAGCAGGTGCGACAGCTCGGTTCGCGTCCAGCAATAAAATTTTCCTTCCTTGCCTTCGCTGTCCGCGTCTTCCGCTGAATAAAATCCACCACCGGGATGCGTCATGTCGCGCAATACGTAACGAATAATGTCGCGCGCCGTGTCGGCGTAGCGCGTTTCGCCGCTCACGAGATACGCATCGAGATACAGATTCACCAACTGGGCATTGTCATAAAGCATCTTCTCGAAATGCGGCACAAGCCATTCGGCATCCACCGAGTAACGCGAAAACCCGCCGCCCAACTGATCGTAAATGCCGCCCGCCGCCATGCGATCGCAAGTCTGAAGCACCATGCGCACGGCGTCGTCATCGCCCGTGCGCGTGCCTTCGCGCAATAAGAATGACGGCTGGCTCGGTTGTGGAAATTTCGGCGCACCGCCAAAACCGCCATTGCGCGGATCGAAAGTCTGCTTGAATTGCGCCGCCGCATTCGTCAACACGGACGCATCGAGCGCGATGCCTTCGACCGCCGTTTTTTCAGTCATCGCTTCGAGCCGCGCGTGCAAATCGTTCGCCGAATCGGCGACCGCGCCATGCTTCGTTTCCCAAAGCTTCACGATTTGCGCGAGCATCTGCATGAAGCTGGGTCGGCCATATTTATTCTCCGGCGGAAAATAAGTGCCGCCGAAAAACGGTTTCAGATCGGGTGTAAGAAAACAATTCAACGGCCAGCCGCCGCTGCCAGTCGTGGATTGCACGAACGTCATGTAAATCTTGTCCACGTCCGGCCGCTCCTCGCGATCCACTTTGATGCTGACAAAATGCTCGTTGAGATAGCGCGCCACGTCGTCCTTCTCGAACGATTCGCGCTCCATCACATGACACCAATGGCAGGTCGAATAACCGATGCTCAGGAAAATCGGTTTGTTTTCCGCGCGCGCCTTTGCGAACGCCTCCTCGCCCCACGGATACCAATCCACCGGATTATATTGATGCTGCAGCAAGTAAGGCGATTTCTCGCGCGCGAGCCGGTTTGTATGCGAATGCGTCGTCGCGGTTTCGGATGAAATAGGATTCGTCACAATAAAATCAGTCTGAGATTTGTTCGGTGTTAATTTCCACGCGGCCAACGCCAGCGCGAGCGCGCCTAATCCAAAAATCATCCCGCGCTTGATGGTCACGCGCACACGGTAACCCACCTCCGCCAACCACGCAAAGCAAACTCCATCCCAACGGATCGCGAGTCTATGACTCGCAGCAACTCAAGAAAAGATTGCCGCCGGCGAATTCTCTTTTGCGCCGACCACATCATTTAATTATGCTTTCAACGAAGCCAAAATCTCCTCCGCCGCCTTGTGCGGATTTTCCGCCGCATAAATCGGACGCCCGATCACCAGCCAATTCGCGCCCGCCGCCAACGCCTCTTTCGGACTCAGCGTGCGCTTTTGATCATCCGCCTTCGCATTCGCGCTGCGAATCCCCGGCGTCACCAACTGCATCGTGGCCGGAATGATTTTTCGCAACGTGGAAATTTCCAGCGGCGAACACACGAGTCCGCGAATGCCGAATTTCGCGGCGAGACTTGCAAGCCGTCCGACCTGCTCCACCATTTTCGCGCCCACGCCAACCTCGCCAAGATTCGCATCGTCCATGCTCGTCAAGACGGTGACACCCAGAACGAGCGGCGGAGTCCGTCCCATTTCGCGCGCGGTCTTTTGCGCGGATTCCTCGGCCACGCGCATCATTTCCGAACCGCCACAAGTGTGAATCGTCAGCATCTGCACATCCAATCGCGTGGTGGAGGCAACGGCTTTGGCTACGGTATTTGGAATGTCGTGAAACTTGAGATCGAGAAAAACCGAGGCGCCCGTTTTGCGAATACAGCGAACGATGTCCGGCCCCGCGCTCGTGAAAAGTTCGCTGCCAATTTTAAACGCTCCCACCGCCGGCGCCACTTCAGTCGCGAGTGCCAGCGCGGTTTTTGCATCAGGCACGTCCAGCGCAACAATGATCGGATTTTGCATCGCCGCTATTAAAACCGAATTTCGACACCCGGCAAGTCTTGGCCAACTAATTCCACTCCTACCCAATCCGGTGGCGGCGCGGTAAATTCCGTGCGCTTTTGATGCAGCGGATGGACAAATGAAATTCGCCACGCATGCAAACACAACGGCGGATCGTTCACACCCAGCGTTTGCGTCGTGCCGATTTTTTTGTCGCGCAAGTAAACCGGATCGCCGCACACCGGCATGCCCATCTGCCAGAGATGCACGCGGATTTGGTTTGTGCGACCGGTAAGCGGCCGGGCTTCAAGCAACGTCGTGCCGTCTGCATGGCGATGCAAAACCCGAAATTCCGTCCGCGCGGGCAAACCCGTTTCAACATCCACCGTGCGCGTGCCGACCGCGCCGGGTTCGTCACTGATGGGCGCATCACAAAAAAATGCGTCGCTCTCCGGCGAACCTTGCGCGCGCACGAGATAAACTTTTTCAACTTCACCGCGCGCGAATTGCGGTTGCAACCCGGCGGCAAAATGGCGCGTCCGCGTGACGAGCAGCACGCCGCTGGTATTGGCATCAAGGCGATGCGCCGCGCGCGGTTTTTGCGGATGATACGCGCGATGCAAAATATATTCGAGCGAGTTGCGATTGAAGCGTCCGCCCGCGTGCATCGGCAGTGGCGCGGGTTTGTTCACCACAATCAAAGCCTCGTCCTCGTGGAGGATTTGGATATTCGCATTGACGCCGGGTTCGACATTGTCCGGCTCCTTGCGCGCATAGCGTTCGCCCGCGTGGACACGATGCGAAGCTGCGACCGGTTGCAACGCATGATCCACCACCAATTCCTGCGCGCAAAGTGCGTCCCAATTTTCTCGCGGCACATGCGAGAGAATCGCGCACAAGAATTCGATGACGGTAAAACCATCGCAATACGGCGGCACGGTGAGCGGGCGATAGTTATCGTACGCCACGCTTCCGGGCAGCGGCGTCACCGCCCGGCGAATCAATTCGTGGCGATGTGCGAGTTTGAGAGCGTCCTCCTCGGCAGTCGTTTTCGCGCAATAGGGACAGGATTTTCCCGCGATGTAACGCGAATCTTTTTGATCCGCGGCATTGAGCGGCGTGAGACATTGAAAACATTGCGTGGAATCGGTTTCATGCAACATCGGGTCCACGCCCACGCGCTGATCAAAGACAAAACATTCACCGTCGTAATGCGTGCCGCCACATTCCTCAAAATATTTCAGGATGCCACCGTCGAGCTGGAAAATATTTTTAAAACCTTCGCGCTCCATGAACGGCCCCGCCTTTTCGCAACGAATTCCGCCCGTGCAAAACATGACGATGGGCTGCTCCTTCATCGCGAACGGCAACTTGGCAACCGCCGCCGGAAAATCGCGAAAATGATCAATGCCGATGGGCAGCGCATTTTTAAAAGTGCCCAGCTTCACCTCGTAGTCGTTGCGGGTGTCGAGCAGCGTGACGGGCCGGCCTTCATCGAGCCATTGCTTGAGTGTGCTCGCGGAAAGTTTTGGCGAGGTGCGCCGCGACGGGTCAATGCCCTCGACGCCGAATGCGATGATTTCCTTTTTGAGCCGCACGAGCATGCGATTGAACGGCTGATGATCGCTCGCGCTTATCTTTGGCTGCAAGGTTTCCAGACCGGGAATATTTCGCAGTTCGACGAGCAGCAACTCGATTTTATCCGGCTCGCCCGCGGCAAAAAGATTGATGCCTTCCGGGCTCAACAAAATCGTTCCCCGCAAATTCCACTCGCGGCAAAGCGCCAGGAGTCGCGCGCGCAACGGACGCAGTTCCATCAGCGGCGCAAATTTATAAGCGGCAATGTTGCTGTATGTCGGCATTAAATTCTTCGTCGGCGATTTCAGCCGACTGTCGCCTATAATGGTTCACAAAGGCGCGTTTCGTCCAACGGGAATTTCACGCATTTAAAGAGCAGATCGTCGGACGCCGCAGCATGAGTCACTTTGACTTTTGCCTCGCATTGCCATAGTTTCGGCAGACATGAATATTATCCGCCATACGGATGCCGACTTCGCCGAGCGCATGAAAGCGCTCACCGCGCCGTCGGGTTTGTTCGATCCCGTCGTCGAAGAACGCACCCGCGCAATCATCGAAGCGGTGAAGGCTCGCGGCGATGCGGCGCTGCTCGAAATGGCGGAGAAGTTCGACAAGGCGAAACTCACTGCGGACGGTCTTGCGGTCACGCTGCCGGAAATGCTGGCGGCTTCCCTTGCGGCGGACGATTCGTTGCGCACCGCGGTCGCGGCGGCGATCCGCAATATCGAAAATTTCAGCCGCAAAGCCTTGCGCAAAAATTGGTCGGCGAAGAATTCGCAGGGCGGCAAGGTCGGCGAAAAGTTCGATGCTTTCACGCGTGTGGGCATATATATACCAGCGGGCGCGGCGCCTTTGGCGTCCACGTGCCTGATGACGATCACGCTCGCGCGGGTTGCCGGTTGCAAAGAAATCGTCGTGTGCTCGCCCTGCGATGCGAGCGGACAAATCAATCCGGCGCTTCTGTTCGCGGCGCGCGCGGCTGGAGCAACGGAAATTTATCGCGTCGGCGGCGCACAAGCCATTGCCGCGATGGCGCTCGGTACCAATACAATTCGCCGCGTGCGGAAAATTTTTGGGCCGGGCGGCGATTACGTCGTGATGGCCAAGCGGCTGCTCTTCGGCCACGTGGCGATTGATTTGTTGCCGGGGCCGAGCGAAGTGCTCGTGCTGGCCGATGAAACCGCGAATCCAAAATTCGCCGCCGCCGATCTGCTCGCGCAGGCCGAGCACGGTTCTGGCCACGAACGTGTGTGGCTCATCACCACGTCGGGCAAGATGCTCAAGGCCGTCGAACGCGAAATCGCGAAGCAACTGCCGAAACTTTCCCGCCGCAATTACATTCAGCGGGCGCTCGATCACAACGGCTGGCTCATCCAGGTCAAGACGCTCGACGACGCCGTAAATCTCACGAACCAGCTTGCGCCGGAACACTGCGAAATTATGACCCGCGGCGCGGCGAAGGTGGCGGAAAAAATCCTCACGGCGGGCGCGATCTTTTTGGGCGATTATTCACCAACCGTCGTGGGTGATTATATGGCCGGGCCGAGCCACACGCTGCCGACCGGCGGTGCGGGCGCGTCGTTCGCGGGATTGACGGTGGACCAATTTCAACGCCGCACGAGCGTCGTGGAATTCAATCGCGGCGCGCTGAAAAAATCGCTGCCAATCGTGAAAAAATTTGCCGAAGTGGAAGGGTTGACCGCACATGGCCGCAGCGCGGAGATACGTTCCTGATTTGCGAAGCCGCTTCGGCCCGCGCATTTGATTTCATGAATCCAAAAACTCTCATCCGCCCGCTCGTCCACGAGTTTCACGCGTATGTGCCCGGCGAACAGCCGAAGATCAAAGGGTTGATCAAGCTCAATACGAATGAGAATCCCTATCCACCATCGCCGAAAGTTTTGACTGCCGTGCGCAACGCCGTGGATGGGCAGCTGCGGCTTTATCCCAATCCGACCGCACAGGTCTTGCGTGAGAAACTCGCGAAGCTTCACCGGTGCGCGTCGGAAAATATTTTGATCGGCAATGGTTCGGACGAATTGCTGGCGCTCGCCACGCGCGCATTTGTGGAACCAGCGCGGAAAAATGACACAGCGGGACCGCAGCGGTCCGCGTCAACGGTTCAATATTTTTCGCCAAGTTATTCATTGTATCCCGTGCTTGCGGCGATACACGGCGCACGAACGAATGTCGTGGCGTTGAACGAACAATTCGGTATTCCGCCGGTCGCGGTTTTGAAAAAATCCAAGGCCTGGGATTTTCACGCCGCGTTGTCACTCGTGACCACACCGAATGCGCCGAGCGGACGCGGTTATGCCACGAGCAAGCTCGATGCGCTCTGCCGCGAGCACCAGGGAGTGATTGTATTGGACGAGGCGTATGTGGATTTCGCGCGGGAGCATGCGATGGCGCTCGCCTTGAAATATCCGCACGTCATCGTGTCGCGGACATTTTCAAAAGCGTATTCACTTTGCTTTCAACGCGTGGGTTATTTTGTCGCGCATCCGGCGCTCATCGCGGCGTTGGACAAAATTCGTGACAGTTATAATGTGAATGGGCTCGGCCAAATCGCCGCGGTCGCCACGCTGGATGACTTGGAATATTATCGCGTTAATTTTGCGAAAATTATTTCCACGCGAAAGCGGCTGGGTGATGAATTGACGAAGCTCGGATTTTCCGTATTGCCAAGCGACACGAATTTTATTCTGGCGCGTCCGCCGCGATTTGCAGCAGAAGCGTGGCTGGAAAAATTGCGTGCGCAAAAAATCCTGGTGCGCTGGTTCAAATATCCGTCGGTGCGAAATTATTTGCGCATCACCATCGGCACGGACGCGGAAGCGAATGCGCTCCTTGCGGCGGCGCGCAGGATTTTGAAATGATGGCTGGTTATGAGCAAAGCCTTCACGCGCGAATCGGACGATGCGCCTGATCCACTGCCCGCGGTGCGGCCATTCTCGGTGCCGGGCGGAAAAAATTATCTAACGCCAGCAGGGGCGAAGAATTTGGAAAACGAACTTGGCGTTCTTCTACAAAAGTCACAGGATCTCGCGGCTTCGAGTTCAGACGACAACAAACGCGCACGCCAATCTTTGCTGCCGCGAATTTCTTATCTGCAACAGAGCCTCGCTGCCGCAGTCATATCGCCGCCGCCGGAACCGCCCTGGGAACAAATCTTTTTTGGCGCGACGGTTAAACTGCGGGGCGGAGATGGTGAGGAGGCCAGCTATCGGATCGTGGGCGTTGACGAGATGGATCTGGATCGGAATTGGGTCAGTTGGACTTCGCCGATTGCGCGGGCGCTGTTGAAAAAGCAGCTTGGACAGCAGGTGAAATTCAAAATGCCCGCTGGCGAACAGGATTGGACGATAGTTGAGATTTCTTACGAGTGATAGGTTATAGTTGGAACTGCGGATGGATGTGATATGAAATTTGTTTGCCTGGCAGCCATACTAATTGGCATCGGCGGGTTCTGGTATGCGAATGCGATTTCGCAGCCGCCCGCGCCCGAATCGCCGGCCGTCGTTCCGGCAATTCCGCCCGGGGCACAGGTGATCACCTTGGGCATGGGATGTTTTTGGCATACCGAAGCGGTCTTTAAGCAAGTGCCGGGCGTCGTGTCGGTGACGGCGGGTTATATGGGCGGGACAACGGCCAATCCAACGCATGAGCAGGTCAGCCGCGGCAAGTCGGGACATACCGAGGTTGCGCGTGTGGTTTATGATCCGACGCGAACCAGCCTCGAAAAAATTTTGCAAGTCTTCTGGACGTCGCACAAGCTGACGCAATCCAATTCTATCGCAGGGCGATCGGTGATTTTTTATTACTCGCCGGAACAGCAACAGGCCGCCGAAAAATCCATGTCAGCAGAGGCTAAATTATTTTCAAAACCGATCACGACTCAGATTTCACCCGCGCAAGAATTCTATGTGGCCGAGGCGTATAATCAGGATTACTACGCGAAAGCGGCGAAGCAATGCAGCGTGCCGTGATTACAAAGTTTCTGCATCCCGAAATTTCGCCGGAGCCTAAATGGCGCGTACCCCATTTTTAATTTTGCATTTTACATTTTTTATTTGGTCCCACTGTTCACGGCAAATTTCGCCAGCATCTCCAGAATGACATCCATGTCCGCCGTCTTCGAGCGTTCGTAACCCGGCGGCGATTGGAATCGGTTCAACATCATCGAGAAAACCAGGTGTTCACCAACCGCGTTGGTCATGTAACCGGAAACTGAATTCGCCCAGCGCAGCGTCCCCGTTTTTGCGCGCACATTTCCCGCCGCAGGTGTGCCTTTCATGCACCGCCGCAATGTCCCGTCCACGCCAGCAATCGGCAAAGCGTCGTAATAGACCGGAAAATCTTTTTGCCGCGACATATAAGTCAGCAGCGCGACCGTCGCGTTCGGCGTCGTTAAATTATTGCGCGAAAGTCCCGAGCCTTCGTCAAAAATCGTATCGCCCCGGCGCACGCCTGCCTTCGCCAAAAAAGATCCCAGTTCACGCAAACCGGCTTCGGTGGATGCGCCGGTCGCATTTGTGCCCAGCGCGTTTGCGCCGACGTATTCCAACATCATATCGGTGTAAAGATTTTGCGAAGGCTTCTCGACCGACTTGATGATTTCGCGAAACGGCCGCGACTCCACCACGCCGATCTCCGACCATTGCGAAAAATCCAGCGGCGCATTTTCCCGATCCAGCCAATGCGCGGACCGCGTGACTCCCGACACCGCGATGCCATGCTGTTTTAACGCTTCCTTGAACAGCGACGCAAACAACGCCGCCGGGTCGTGCATCGTCACGTCTTCGCTCGAACCCGCATAGTCCAGCGGCACGTGGCCGGTGACATAAACCAGATTTTCACCCAGCGGACGATACAACCGCAACGTGCTTCGCGTGCCTTTCGCCGTTGTCTCGGTGCGATTGCTTATCGCGATGTAAGTCGTGGGCGGCGAAAACGCCAATCGCGCCACCGTGCCGATGCTTTCGCCCGGCTTCACGATCAGCTGGACCGTGTTGCTATTGATCGTGAGCGCGGAAATTTCCGCTCCATAATCCGCCTCCAAATCGCCCCAATCCCAGCCCGCTCCAAACGGCGCGCTGTGAAAAAAACTATCGTCGCCGATCAAGTCACCGGCGATCTCTTTCACGCCCGCATTCGTGAGCGCTGCCACCAACGGCTCAAACGCGCGCATCACGTCACCGTGATTATATTCACCGCTGATGGTCGGGTCGCCGCGGCCATAGATAATAAGGTCGCTGTTCAACGTGCCGGTTTCGTTGGGACGCCCCTTGGCGTAAAGCGAGGTCTTGATGCGATGCTCCGGCCCGAGCCGCGTCAACGCCAGCGCCATCGTATAGAGTTTCGAGTTCGAAGCCGGGCTGAAAAGTTTTTGCGCGTTGTGCTCGAACAAAATTTTTTCCGAATCCAGCGATGCGATCTTGATACCCCACATCGCCGCGTCGTAGCGCGGATTCTCAATCAGTTCGCGAATGTTTTTTTGCAACGCCTCCACCGACTCCGGCTCTTTCGCCACTTCAATGGCTTTGCTCGTTTCTTGCGCCAAAGCAAAACTGCCCGCGCCGCTAATTAAAATTGCCGCCAGCGAAAATTTGAGGATCCATTTTTTCATATCATTTATTTTTCTCTCCGCGTCTCCACCGTTAAAATTTGGTGATTTGCGGCAACTCCCATTCCACCCGCCACCGCCGATACGCAGCCTCCGGCAACTGCACCAGCACGGGCGCATCCGCCGGGTCCAGCCACGGCACGACCGTGTCAATATTCTCCGAAGCCATCGCCGTGCAGCCGCTCGTGCCCGTTTGCGGCCCGGCCCAAGTGTGAATAAAGATGCACGAACCGCCGCCGGGTTCGCGCGGATCGGTGTTATGCTCTACCACCACGCCCAGGCGATACTGCGCGACAGTGTTCATCTTTTCCGAACTATTCCAATCCACCGGTTGCGTTTGCGCGCGATCCACGATGGAATTGTAATGCGCCGATTTCACGTCATCCACGCATTCAATTCCATTGGTCAAATATTCATACGGCAATTTCAACGGCGCAACCTTATCCACCGATAACAAACCAAACGCCGAACTCAGCCGAAAAATTCCCGCCGGACTTTTGCCATCGCCTTCATGCTTGGCGGGCATCGCGGGGTTCGGCACTGCATTCAATCCACGCCCCCAACCGAGACCGTTGCGTCCCACAACCACCGGAATACTTTCACCCACCTGAATCCAGGACGATTCCGCATTGGTTCGCACGAAACGTCGCATCGTTCCCGTCACAACGGGCCAGTCGGCAGTCGTTACCAGCAAAACTTGTTTGCAGCCGGTGAGCGGAGACAAGGCGATTGAGCTTGATGGCAGCGCCGCGTTCGTTTGCGAAAATCCAACACAAGCGAGTAACTCAAATAATATAACCAGCGAGATTATTTTTTTGCGCATAACTCAAGTAACTCAATGGCGCTGCGACGCTAAGTGATTGTACGAGTTACTCGAAACTTTTCAATGCCGTTCACTGTGGCTGAAATTTTTTTATCAGCCACGGATGGAACACGGACGAAACACAGATTAGAAACCCATTTATCCGTGTTCCATCCGTGGCTAACTCCCCTCGCACAACTTAACTAACGCCGCCTCATCAATGATCTTCACACCCAGCTTCTGCGCCTTCTCAAGTTTCGAGCCCGCGTCCTCGCCCGCGACGACGTAATCTGTTTTTTTGCTCACGCTGCCGCTAACCTTGCCGCCCAGCGCCTCGATCCGCGCCGCGGCTTCCTCGCGCTTCAAAGTTGGCAGCGTGCCCGTGAGCACAAAAGTTTTTCCGGCGAACGGTCCCAGCGCGGCGGACGGATTGTAGAGCGCGGAGTGGAAATTCAGTTCCGCCTTGCGCAAGCGCGCGATTAATTTTTTGTTGTTCGTGTCGCCCCACCAATGCACCAGGCTTTTCGCGATGACTTCGCCTACATCTTCCACTTGAGTCAATCGCTCCAAGCTCGTTGCGAAAACATCTTCGAGCGTGGGAAATGCCTTTCCCAAAGCTTTCGCCACGCCCGCGCCAACGTGCAAAATTCCCAGTCCGAAAATCAATCGCCATAAGTCGCGCTGCTTGCTCGCCACGATGCCATCCAAAAAATTCTGCGCGGATTTTTCGCCCATGCGTTCGAGTCCGGCAAGTTCGGCCAGCGTGAGTGAATACAAATCGGCTACGTCACGTACCAAACCTTGTTTCACCAGTTGCGCCACCAGCACTTCGCCGCCGCCTTCAATATCCATCGCACCGCGCGCGCAAAAATGTTCAAGCCGCCCCCGCACTTGTGCCGGGCAATCCGGGTTTACGCAACGCCACGCCGCGCCCGTTTCGCCGGCGGCAGCTTCCGCGCGCGCGACTTTTGAGCCGCACTCGGGGCAAGTTTTGGGAAATTCAAAAATCGTTTCGCGCCCGGTGCGCTTGGTCAATACCACACCCACGACTGCGGGAATCACTTCGCCCGCTTTCTCAATCGTCACGGTATCGCCGATGCGAATGTCTTTGCGGCGCAGTTCATCTTCATTATGCAACGTCGCGCGGCTGATGGTGCTGCCCGCGAGAAAAACCGGCTCCAAATCCGCGACAGGCGTGAGCGCGCCGGTGCGGCCTACCTGAATGAGAATTTGTTTGAGCTTCGTCTCCGCCTGTTCCGCCGCATATTTATAAGCGATGGCCCAGCGCGGCGCCTTGGACGTGAAACCCGCGCGCGCGCGCAAGGCAAAATCATTCACCTTGATCACCGCGCCGTCCGTTTCATACGCGAAGTTGTGGCGGCGCTGGTCAAGTTCTTCGAGCGCCGCGATCAATTCATCTGCCGAATGACATTTCCAGGTTTTCTCCGGCGTTTTGAAACCAGCGGCCTTCAACCACGAGAGCATCGTCTCGTGCTTCTCCAAACTTTCGCCGGTGAATTCGCCCAGTCCATAAACAGCGATGTCCAGCGGACGCTTCGCCACGAGCCGCGAGTCGAGTTGCTTGAGCGAACCCGCCGCGGCATTGCGCGGATTGGCAAAAGGTTCTTCATCGGCGGCGACACGTTCGGCATTCAGCCGCGCAAAACCCGCCTTGGTCAAATACACTTCGCCGCGCACTTCCATTATTTTCGGCGCGGGCGGTTTGGTCGCGCGAAGATGCGTCGGAATACTGCGAATGGTTTTCAGATTCGCGGTGACGTCGTCGCCGGTGGTGCCATCGCCGCGCGTGGAACCGGTAGTGAAGATGCCATTTTCAAAACGCAAATTGATCGCCACGCCGTCCACCTTGGGCTCGAGAATCCATTCGAGTTTTTCGCCCGGCAAAAGTTTTTGCAATCGCGTCACGAAGTTGCGCACTTCCTCCTGCGAGTAAGTATTGTCGAGGCTCAGCATCGGAACCAGATGCGGCACTGCCGTGAATTCTGCGAGTGGTTCGCCGCTGACGCGTTGGCTGGGCGATTCCGGCGTGATGAGTTCGGGAAATTCTTTTTCGAGGTTGAGCAACTCGTGATAAAGCCGGTCATACGCCTGGTCGCTGATGGTCGGTTTGGCCTCGGCGTAATAGGCGTGATCGTGAGCGCGAAGTTCGGCGGCGAGTTGCGCGTGGCGCGCTTTGGCTTTTGCGGCAGTCATCGAAGAATATATTTCCAATCAAAATGCCCCAGCCGCAAATCGAATTCCAGCTTGAAGAACGCGTTGCGTCTATCGCGGTTCGCCTTCAGCGCCAGACTCAGGAACCTTCGGCCGCCAGTTTCTTCCGACGAAGCAGTTCCCCCTTTGATGGCTTTTTCGATTGAGTCGGCGCTTTCGGAAGAGGACCAGCCGGCCGGTAAGTGTTGAGAAGGACGCCCTCGGAACTGCTTCGCGATTCAACCAAAGTTAGGCGGCGCGGCGGCACACCATTTTCGAACAACCGCTTTCCTTTGCCGAGCACTACTGGATAAACCCACACGCGGTATTCGTCCACGAGGTCGGCGGCAATCAGCGACTGCAGCAAATCGCCACTGCCCCAGATGTGCAATTCCGGCCCAGCCGTGGCCTTTAACCGGCGGACTCCACTCACGGCATCGCCGTTTATTTTATGGGAGTTGTTCCAGTCGAGTTGATCGAGGCTCCGTGTGGCGACATATTTCGCCGCCTGGTTGAACGCCTTGCCGATAGGATTGTCGCCATGATTCGGCCAATAGGCGGCGAAGATCTCGTAGGTTCGGCGTCCCAAAAGCAGGCCGAATTCACCGGTGACAATCTCGTCAACGACCCGGCCCGTCTCTTCGTCCCCGTATGGCCCGCTCCAGCCTCCGTGAGTGAACCCGTTCGTCGAATCCTCTTCGGGGCCCCCCGGCGCTTGCATCACGCCGTCCAGCGTGACATGGGTGATGGCAATGATCTTTCTCGTAGTTTTTTTCGATTTCTTTGTCTTCATATATACCTAAGACGAACGACCGGCGACTCTCAGGACAATCAAACGAATTTTTTCTTCTCTTCGTTTGATGCTGTGCGAATTGAAGTATAGTCCGACCTATACAATCGGGCAAGACGTTGGAACGCTCAACAATCCTTCTTGTACACGATGTCGCCATCCCATTCTCAGACCCATCCTTGAACTGTCGCGCAATTTTTCCTACCCTTTCGCCATGACTGATCCAACCGCCGTCAAATTGATGAAGTGGCCCTTTTTCGTGGGCGACGCGATCCTGCTCGCGTTCGCGTGGTTTGTTTATCACGGACACGAAGGCGCATTTAGCTCGGTGGAGGCGGTGCTTTTTGTCTGTTGCGGAATCGTCGGTGCGGTGCTCGCCGTGATGCCTTACGTTTTGGAATATCTTGCCGCCGTGAAAATGGTCGAGACCGGCGCGGTGGTTTCCACCATCTCGCAAATTCAAAATCTCGAAGCGCTCGCGGCCCAAATCGGTGGCGCCACTTCGCAATGGCAGACCGTCCAGGAACACGCGCAACGCACCAACATCGCCTCAAAAGAAATCTCCGAACGCATGAGCGCCGAGACCGCCGCCTTCACCGACTTTCTCAAAAAAGCCAACGACAGCGAACGCGCCACCTTGCGACTCGAAGTCGAAAAACTTCATCGCGCCGAAAACGATTGGTTGCAAGTCGTCGTGCGATTGCTCGATCACACCTATGGTTTGAACCAGGCCGCCGTGCGTTCCGGCCAGCCAAGTTTGATTGACCAACTCGGCCAATTTCAAAACGCCTGCCGCGATGTCGCCCGTCGCATCGGCCTCGTCCCCTTCGTCGCCACGCCCGACGCTCCCTTCGATCCCAAGGTCCACGAGTCGCCCGACTCCCAGGCCGTCTCCATGGCCAACCCCCGCGTCCGCGACACCATCGCCACCGGCTACACCTACCAAGGCAAACTCATTCGTCCCGCCCTCGTCGCCCTCCAAAATCCCCCGCCACAAACCGCCGACGCTCCCACATCCGCACCCATTGTCACCACAATCGCGCCCATCGCCGCTCCTCCCCCCGATCCCGGCGAACCCACCTTGCTCTGACTGCAATTTTTCGCAACCACCTGTCCCGCAATCTCTCAACTTGTAGGACAACTCCGGCCCCGCGATCCTTGACTTTCGCCGCCATTTTGCCATAATGCCCTCTAATTAAACTGATTTGACACCTTAACGAGGACTCGTCATGAAAACATTTCGTTCGTTCTCCCGCGCCCTGAAGAATCCCGGCGCCATCGCCCTATTCATCTTCCTGTTCGCCTGCGCCGCCCCATCGCAGACGCCGACTCTCTGGCTCAGCCCCGTCGTCGCTCCCTACGTCGTCCCGCAAGTCCGAATTCTCAGCCCCGCAAACCGCGCCACCTTTTACTCACCCGTGGACATCCCCATCTTTGTTTATGCCGGCGATTACGGGCCAAACATCGGTCAATTCACCAACGTCGAAATTTTCGCCGGCACCAACGACCTCGGCGCCGCCAATCGAGTCAGCAATTCCTTCCCGCGCGGTTTACAACTGCCCCAATTCCCGTACGGCATATCGTACCTACCCGAATTCACCTACGTCTGGACCAATCCCCCGCCCGCCACCTATTCCTTGAGGGCCGTCGCCCGGCGAACTAGATTTTTAGTCCCAGACCCATCGCCCATCCCGATTGATCCCGCCTACGTCGCCCTCAGCGTCACCTCCGCACCCGTCACCATCACCGTCCTCCCGCCCATCTCCACCGGAACCAATCGCCTCGACATCGTCCGCGTCGTCGCCACCGACCCCATCGCCGTCGCGGGAACCAACTGCTGGGTCACACTCGGCTCCACCAACGCCACACCCTCCTGGACCAACTGGCCTCCCATCCAATTTACCCGCATCACTAACTGCGGGCCCAAAAGCGCCACCTTCACCTTCACCCGTTACGGCGATGTCTCCGCCGACCTCGCCATCAATTATAATATAACCGGCACCGCCACCAACGGCCTCGACTACGCCGTGATCAGCAACACCGTCGTCATCCCCGCCGGCCAAGCCTACGCCCAAACCACCATCGTGCCCATGGACGCCGCCCAGTCGAACCTCCTCAGCCGCACCGTCATTCTATCCATCACCCCCTCCACCAACCAACCGCCCGCCTACGCCGTCGGATATCCCGCGCGCGCCGAAGCCGTCATCTTTGAAAACCTCCCGCGCACCGTCGCCGTGCTGCCCGACCAAAGCTTCCACGTCAACGCCATCGGCCCCGACGGCGCCTGGTTCCGCGTCGAATACACCACCGACCTGTTGAACTGGACCCCCGTCTGCACCAACCAGGTTGTCCAAGGCTCCATAGATTTCGTGGACCCTGACGCCACCAACAACGCCAGCCGCTTCTACCGCGCCATCCCGCAATAATAAAAACCCCAAGCTTCCCTTCCGTTCGCGAATGAAACCAAAGTAGTTCTTGGGGATCGCATGCGTCCCGCGTGTCGTGTTCGGCGTCCCGCCAATACACTTCCCATCTACATGCCTATCGCCCGCATCTCAGTCTTGCAACCCGGAGGGTTGCCCGACATCAGCCGGGGATAACATCCCCGGACAAACCTCAAACAAAAAATCCGTCCCGGCAGGGACGGCGGACCTCACCACAGATGCGACTTAAATGCGTTGAGAACATAACTTTTCCCCACCCTCGCATAGCCCTGCCAACCCCGCCAAATTCCCGCAGGGACAACTGATATCCCAGCGCATGGTAGGGCTGCGCTGCCGCGCAGCCGTCCGAAGTCCCAGGGACGAAAGATCTTAGCCCAGCCATTTATGGCTTGTCATTGTACACATCTTTTATTCTGACGAATCAATGTTTCTACTAACGCTTAAAAGCCCAATAAAAGAGCAAAAAATGTATTCCGCAAAGGATGTTTCGTCAACCAGAACATTACTATTTAACGTGGATAATCTGAAAAATAAAATCGTCGCAATCGCCTAACAAACAATAATTTGCAACTCAACTTATTTATCTCCGAAAAAGATATGTAATGACAAGTCGTAAAAGCGGGGTTGGAAGCGTTTATTCAATTAGCCAACCATAGCACCAACATTGCCTTTGCCGCTCTCATATTTAACCATCGCCTGAACGATGATAAAATCGGACTCATCATCGCCATCCGAGTTTTTGCTAGTTGCTCCCGAGGCGCAGGGATGACCATAAGGTTGGAAGCCCTGCTTAATTTTCTCATTCACCGCATCACCCATTTCCCAATGATTGTGTACTGAGGCTACGACTACTGCATATTCAATGATCTTGTTCATGATATATTTTGTTTTGGATATGGTTTATTTGTTAGGAAACAACTCTTTTTCGGGTATTCCGGTTCCGTCTTCAGTTTGGTAATATTTCTGCCCTTCGCGTTCTCCCATAACACCAACGATTTTAACCGTTTTATCAAAGTCGGCATTTTTCCAAAGTGCCGCAAACGGGAATGTTTCGGATGGAGCTTTTTCCATTGGTTGGATGAGCTTTTTCTTCCACAATTTAAGTGTTTCCAAGAGAAGATTGAAATCGTCCTCCGCCATTGGATAGGGGACAATGGCTGTTAAGCCCTCTGCTAATGGGATTGGCAATTGGGATATCAAAGGATTTGTATTCATATTTGGCTTTGAAGGCGCTACTCCGGTGAGAGGCAATTTTACGCCCTCCAAGGCCGGTTTTCCATCGTTTTTATGCTCAAGCGGAGGCGTAACAGCAGTGTCCTTTTTAGGATCATGGCTAGCATTGTAATCCCCCGATTTCAGTTTTGCAAACTCTGAATTTTCTTTGTAAACACGGGCAACTTTTTTTGCTATATCTGGAGCAAAACCGCCTTGGATTAAATGGCTCGCTAGCACTTCTTCCGAACACTCATGGAAGCCACCAGTGAACAAATCAGAAAAAACTTTGGGTTTGAGTGCTGCCTCCTTTCGAGCCTCTAGTGTTTGCTGTTCGTTGATGGGGTGAATTAGTTTAACTGCCAGAGAGCTAACAGTCACCAATCCACCGGCTTGGTCGATCAGGCCATAATGTGTCAGTCCAGCTAAAGCTGACATCGCGGCACCGTTTAGGCTGCTATACCCAAGCGGTCCAACTGCAACTTCGCGCTTTAATCCGGCACGATTCGCTTTTGCGTAAAGTTTGCCAACCAATTCTATGGCGTCGGCCAAAGAAGTTTTTGGGGATCGTGGGCTTTTTTCTTTTTGGATTTGTTCATCATTCATATATAACGAGTAACACGGCTACGCCTATCAGTCAAGTCGCTTCTTTTATACTACGCGTAGCCATGAGTAGTGAGATAAAAATAAATACTTGACCTGCTGGTATTGCGTGGGGTATCGTCTAAACATGCTTAGGAGAGTTCCAAGCGCAACATGATCGGGCCGAACATGTGTAGCGCGATGACATAAAAGACATCGGCCAGCAGGCGATAATCTCTTGACGGAGTGCCTGCTGGCCGATAGGCAAATTTTATGGGGCTGGCTCTGGCGACGGCGCGGGGCTCTACATCCTAGCCGCCAAGGGTTCGATTCCCTTTAGCTCCATTCAATTTACGTAATACGAATACCATGGGAGGCAACATGAATCAAGGCTTTTCTGGCCCATTCCGTCTTTCTCTTTACAGTTGAAAGACTTATAGCGTCAGAAATTAGCTTAGATTCTTCTGCGGTCAAACGTATTGATATGCCTGGGGCGCGAGTCTTATCAATCGGGGTGCGGGGACGACCAGCTTTCTTAGCCATAAAATAATTTATGTATTACAAAAATAGTTGTTGACCTAAGATAATATTTGTAATACAAATATGTCAACTTAAATAACGATATGGCAAACATCCTGGCGGTTTCTCTCCTCTGCGAAGGTTTCAAGCATCCGCGCCATTGAGCGCATTTCCGACGTCCATCGCGATACCATCATGCGCTTAGGTGTTCGCGTCGGTGAACTGATTGAACGGTGTGGAGAATAAGCAGGATTATTTAACTCGTTTGCAAGTCAATTACACAACTGCGGGGCGGCTGATCGCGCCACCGTGCCAGTCCATGAAAAGTTTCAAGGCAAGACGGTCTGGCAAGGGACGTGGAGGTGTTCGATCTCCAAGTGACCCTTCTGAGATCGGATAGAATTTCAAATTAGGACACTACCGAATTTAATATTTTCTTTCTTGTGAATAATCTTCATGTTTATTGCCAGCAAGTCTCGGATGTCCGTGGCGGGGTTGCAATCGTAACCCTACCATAAACACGGTGTAAACGTGTCGGCTCCGAGCAAAATTTAGTAGCAGGTCAGTTTGAAAACGAATTGAAAACTTATCCCTCAAATGCGCGTTGAATCTTTTGCTGTAGAAATTCCTTGGATGGATTCTCAAACGCCTTTTTGTGATGCAGAAAAAGCATATAAACCTTAGAAGTTTTTCCGCTTACCGCATAATAAACTCGCCATCCCTCGCTTGACGACATATTACAACAAGAATCCTTCAGACGCGTTTTAAAAACCGGCGGGATGAAAGGATTAAAACCAGCCACATGTCCGCGCCCCACGCCGCAACACAAACGCCGGGTGAAACGTCTGGCGCATAAAAAGGGTTCGTCGCCAGGCACGCCGCGATGGCAACTCCGCTGACGCCCCAAAGTAGCGGCGTTCGGTTGCACGATTGCAGGTCAGATTTCACAAGGGGTAAATAGCCTCACTAACATCGCTGATTCGCAGCCAAAATCGAGCGTTTTACTTTGGATCTTGGCGAGCGCCCGCGTCCCGCGTGCCGTGTTCGGCGTCCCGCCGAACCCACTTCCCATCCACCTGCAATATCGGCCGCATCTCAGTCTTGCAACCCGAAGGGTTGCGAGAAATACCTGCGCCAGAAACGGTTTTCAACCGTTTCTCAAATTTACCCCAATGACCACTGCCGTTTCGTTTTTTTATGGCCAAGCCACCGGCAGCATCTAAAATTAAAAGATGCAAACGCGATTTCTTCTGGGCCCGGCCGGCGCCGGCAAGACGTTTCGCTGCCTGGCGGAAATTCGCGCCGCGCTGGCCGCTGCGCCGGAAGGCCCGCCGCTGTTGTTGATCGCGCCGAAACAGACGACTTACCAGCTTGAGCGCGAGTTGCTCGCCGACGGCTCGCTGAAGGGTTACACACGCCTGCATATTCTTTCCTTCGAGCGGCTCGCGAAATTTATTTTCGAGCGGTTGCGGAAATCGCCGCCGCGCATGCTCGACGAACAGGGTCGGCTCATGGTCTTGCGCAGTTTGCTCGCGAAGAAGCGCGATGAACTCAGGCTTTTTCGCGCGAGCGCGCGGCTCACGGGTTTTGCGCAACATCTCAGCCTCGTGTTGCGCGAGTTGCAACGGCATCAGTTGACTCCCGACGCGCTCGAACGGCTCGCCGAAGACGTGAACGCGGTCGAGAGTCTCAGTTCCAAATTGCACGATCTCGCGATGTTGCTGCGCGATTATCTTGGGTGGCTCCACGCGCACCAATTACAGGATGCCGACTGCGTGCTCGATATCGCAACGCAGACGCTTCGCGAGGGCGGGCGGATTGAAATCGGCGGGCTTTGGCTGGATGGATTTCATGCGCTTTCGCCGCAGGAGTTGGGGATGCTTGCGGAAATTTTGCCACACTCGGCTGCGGCGACGATTACGTTTTGCCTGGATCGCGTGCCGAAGGAAAGAGTCTCGTGGCTTTCGTCGTGGTCCAGTGTGCGCAACACGTACGAACAATGCCGCCAGCGGATTGCCGGGTTGCCGCAGTGCGTGATCACGGATGAATTGTTGCCGCGCGCGCGAAAACAAAATCGTTTTGAAAATAATGCGGCGCTGCGGCATCTCGAAGCGCATTGGGTTTCGCCGAAACCGTTCGAGGAAACGGCGTCCGCGCCAGCCAGTGAGTTGGTAAAAAAATCCATTCGCGTGGCGACGTGCGCGGATGCGGAGGCGGAGGCGGTGTTGGCGGCGCATGAGATATTACGGTTCGTTCGCGCGGGTGGAAGGTATCGCGAAGCGGCGGTGCTGGCGCGAGATCTGCAAAGTTATCACGAGCCGCTGGTGAATGTTTTCAACCGTTATCAGATTCCGTTTTTTCTCGACCGGCGCGAGTCGGTTTCGCATCACCCCTTGGCGGAGCTTTCGCGCAATGCGCTGCGGACGGTGACTTATTGGTGGGAACGCGCCGATTGGTTTGCGGCGCTCAAAACGGGGCTGATTCCGGTTTCGGATGCGGCGATTGACCGTCTCGAAAATGCGGCGCTCGAACGCGGTTGGCGCGGGAACGTCTGGCACGAAAAACTTTTCATCAAGGACGATCCCGGCCTCACGCGCGATCTCGAAGCCACGCGCGAAAAAATCATCAAGCCGTTTCAAAAACTTGCCGCGCGGCTTGGGCAAAAGGAACCGGGTTCGCGCGGGCAGAAAAGTTCCGCTAAGCCGACGGGCGCGGAACTTGCGGCCGCGATGCGTGAATTTTGGGAGAGTTTTAAGGTTGCGGATACTTTGCAGCAATGGAGTGAAACCGAGGCTGCGCCGAATCCGATTCATTTGACCGTGTGGGAGCAAATGAACGCATGGCTCGACAATGTGGAACTGGCGTTTCCGACGGAGCCGCTGCCGTTGCGCGAGTGGCTGCCGATTCTGGAAGCGGGGCTGGCGGGCTTAAGCGTGGGTGTGATTCCGCCCGCGCTGGACCAGGTTTCCATCGGCGCGATTGACCGGTCCCGCAACGCGGACATCCGGCTCGCGTTGGTGCTGGGCATAAACGAAGGCATTTTTCCCGCGCCGCCGCGCGGTTCGGTTTTGCTGACGGATGCCGATCGCGTCGCGCTGGAAAAAGAAGGCATCACCCTCACCACGGCGCGGCAGCAACTCAGCCAGGAACGCTTCTTCGGTTATCTCGCTTTCACCCGCGCGCGCGAGCGGTTGGTATTAACTGCGTCGGCGGGTGATGTGGCGGGCAAGCCGCTGAATCCCTCGCCGTTTCTTGCGCAGTTCAAGCAACTGTTTCCCACGCTTGAATTTGAAAACGTCCCGCGCGCGCGGGATTGGCGTCAGAGTGAGCACGCGTCCGAACTCATCGTGCCGCTGCTGCTCAACCAGGCGTCGCCGAATCGCGTGGCGGAACTTTCGCGGCTGGATGATTTGCCGGCGCTGGCGGATTTGCGGGCGAGTTTGCAACATCTCACGCTGGTGTCGCCGGGAGAAACGCTTTTGCCGAAATTTGCGGAAGGGCTTTACGGCCAGATTTTGCGGACGTCGGTCAGCCGCATGGAACAATTCGCGGCGTGCCCGTTTAAATTTTTTGTGCACTCAGGTTTGCGGGCCGAGGAGCGAAAAGTTTTTGAACTGGACATTCGCGACCAGGGAAATTTCCAGCATGAGGCGCTGGCGTCGTTTCACGAGGAATTGCGCGGGGAAAATCGCCGGTGGCGCGACGTCACGCCGGAAGACGCGCGCGAACGCATCGGGAAAATCGCGGACGGGATGCTGGGGAGTTTTCGCGACGGGTTGCTCGAGGCGAGCGAGGAGGGGAAATTCACGGCGCGGATTTTAGTGGAGTCGCTGAAGGATTTTGTCGAGACGCTGGTGGGCTGGATGCGCGGCCAATACGCGTTCGATCCGGCGGCGGTGGAACTGCCGTTTGGCGAGGGAATGTTTCCGCCGTGGGATTTGGATTTGGGCGGGGGGCATCGGCTCCATCTGCACGGGCGGATTGATCGCATTGATATTTTGAAGGATGAGAATGGCGAGACGGCGTTGTGCGCGGTGGTGGATTATAAATCGAGCCAGAAGAAACTCGACGCGCTGCTGATGGAACATGGCTTGCAACTGCAACTGCCGGGCTATCTCAATGTGCTGCGCCACTGGCCGGACCCGCGCTCGCACTTTGGCGTTGCACGGCTGATTCCGGCGGGGGTTTTTTACGTCAACTTGCGCGGCAAATATGATCGCGGCGAAAATCGCGATGAAATTCTCGCGGGCGTGGAGGCGGCGCGCAAGCTGGCGTATCGCCATGCCGGACGATTCGACGCGGAGCAACTTGCGCATTTTGATCAGCGCAAAAATGTGAGCGAGGGCGACCAGTTTAATTATCGTTTGAAACAGGACGGGAGCATTCACGGCGGTTCTCACGAAGTCATGACGCCGGAAAAATTTCTCGCGATGCTCGATGGGGTGGAGACGGCGTTGAAAAAAATGGGCGCGGCGATTTATGCGGGCGACACGCGGGTGGACCCGTTTCGCCGGGGCAACGTGACGGCTTGCGACCAGTGCGACTATCGTTCGATCTGCCGGATTGATCCGTGGACGCATCAATATCGGGTGTTGCGCAAGGCGAGCGAGGACGGAGACGAATGAGTTTCACGCCTGCTCAACAAAAAGCCATCGCAGCGCGCGGGAATGTGCTCGTCGTCGCCGGGGCGGGCACGGGCAAAACAAGCACGCTCGTCGAGCGTTGCCTGGATTGTCTCATCAGCGAAAAGCCGCCGGCATCGCTGGACCAGATTTTGATGGTGACGTTCACCGACGCGGCGGCGGCGGAGATGCGGCATCGCATTCGCGCGCGGTTGGAAGAAGAACTGGCGAAGCCCGGCCAGCATGGGCGTTGGGAGGAACAGTTGGCGCTGTTCGAGACGGCGCACATCGGCACGCTGCACAGTTTTTGCCTGCAACTCGTGAAGCAACATTTTTACGAGTTGGAATTGGACCCGCAACTGAACGTGCTCGCGGAAGAAGAAGCGAAATTGCTGGCGGACGAAACGCTCGAAGATATTTTTCAGGCGCATTACGCGGGCGAAACGCCGAATGCCGCCGCCGTGCAGGAGTTGATCCAAAAGCAGGCGCGCGGGTGGGACCTGCCGATTCGCACGCTCGTACTCAAGCTGCATCATTACATGCAAACTTTGCGGAATCCCCAAGGCTGGTTTGATGAGCAACTGGCTATGTTGAATTCAGCCAAGCCCGCGCAATGGCAAACGTGGCTAATCGAAGGCGTGGTGGAGTGGCGCAACCGATGGCTGCCGGCATTGCAAAATGAAAAAGAAAATTTGAAGGCGATCGAGTGCGGGGAAATTTTAAACGATTTTCCCGAACAGCCTTCGCGGGAGGATTGCGCGGATATGCTTGGGCGGGTGAGCGCATTGGATGGCGATTGGCCGAAGGGGAAAAAAGAGAAGTGGCGCAAGCCGTTTGTCGCATTTTTTTCCGAGGCGGTGTTTCTGCGTTCGCTGGCGCGCACCGACGGGAAGAACGATCCGCTGGCGCAGGATTGGGATTGGATGCGCGGAAAAATGGCAACGCTGCTGGGATTGGCGCAGGAGTTCACGAAACAGTTCAGCGACGCCAAGCGCGAACTGGGCGCGGTGGATTTTCACGATCTGGAACAGCACGCGCTCGAGTTGCTCGTGGAGCGCGCGACCGGCGCGCCGAAGGCGACCGCGCGCGAGTGGCGCGAGAAATTGCGTTTTGTTTTCGTGGACGAATACCAGGACATCAACGACGCGCAGGACGCGATCCTCAAGGCGCTGAGCCGCGACGGCGAGGGCGCGAACCGTTTTCTGGTGGGCGATGTGAAGCAGAGCATTTATCGGTTTCGCCTGGCCGACCCGCACATTTTCCAGAATTACGTGGATACGTGGAGCGGCGACGAGGGAAACGCGATTCCGCTGGTGGATAATTTTCGCAGCCGCGAGGCGATCCTGGATTTTGTGAACTCGGTTTTTGGCGCGTTGATGCGGCGTGAAATCGGGAGTGTGCCTTACGACGAGAAGGCGCGGTTGAAATTTGGCGATCCGGAAAATCGCGCGGCGTTGAGTGTGGCGGCGAATCCGGGGCCGTGCGTGGAATTGCGTTTGCGATTGCAGGGCGGTGAGGCCGAGGCGACGGATACCGAAGGCGGCCGCGCGTGGAACGAGATGGTGAATCTCGAAGAGTCGGCAAAGGAAGCGCGGCTGACGGCGTTGCGTTTGCGCGAATTAAAAAATGCCGGGCATCTGGTTTGGGATAACGAGACAAAAAAAATGCGCCCGGTGGAGTGGGGCGACATGGCGGTGCTGTTGCGCTCGCCGTCGGGCAAAGTGGAAAGTTACGCGCGGGAATTCACGCGGCTGGGCGTGCCGCTGCAAGTGGCGCGCGGCGGATTTTACGAGAGTTTGGAAATCACGGATTTGCTGAGCCTGCTGCAAGTGCTCGACAATCCGTTGCAGGACATTCCGACGCTGGCGGTGCTGCGTTCGCCGCTGGTGGGGATGTCGCTGGACGAACTGGCGGCGATCCGTTTGACCGCGCCGAAAAGCCGATGCTGGACGGCGCTGCAACGCTTTCACGAAACGAGCCGCTCGCTTACAGGTTGGGAAAAGGTGGAACGGTTTTTGAAAAATTATGCGCGCTGGAGAAATTTGGCGCGGCAGGTATCGCTCTCGCGTTGTCTCGCGGCGGTGCTGGACGAAACCCATTACGCGGCGTGGCTGCTGACGCAAGCGCGCGGCGAGCAGCGCCATGCAAATGTCCAACGGCTGCTCACGCTCGCGCAACAGTTCGACCAATTTCAGCGGCAGGGTTTGTTCCGGTTTTTGCATTTCATCGAGGCGCAGCAGGCAGCAGAGACGGAGCCGCAAGTGGCCGCGGTGTCGGGGGAAAATTCGGTTTCGCTGATGAGCATTCACCAGAGCAAGGGGCTGGAATTTCCGGTGGTGGTGGCGGGCGATTTGGGCAAGCCGTTCAACCTGCTTGATCTGCACGCGGAAATTATTTTGGATGAGCGTTACGGATTGTGCCCGCAGATCAAGCCGCCGCACACGGGGCAGCATTATCCGAGTCTGCCGTACTGGCTCGCGCGGCAGCGGCAGAAACAGGAAATGCTGGGGGAAGAAATGCGGCTGCTCTATGTGGCGGCGACGCGCGCGCGCGATCTGTTGATCCTGACGGGCAATCTGCCGGCGAAAAAATATTTCACGCGGTGGAGCGAACGCGCGACGGTGACGACGGCTTCGCTGCTGGCGGCGAGAAATTATCTCGACTGGCTCGCCGCGTGGGCGGCGCAAAATGGGAGCAGCCCGGGATTTGAAAAGGCGGACGTGAGAGCCGGTGAAAATAAATTCTGGCGCTGGCAAATTTTTGAAGATCTGGATGCGCGGTTGCTGGAAGGTGGAGTTCCCGGGGCGGTGGCGGAGGAAAAGGCGGAAGCGGTGGCCGGGACGGCGTGGACGGATTTGCGGGCGCGGCTGACCTGGAAATATCCGCATGAAGCGGCGACGATGCGGGCGGCGAAGACGTCGGTGTCCGCATTGCGGCGGCAGCAGGAAGAGGAGGATGCGGATGAGGCGGAACCGCTGTTTCCATTCAAGATTCGCGGGCGAAAATCGGGGGCGAAAAAAAGCAAGTTGTCGGCATCGGAAATCGGCACGGCGCATCACACGTTTTTAGAATTCGCGTCGCTCGCGGAAGTGGGTTCATTGATTGGCTTGCGGGCGGAGGCGCGGCGAATGGGGCTGGAGGAAGTTTTGTCGGCGGAAGAAATTGCGGCGCTGGATTTCGATGCGTTGTCGGCGTTTTGGCAATCGGAGATGGGGAAAGATATTCGGGCGGTGGAAAACAAAATGCTGTCGCAGAGTGCGGACGGCGGCGCGGCAGCACCGCCCTGCTATGGGAGGGTTTGGCGGGAGTTGGCGTTTA
Organism: Verrucomicrobiia bacterium; assembly: GCA_036268055.1. Taxonomy (NCBI): domain Bacteria; kingdom Pseudomonadati; phylum Verrucomicrobiota; class Verrucomicrobiia; species Verrucomicrobiia bacterium. The sequence continues at coordinate 187,494 of DATAUW010000017.1, read as the reverse complement.
CGGCGCGGTTTTCGCCGGGGGAATTGCGGAGTGCGATGGATGGAGAATTGCCCGAAGGTGAATTTGTGGTGGTGCAGGGCGTCGCGGATTTGGCGGTGATTTTGCCGGAAGAAATCTGGCTGGTGGATTTCAAGACGGATGAATTGACGGCGGCGGAACTGCCGGCGCGGGTGAAGACATACGAATTGCAACTGAAGTTGTACACGCAGGCTTTAGGGCGAATTTATAAACGGCCAGTGACGCGAGTGTGTTTGCATTTCCTGGCGTTGCGACGTTCGGAGATGCTGAAGTTTTAAAGACGAATTTTTTTAGAAAAATCCATTATCTATTGTCCCGGCGAGACTCGGCACTACGGCCCGCAACCCTGTACTTGAATGCGCGTGCGCTTCCTGAAACGGAGATCGTATGCGTATATCCATGCGGCAGATTTTTTCACCGGGTTTGCTCACATGAATATGCCCCACGAAGCACTTGCGTCCCGCGTTTTCTCAATTACACTGTGACATGCTGAGATTTCCAAAACTCGGCATTGACGCTCCCGGCTCGAAAGGTAACATCGCGGGCTCGGTGTCTATAATAACTGAAATCGAAAGTGAATTGAAAAAAATATGGCAGTAAAAGTTGCAATCAATGGGTTCGGGCGCATTGGCCGTCTCGTCTTTCGCGCCATCGCTGAACAAGGTCTCTTGGGCAAAGAAGTCGTGGTCGTCGCCGTCGGTGATATCGTTCCCGCGGACAACCTCGCCTACCTGCTCAAATACGATTCCACCCAGGGCCGCTTCCACGGCACGGTTTCTTCCAAGAAATCCGCCCCCGACAAGGCCGAGGATGATGTCCTGGTCGTCAATGGCGCCGACATCGCCGTCGTCAGCGCAAAAGACCCGTCCGGATTGCCCTGGAAAGCGCACGGCGTGGACATCGTGATCGAATCCACCGGTCTTTTCACCGAAGCGGAAAAGGCCAAGGGCCATATCGCCGCCGGTGCGAAAAAAGTCATCATCAGCGCGCCCGCTAAAAACGAGGACGTGACCGTGGTGATGGGCGTGAATCATGAAAAGTATGATCCGGCCAGGCATAATATTATTTCCAACGCCTCCTGCACGACCAACTGCCTCGCGCCGCTGGTTCATGTGCTGCTCAAGGAAGGTTTCGGCATCGAAGAAGGTCTGATGACCACCATTCATGCCTACACCGCCACGCAAAAAACCGTGGACGGCCCGAGCAAAAAAGATTGGAAAGGCGGCCGCACCGCAGCCGTCAACGTCATCCCCAGCACGACCGGCGCCGCGCGCGCCGTGGCTTTGGTTTGTCCCGAAGTCAAAGGCAAGCTGACCGGCATGTCGTTTCGCGTTCCCGTTCCCACCGTGTCCGTCGTTGACCTCACCGTCAAGACCACCCGCGACACCAGCTACGCGGAAATTTCCGCCGCGATGAAGAAGGCCAGCGAGACCTATCTCAAGGGCATTCTCGAAACCACGAAGGACGAAGTCGTCAGCAGTGATTTCGTTCATTCACCCGCCTCATCCATCTATGACGAAGGTTCGGGCATCGAATTGAACAAGCGCTTCTTCAAGCTCGTGAGTTGGTATGACAACGAATGGGGCTACAGCAATCGCGTCGCTGATTTGTTGAAATACATCATCAGCAAAGGCCTGTAATCCATCGAACTTTTTCGCACGGCGGTCCGGCAACGGATCGCCGTTTTTTATTTCATTTAGTGGAGGCAGATGAGAATCGTACGAATCATCCCAACGCACGCGATCACTCTTCCGTGCGGACCGCGGGTCTATGACCCGCAGCAAGATCCACAAGGTCAAGCCGCCCTCGGCTCAGCCTTGAACGGCAATCTTCTTCACACACAGCTGCCGGTCGCAGACCTGCGCTCCATCAGGATGGAATGCGCCTGCAAATCTCTTACTGAAACAACTTTGATTTGCCCTTTTGGATTTCCGTGAGGATCGCCTTGAGGTCGGTTCCGATCATGTCGCTGTTCGTCTCGCTTACACCGCTGTTCTTGAGAATGGTTTGCGCGGCAGTCACGTAACTTTGCGCGCGCGTCGGCGTCAAGGGCGCGGAATTTACGACGATGTTGATCGCCTTGGAAAGCTGGCCCATGTCGCGCTCGGCCACGGCTTTTTCCGCAAGTGCGGAAGAAAGATCGGTGGATAATTTCGCAAGCTCGGCCTTCGTCGGCTGGGTCGCGCCCTTGGCGAGCGAGGCCATGTCCAACTGCAAACCCGTCCGTTCGTGATCGGTCACCGTGGAACCCGCCTTGATGGCGCTCAAGTCCGTTTCAAGCCGATCCACCAATGCCTGTTGCGCCGAACTCATCCCCGGCGAAGCGGAAGGCGTGCCGGGCGAAGAAGCCGAGGGCGCATTCGGCGGCTGCGTGACGACTCCCTGCTGCTGATTATTGACGTCGCGGATATGCTGCGCCTTTTGCTTGACCAATTCGGCGCTGCCAAACGCACCGTTGACGGCCATCAACCATGCCGCCGCGAAAACAAGAAAATGTTTCATAGTCACCTCACGAGCTTTACCCACTAAAGGTGCTACGAGCGGCAGCGACTTTCAAGTTGCAAATAGGGGCGGGAGAGATTGCGGTGTACACCTTGTTATCGTTCTCAAAATTGCGTCCACGCGCCCAAGGGGTATGATAGTCAGTCTTGTCCGGGGAGCGCACGCGCCCTCGCGTGCTGCCATCGGCGCCCTCGCCGATGGTGGTTGGGTGAGCGAGCTATTAAGCGGGCGGAGTTGCCGCTCCGCCGTCCGAAGTCCCGCAGGGACGACCGAACTTAACCCAGCCATTTATGGCTGGGTTTTAGTTTGCTTCTGATTCAAGTCCCGCTAGCAACGAAAGAATTTGATGAAGACGAACGCGGCGTAAGTCTGGATGATTCAGAAATACTTCTTTCGTTGCTGTCGGGACTGACTTGATGGAACGGAACGAAGACCCTCACCACTAAAGTTGTGAACTAAGTTCGGTCGTTACTGCGGCACTCTGGCGGCGCGGCTGCGGCCAGATGGAAGTGCGCATCTTCTTTACCGGACTGTCGGGCGGGAACGCCGTCATAACCCGCGAAAGAGAATCAAGCCTTTGCACCCGTCATGCGACGAGCAGCCATCAACCCGATTCCCGCAAAGGCGAGCAGACCGAGGGAACTTGCCGCATCCGGAGCCACATCATCGTCCAGCACCGGCATCCATGAACCAGTCATTGAGGCGTTAACGTCATTCACGACCGGAGTAAAAGTAGTCGAGATGGAGCCGGTCTGGAGAGTTACCGTGCTCGGAAAATTTCCCCCGGTCGTCAAAATATCGCCGCCAGCGGAAAAAGTCAGCACCGGAGCCGCCGCGCTTCCAGAAACCGTGAGCGTCGAGCCCGCAATCCATGTCACGGAAAACCTGGGCGCTCCAACATTCGGCGTATAAACGCCGGGAGTCCATACTCCATTGGGAGTGGTGATTTGAAAATCGGTGATCGCGCTAGTTGGATCAGTGGCAATACCCAAAGCCGCTGTGATATACAGATATGTCGGCGAAAACATACCGCTGCTATCCTGCCATTGAAATTCAAAATCCAGCGGAGTCACCGGTACTCCAGATCCCATAAGCGATGACGCCGTTCCAATGATGATAAGAGCCGCAATCTTTAATTGGAGTGACAGTTTCATAATCAGTTTATGTATGCCTGCAATTTCCTTCCAAACGACTCGAAAATTTGCCAAATCACCCAACAATTCAACCACGTTATCGTTAATAAACCCAACAAATCCCGAAAAACAAGGCCTAAATCTTCTGTTCCCGCTCCGCTTTCAAATGGTACGCCTAAACACCGCTTCTATCTGGAATGACCCTTATTTGCAGCATTTTTTACACCATTTTTATCGCAATTTGCCACGAGCAATGCAAGTCATTTATGTTAAAATATTTACAAATTAAAATCAGCTTATACTTTAAATTAGATATTTCCCAAACCGTAAATGAATCCGACGTTTTTATAAGCTGAAATGTTTTTCATATTCCTCTCCGATTCATTTTTTATTCAAAAAGGCCAATAGACACGGGCCAAACACCCTCTCGTTTCGCACTCTTTCTCATTCGTAAAAAATCCCGACGTCGCCCTCCCAAATAATCCCCTTCTCCCAAATACTTCCAGTAACCTTTCCCGCCGCAACCGGTCACTAAAAATAAAAGCTGTCGCACGTTCGGGATTCCCGCAATATAAGGTATGTCCGAGTCGGTTTTTGATATGCCAGCCTGCCTTGCGCGGGTCCGGCAGCGGGATGAAGAAGCCGCGCGCCTGTTGTTTCATCATTTGTATCCGCTGGTGATCAAAGTGGTCCGTTCACACTTGCCGCGCCGAATGAGTGAGGACGACCTGACCCAAACCGTTTTTATGAAAGTGTTCGCCAATCTCGATCAATACTCCGGCAAAGCTCCGCTTGAGCATTGGGTCTCGCGCATTGCCGTGAACACCTGCATCAAAGCCCTCCGCTCCGAAAAAGTCCGCCCCGAACTTCGCTGGGCCGACCTGAGCGAGGAACAAGTCGAAGTGATGGATTGGCTGGCCGCTACTGATGAAGACATCCGGCCCGACCGCAATTTAGCCTCGCGCGAACTTGTCGAAAAAATGCTCAGCCAGCTAAAGCCCAAAGACCGGCTCGTCATCAGTCTCATGAATCTCGAAGGCCGCACCATCGAAGAAGTGCGCCAGATCACCGGCTGGAGCCAGGCGGTGATCAAGGTGCGGGCCTTTCGCGCGCGCGGTAAATTGCGGAAGTTATATCAGTCATTGATCAAAGAGGAGAAATTATGAAACAACCCGACGAACCATTAAATCGCCTGTTCAAAGCCGCCGCCGCCGCATCCACTCCCGCCCCCGGCGCGGCGAGATTTGCCGTCGAGGCCCGCGTGCTCGGCGCCTGGCGCGGCCTGGCGCAAAATGACGGCGCGCAATATCTCGTGGCGTGGTTTCGCCGCGCGGCGTTGTGCGGCTTCGCCATCGCCCTGCTTACCGTGGCCTGGAATTTGCAGCACCCCAATCGCTCCGGAGCCGAATTAGCCGTTGCCGAGTCCGCCATGGGCATGGGGGTCGAGCCATGAACGGCCTCACGCGCTGGCGGATCATCGCCTATCTTGCCATCCTGTTCATCGCTGGCGTCATCACCGGCGCCGCGGTGATGACCCGCACCAATGCCGCCACGCAAACCTTGAAGATCGGTCGCACCGAGGAGATCCAAAAACTCATGACCCGCCGGTTGCAGGCGCTCAATCTCACCCCGGAACAGCGCGCAAAATTTGAACCACTCATAAAAAAAGCCAGCGAGGAACTCGAAGCCACCCATCTTCAATGTTTGGAGCGCTGCACTGTGGCCGTGGATAATCTTCACGCCCAAATCCGCTCCCAGTTGACGCCGGAACAAAACGAGAAATTGCAGGAACTCGAAGCCGAGCGTCACACGATCATGCGCAACAAATATAATTACCCGCCCGACACCGCCTCGGCCGGGAAATGAAACGATGCCCGCTCTCGCAACCTCCCGCCCTTTTGCCGCGCCAACCAAAGAATTGCCCGCGCGCGAAAAATTCCGCAGTCTGATTCCCATGGCGTCGAACGCTTCTGATTCGTCCGCGGAAATTTTGTCCACGCACACCGCCGCATTGTTTCGCGCGGCGGTCGCGCGCGCGGCGGAATTATTGCGCGCCGGCGAAGTCGTTGCCCTCCCCACCGAAACCGTCTATGGCCTCGCCGCCAATGCCCTCGACGCCCGCGCCGTTGCCCGCATTTACGAAATCAAGGGCCGTCCCGCGCACAATCCCATCATCGTCCACGTCGCCAGCCACGATTGGGCGCGACGCTGCGCCGCCGAATGGCCCGCCGCCGCCGATTCACTCGCGCGCGCCTTCTGGCCGGGACCGCTCACGCTCGTGTTGCCGCGCTCGCCCGAAATTCCCGACATCGTCACCGCCGCCGGCGAGACCGTCGGCATCCGCTGGCCCAGCCATCCCTTTATTCAAGCCGTCATTCGCGAATGCGGATTTCCCCTCGCCGCCCCCAGCGCCAATCCGTCCAATCAAATTTCCCCCACGAACGCCGCGCATGTCAGCAAGGGCCTCGGCAAAAAGATTCGCCTCATCGTTGACGGCGGCCAGTCGCAAGTCGGCATCGAGTCCACCGTCGTGGACCTCACCGCGAATCCCGCCCGCGTCTTGCGACCCGGCATCATCCACGGCGAATCCCTCCGCGCCGCACTGCATGGCTCCGGCTGGGCGATCACCGGCGCTGCCCCCTCCGTCTCGCAAACTTTGCGCAGCCCCGGCCAGTTGCCCAAGCATTATTCCCCGCGCGCGAAACTCGAAATCATATCGTGGCACGATATAAATGATCTCGACGCCCAGATCTTCCGCCGCGCCGTCCCCCGCGCAAGTGTCCACCTCATTGCCCATACGGTCATTCCATCTGGCGAAGGCTTGGGCCGCGTGAGTGTGATCCCGCACGATGCCGAGGCGTTTGCCCGCGCCATCTACGGCGAGTTGCACGAATGCGATGCCCACGGTGCCGAATTGATTTTGGTGGAAGCCTTGCCCGAAACCCATGAATGGGAAGCCATCGCGGATCGTCTTAAACGGGCGGCCAGTGTTTAAACGGATTTTTTAACGGTTGGAAATGAGGAATCAAAAATTGAAAGCAAAGATGCAAGTCACGCGATTGTTTGACGAATTAAACGAAATCAAGCACTCTTGCGGCTCGATGAAGCCAAAGAGACTGTTTTACATCCTGGCGGCGTGCGGTATTGCCCTGAGCGCGCATGCCCAAACAAAATGGCCAACGGAAACCGGCACCAACATTTGGACCAATGCCAGTCGGCCGGCCAACACCAACACGCCCGCGCTGGTCGTGCCCACCACCCCGGTCGGCTCCGCTGCGCCCGCCACCACGCCGCCGCCCGATACCAATCAACCCGCCGCCACGGCCACGCCGCTTTCCACCGCGCCGATTCAAACCCGTGCCACCCGCGCGTTGACCCTCGACGACTGCATCCGCCTCGCGCTGGAACATAATCTCGACATCCAAATCCAAAAATATAATCCCGAGATTGACCGTTTCAATGTGGATGTCGCGTACGGCGTGTATGAACCCGTTTTCAGCTTTTCCGCGTCGAAGAATTATAGTGACCGTCCCGGTGCGGTTGGCTTGCTGGATCCGACAACGCATTTGCCTGTTCCGACTTCATCTACCATTCAGGAAGATAATGCTTATACTCCCGATCTAAAGGGCGTTTTACCCACTGGTCTCACTTATGATCTTAGCGGCACTTTGATACGCAGTGTCACTCAGGAAGGTCCACCCGCCCATTATGGGCCGCCGGTTTGGGATGCGTCCGACCCGGGGCCGGGCATTACGCTGCGTCAACCGCTTCTTAAAAATCTATGGATAGATCAAAGCCGGCTCACTATCCAACTCAATAAACAGTTGCTAAAAATGTCCGAGCAAGCGCTTCGCCTGCAAGTGATGACTTCCGTCACCAGCGTGAAGGATGCCTATTTCAACCTGCTTTACGCCCGCGGCAACGTCGAAGCCAATGCCACCGCCTATAAATTGGCCGAACAACTTGTCTCGGAAAACCTCAAGCGCGTCCAAGTCGGCGCGCTCGCCCCGCTCGACGAAAAACAATCCGAATCCCAAGCCGCCGCCAGTCTGGCCGCCATGCAAGTCGCCCAGCAGGCGCTCGTCGTCCAGGAAAACACGCTCAAGAGTTTGCTTACCGATCATTATGCCGAATGGGCCGATACCAGTTTGCTGCCTTCCGAAGAATTGGTCGCCATCCCGCAGGACTTGAACCTTCAGGAAAGCTGGCGCCGCGCCGTCACTCAACGCCCGGAACTCATCGAGGCGAAGATCAACGTCGAAAAACAAAACATCACGCTCAAATACGATCTCAACCAGGTTTTTCCCGAACTGGATTTGACCGGCACCTATGGCCGCAACGCCATCTCCGAATCGCTCGGAAATACTTTTGACGACCTTCGCCAGGGCGATCACTCCTACTATTCCTACGGCGCATTTATCAGCATCCCGCTCGGTGGGAATATTTCCGCCCGCAACCAGCGCAAGGCTGACAAGTCCACGCTCAAACAATTATTGCTCTCCCTCAAGCAAACCGAGCAAAACATCGTCATCGCTGTGGATAACGACGTCGGCTCCGTGCGCTCGACCTTGCAGCAAGTCCACGCCACCCACGACGCCCGCGTCTATGCTGAAGACGCCCTCGCTGCCGAACGCAAAAAACTCGAGAACGGCAAGAGCACCAGCTTTATCGTCCTGCAACTCATCTCGAATCTCACCACCGCCAAGGTTGCCGAAGTCCAGGCGCTCGCCAATTACAACATCGCCGTCGCCCAACTTTCCCTCGACGAAGGCAACACCATCGAAGACAGCCACATTGATCTGAAGTGGAAATAACCCATGCTTTCATTTACTTGCCGCGAATCCGCAAGACTTTGAATCGCCGTCAAAATGTGTTATGGTGGTGCGCACATAAGGCAAACAGACCGTATTGAAAGCATTAATCTCGACCTCAACCAAGCGCACCGAACGCGTCTTCCTCGTCGGTGTGGAGCTTAAATCCCGCAGCGCTCTCGACACGCGCGATTCCCTCGACGAACTCTCTGAGCTGGCCGCCACCGCCGGTGGCGAGGTCGTCGGCGATGGCACGCAACGCATGGAAGCCCCCGTCGCCGCCACCTTCATCGGCAGCGGCAAGGCCGACGAATTCGCCAAACATTGCCGCCAAAATAATGTGGATACCGTCATCTTTGACGATGAGCTTTCCCCCGCGCAAAGCCGCAACCTCGAAGTCGTCTTCGATTGCAAGGTGCTCGACCGCACGTCGCTCATCCTCGATATTTTCGCCCAGCGCGCCCGCACTCGCGAAGGCAAGTTGCAGATCGAACTCGCGCAACTGCATCATCTCCTCCCGCGGCTCACGCGTTTTTGGGGTCACTTGTCGCGCCAAAAAGGCGGCATCGGCATGCGCGGTGACGGTGAAACCCAGTTGGAAACCGACCGCCGCCGCGTGCAGGATCGCATCGCGAAAATCGCCCGCGAACTCGAAACCGTCCGCCGCCAGCGTTCGACCCAGCGGCAGGGACGCCAGCGCAATTTGTGGCCGCTCGCCTCCATCGTCGGCTACACCAACGCCGGCAAATCCACCTTGCTCAACGCCCTCACCGGCGCGCAGGTTTTGGCCGAGGACAAATTATTCGCGACCCTTGACCCCACGACTCGCCGTCTGCACCTGCCGACGAATCAAAATATTTTACTGACCGACACCGTCGGTTTCATTCGCAAACTCCCGCACGGTTTGGTCGAAGCCTTTAAGGCGACCCTTGAAGAAGTCGTGCGCGCGGATCTGTTATTGCACGTCGTGGACGCCAGCCATCCGCAAGCCGCCGAGCAAATCGAAGCCGTGAACACCGTGCTCGAAGAAATCGGCGCGTCCGGCAAACCCACGCTCATGGTGCTCAACAAAATTGATCGCGTCACCGGCAGCCTGAGCGGATTGAAACAGCGTTATCACAACGTCGTCACCGTCTCCGCGAAAACCGGCGAAGGCTTGCCCGAATTGCTCTCCGAGCTAAGCAGTCAGATGCGTCCCATCCGTGAATTTGTGGAATTGCAAGTGCCGCACGAAGCGTCCGCCGTCATCGCGCGCTTGCACGCCGTCGGCCAGGTCATCGAACGCAATTACGACGGCGACAAAGCCTGGTTCAAAGTTCGCATCCCCCCGCATCTCCACGAAGAATTCGCCCCCTTCATGGTGCAAGAACTCCAAGGCGCATAAAACCCGGAGCAACCCTGGGGAGGGCGAGCGTACTCGCGAGCCCCATCTAATCCCCTTCCTCCAGCTGCATCCGCGCACTCCCCAAAATGGCAAGATGTCGCCGCTCCGCCGTCCGCAGTCCCGGAGAGATGACACATTTAATCAAATCATGCACACTCGCCCAACGCTTCTCATTAACCCCCGGCTTCAGCCGGGGGAATCACGCTCCCCTCAAAAAAATCTATCCCGAGCGTAGCGAGGTAGGCCCATTCCATGGAACCAAGTTCAACGAATCTTAACACCGCTCTCGATCACCAAGTCTCCTTCCCTTCATCCTCCTTCCGGCATGCCACCCACGCCGTCAACCCAATTCCCATCGCAATCGCAATCAAACTCACGTACAGTGTCCCAATCGGCGATTCAAAATGCAGAACAATCTTATGATGCCCGGGCTTCAACTGAATCCCGCGCATGATGTAATCGCAGCGTAATAACTCCGCCGGCTGGCCATCCACTTCCACTTTCCATTTTGGATTATAACGCTCGCTCAATAAAAGAATCGCCGGCGTTTGCACCTCCGCCGTGAGTTCGATACGTTTGGAACGATAATTCGGATCAATCGTTACCGTGCCCGGCTCGCGAAACGTATCCGTCGGAACCGGCGGCGGCACTTCCGCATCCGACACAATCACCACGCGATGCGGATCAAAATTCGCACTGGCAATCGTTTTGAGAACCTCATCGTCGTTCGTGTTGATCTGCCAGTTGGAAAAAAGTTTTGCACGCGGCAAGGCTCCGGTAAATTCGATCACCCCCAGTTCGCTGTTGGGAACATTCGTCGCGGTGTAATCGCTATACGCCGAACCGTCGTGGCCGGGCTTGAGCGCGAGATTAAAATTTGCCGGCTCGCCGTTGGTTAATTTGGCCAGGTGAAACCGGTGTTGCAACGGGTCGAATTTTTGATTGAGCGCAGTGACAAAATCCGGCCCGCCGTCACCGACGAGATACCGCGTGTTGGTCAGTTCCCACGTCCGCACGATATTGGCCGGGTCCGTCCACGGCAGCGCCTGGAGAAATTTATATTTATCCACCGAGACCCGTGGCTCCATGACCACTTGCAGCGATTGGATATTATAATACGGAAAAAGTTGCTGTGACCATTCCAGCGCGTAAACCTGGCGAAAAATTTTCATCTGTTCGCTGAAGGAACCGAATGGAAGAATATCCACGCGATGCTCGTACGGCCGGTCGCGAAAGAGATCAATGATGGGATTGGTCGCGTACTTATCGGCGATATTCCAATATAAAACCCACGGCGCATCCGCCCGCCCCAGATCAAAAACAAGCAACGCTCCCAATGCCCAACCGAGCCATCGCGCGCGAGTGCCGGTAAATCTTCCGCTGACAATCGCCGCGAACAACGCGGTTCCTAAAATGAGCAGCAAAATAAACCATCCCACTGCCTGCAAACTGAACTCGGCATCGCGCACCGCAATCGTCGGATCAATGCCCACGCGCACCATATATTTAATCAAATCCGCCTGAACATTTTTCTGAGCATACAAAAACCATCCGCATCCACTGGCAATAATCGCGATGCCGCATCCCGCCAGAAAACGCCGGTCAAAAACCGCCGCCTTGGCCAAACCCTTTTTAAAAGATTCACGCGCTTCAGAACCGCGCTCAGCGTAGGCGCGGCTGACTTCAATCAATCCATGCGCGCCATACGCAAATAGAATGATCAGCACCCAACTGAAAACATGGAGGAACTTGGTCGGATTGCGAATCGTGGAAGCATACGGCAGCGCGTAAAAAAATTGATAGAACGGCGCGTAACGTCCAAACGCCAGCGGAATGCAAATCACGGCCACTCCAAACCAAAACCAAACCATTCGCCTCTGCAACCGCGTAAACACTGACCGTTCCCCGCGAAAAGATTGCAACGCCGCCCAAATTGCGATTAGCACTACGAGCACACCCGCATAATAGCCTGTTCCCGAAATACGCCAGTTTGCGCTTTGCGTCAGGGTTTCCTTCGCCTGCCCCCGCACTTGTGGATTGGGATCGTTGAGTTGTTTTTCGGCTTCCTCCAACTGCGGACTTGATCCAATCGTCCCCCAATAGTTGTCGCCCTGCGGCGAGTCCATGCGATAACCAAAAATTCCCGGCACGATGATTTGCAAAGCCTCAGCCTTGGGCAAACTCCATTGCGTCGCGAACTGCCAGCGTCGTTCCGGCGTCTGCATGTCACGCTCCGCCGCCACGACGCCCTTCAACTGCGTGCCCACCAGCGTGGTCAATGCGTGCGCCGAAATAAATGCCGCGAACAATGCCACGATCGCAACTCGCCCAAATCCTCCAATAGCATTGCGCGATGAAATTTTTTCGCGCAGAAAAATTTCGCGATAAACAATGAATGCCGCCACGAACAAACTGAATATCGCCCCAATGTCATACGCCTCCATGATCCCGATACCCACCGCGAAACCCGCCAGCACCGTCCGTTGCCATCGTCCACGAGTGCCCTCTTCCGCCAGCAAACCGAGCGCTACATAGTTCGCCCCAAAGCCCACGATTTGCGACGCGACGCCCCAAGTGCACGTCGAGAAAAAATCGGAATTCAACGCCGCTGCCAATCCACCCAGCACACACGCCAACGGAGCCAATTTGAATTTGCGAAAACAAAAACACGCCGCGATGCCCACGATGAACAAAGCCGCCGGCGGCAAAATGCGACCATAAACATACGGCCCCAAAAAGCGCATGAACGTCGTCACCGTCGGCGATGGGCTCAACCCTTCGCTGCCAAGCCAGTTAAGGTCCATCCAAAGCCCCTTGAGAATCGCCGGCATCGAGTTTTGCTCCGCCACCATCGCGCCGAGCGGCCCGTCGTTCGAAAAATGGATGTAGGCCGAATCGAAACTTTTCCAAAACAAGACCGACAAGCAAACAATGATCAGCAGTGCCGCCCACAAGAACACGTGTTTAGGCCCGGGATCGGGAGCAGCGGCGGGCCGGTGGGAGACGCGGGGCTTGGTCTCAGCTTTCATCTGGGTTGCTTTTTATGACCCGATCGTTACAATACAATGGATGCTAAAATATCCATTGGCCGGGCGTTTTCAAACGCATTATTTTGGGGTTGTAGGAACGCGCATCCGCCCCTAGCCTCGCCTCCCATGTTCCAACCGGCTTCAAATATCCGCGCGGCCTTTGCGCGCGAAGTTGACCCGCAACGGCATTTTGAAAATGCCGGTTCGCCCGATTAATTTCATGCAAGCCGGCCAAAATCAAATCCGAACCGCGGCGCGTCCCCACTGCCTGCTCTGCGGTTCCCTCGGCAAAGAACTTTATCATGACCTCGGCGATCCCTACTTCGGCACCCCGGGACTTTGGAGCCACAAAAAATGTCCGCAAACGAATTGCGGATTGGTCTGGCTTGACCCCGCGCCCATCGAGGCCGATTTGCATCTCGCCTACCAAACCTATTTCACGCACGGCGCTGAAGATGGCCAGCCCACGTTTGCCGCAAAACTTCGCAGCGCCCTTTATTCGCTCTATCAAGGCTTGCAAAGCATCCCGGCCGCGTTGACCGGATTGGGCGCTGCGAAAAAGCGCATGACCCTCATGTTCCTCGACGATCTGAAACCGGGGAAAGTTTTGGACGTTGGCTGTGGCGATGGAAAATTTCTCCATCGCATGCGGCAACTCGGCTGGTCCGTCGCCGGTGTGGATTTCGATGCCAAAGCCGTGGCCAATGCGAAAAGCATTTACGGCTTGGATTTGCATCGCGGCGACCTCGCCAGCGCAAAATTTCCCGACAACTCCTTCGACGCCGTCACCATGAGCCATGTGATCGAGCACGTGCCCGATCCGCTGGCCTTATTCACCGAAGCGCGCCGCATCCTGAAACCCGGCGGACGTTTGGTCGTGACCACGCCGAACAACGGAAGTTTCGGCCACGAGAAATTCAAAGGCTACTGGTTTGGAATAGACCCACCACGCCACCTCAACATCTATTCGCTCCTGACCCTGGCCGAATGCGCGCGCCGGACAAATCTCAAGGTCGTCAACACCCTGAGCACCGCCGCCAATGCCGATATTTTCATCGGCGGCAGCTTTTCCATTCGCGATTCCGCCGATCATCGCACCGACGCCCACCCGCGCCCCAATCCCGCGCGCATTCTCAAAACCATCGCGCTCCAATACCGCGAAAACTCCCGACTGCGCACCCAACCCGACTGCGGCGAAGAAGCGGTGCTGATTTGCGCGAAAGAAGGCAACTGATGGAACTCGCCGCGCCTAAACCAAATCGGGTTTGCGCAATCATTGTCAGTTACCATCCTCAATTATCCCTGGCTGAAAACGTGGAACGCTTGCGTCCGCAGGTCGCGGAAATTGTCATTGTTGACAATGGCTCCGCGCCAAAATGCGAAATCCTCCTCACACAACTCGAAAAAATTCCCGGCGTAAAAGTGATACGCAATGGTAAAAATCTCGGCATCGCGACCGCTTTGAATATAGGCATCCGCTACGCCGAGGCTGCCGGTTACGAATGGGTCGCCACGTTCGATCAGGACAGCACCGCCACGCCCGATTTAATTCAAAGCATGTTTGTCGCCTACGAATCGTGTCCATTTAAAGCTGACGTGGCTCTTATTTCACCCGTTCATTGCGTTTCCGAGCGGGAATGGGAACGCAAAAAATCCGGTCGCGCGAGCGGAAGTTTCTCGCATATTCTCGCCGCCATGACGTCGGGCAGCCTCATAAAAGCCAGCGCGTTTCTCAAAACTGGTTTGTATGACGAGGCGATGTTTATTGATTACGTTGATTTCGATTTCTGCCTGCGCCTCTGGCAGCAGGGTTATAAATTGATTCGTTCCTGCCGCTCCGGCTTGCTCCATCACCTCGGCTCACTGGAAGCCTATTCATTCCTGGGTTTTCCCATTACCATCACCTCTCATAACGCGGTGCGCCGCTATTACATTATGCGCAACCGCGTGATAATGTATCGGCGTTACGCCGTCGCATTTCCGTTTTGGGTGATAAAAGATTTTTTATGGCTGTGCCTGGACCTGACCAAGATCATAGTTTTCGAGCACGACAAATCCGCCAAGCTTCGCCATGCCTTCAAGGGCTTGCGTCACGGCCTGGCGGGCATCACCGGCCCTCTGCCGGTCAATGACATTTGAACCCCATGGATGCCGCTCAAAACAAACCGCCAGTCGGAGTCGTGATCGTGAATCACAATTTGAAAGATTCGCTTCGCGCCACGCTCGAGTCATTCAAAAAAATAAATTATCCCTCCGTCACCATCGTCGTCTCGGACAATGCCTCCACGGACGGCGCGCAGGAAATGGTGCGCACGCTTTTTCCCGATGTCCACCTGCTCGCGCACGAGGAAGAACAAGGTTACGCCCGCGCCGCCAGCCTGGGCATGGCTTTTCTCGTGGACAAAACCAAATACATTTTCAGCACAACGAATGACGTGACAGTGGATCCCGAGATTTTCAATGTCTTGGTGGACTATGCCGAAAAAAATCCCCAAGCCGGCGTATTGGGAACCAAGATTTATTTTTACGATCGCCCCACCGTTCTATGGCATGCCGGCGGAGTCATCAATCCGCTTCACGGACACACCCGCCATTTAGGCTGGGAACGCGAAGACAATGCGCGCTACGACCGAGTCCGCGAATGTGATTACGTCACCGGCTGCGGATATCTCCTGCGCTGCGAAGTTCTCAAAAAAATCGGCTTCTTCAAGGAAGACCTCGTGTTCTATTCTGAAGACGCGGAGTTGTGCTACCGTTTTCGCGAGGCTGGCTACAAAGTGCTATATATCCCGGCGGCGAAGATGTGGCACAAAACGGGAACTACCCTCGCAAAAAATCGCCCGGTGCAACTCCATTACAGCACGCGCAACCAGTTATATCTGCTCCAGCGCCACAAGGTCGGATACTATCCTTTCACCATCTGGATTCACATCCTGGTCGTTTCACCCATCAAGATGGCGCTTTTCGCAATTTTATTTCGCTGGAAAAATTCCGTGGGCATTTACCGCGGCATCCGGGATTGGTGGCGCGGCAAATACGGTTGGATTAGATAGCTGCCGTTACGGATGGTGCAGGCGGTAAAACATGCGGCCCGCGGACGTCGAGTTGGTCACACTCACGGTGCCCGAATTGGTGTTCAGCCCGGAAACTATCACCCAATTTGTGGATGCCAAATTGGTATTGCTTTCAAGATTATAACCATTGAGCACTGCTGACCACGAAAGCACCAACTTGCCATTCGCCTGAGCGGCGGCTGAAAGATTTAATAACGGATTGCTGACGGAAAATGTTCCACCCTGGTAGCTGATGGGCAAACTCGTGGCATTTGCGTCGGCGGTATCCAGCAAGACCGGTTGATTGGTGAATGAAAAGGTCGTGTTCCCACCGGCATTAGGCATGGCCATGAAGTTGAGTTTGGTTACCTCCTGCACTCCGGGGGGAAAAGTAGCCAGGAATGGAAGCTCAAGAGCGATTCCAATGACCCCATTCGTCGCGCGAGTCGTATTCACCAAAAGAGTTGCGCTCGCCGCGCCGCTGCCTGCGGTGGCGCTGGTAAAGCTAAGCGTCGTTGGATCGAAGGCGATGCTATAACCAATGGCATCCTCATTGCCCTGTGAATTCAACTGCACTGAAATCTGGCATGATTGCCCCGCCGAAACGGTACTCGTGCTCGCGGACAAAATGCGCGCCCCCGATGGCACGGGATTCGTAACCGCCGCACTTTTTGTGGGGCCTCCACCTTGCGACATCGAATCTGCACCAGTAACGTATCGCAAAGTTTGCACCCAATCCGCCACGGTCAGCAATCCATTGCCCAGGGACGATCTCGGTGCCGTGTCCGCCCTTTGAAATTCATTGTTGTTGGTGGGAAAATCCAGGCCTGCCACAAATCGTCCGACTTGTTGCCAATCCGCAATCGCGAATATGGAATCTCCATTTGTCCGGGGCGCGAGATCACCCTCAAAACCAAGAGTCGGAATAATCACTGTTGCATTGCTATAGGTAGCCGGAATGCTTATACCCTGGCTGTCTGCAATTTGCCGCGGAGCGGGTGCGTCACCAAAACTGATGGCCGTCGAAACGGTGTTCGTCCGGGCGGAGGCGTTAAACAGGATGCGCGCGACCTGTTGGGTCCCCGGCGAAAGCGTATTGGTACCTGGTAATAAAATAAAAATACCCACGCGACCGCTGGGAAGTTGGTTCGTGATGGCCAGAATAGAACCCGAAATATCGTTACTGCCGAGCATTGCTCCGGTGTAAGTCAGTAAATTGGTAGCGTAACTCACACTGAATTGAAGCGAATTCTCATTTCCTCCCGCGAGAATATTGATGGGGACAACTGCCGAACCGCCGTCCACAGTAGTCGAAATAATTTGAACGACTGGACTTACCGAGAGAACAGCATTACTACTTAACACCTGTCCCAGAGAATTGCTTACCTGTACCGAATAGGAAATTCCCGCAGTCGGTTGTACATTTGTTACCGTCAGCGAAGAATTGGTCGCCCCGATGATGGTCGTTTGGTTTGACATCCATTGATAACTTAAATCGGACGCCCCGATCGCTCCCACCGTAAACGTAGCACTGCCTCCGATAGCAACCGTTTGGCTGATCGGCTGTATGGCGATGCTGGGTGAAAACGGACTATAACATTTGCCACCCCGGCCGGCATTAAAGATGTTCGTGATTTCAGTGGTGGAAAGCGCACGGTTATAAACCGTCAATTCGTCAATGATGCCATAAAATCCAGTGCCGTAATTGTCCCCTTCAGCGCCAATGGCTATGTTTGTCGTGAAAGTAAAGACGGACGAATAGGCTCCCACCGGAAATGGCTTGCCATCGTAATAGAAGACGACCGTCGTATTGGATTTCGTAACCGCGATATGATGGAACGCGCTCGTATCGGTAAAGCCAACGAATCCATCTATATTATTAACCCCTGCCCTGGTAAGTAATAGCCGACCGTCGTTCCAAACGCCAAAACCCCAGCCGCCGGTCCCATACGAAATGATGGAAGCATTGGGCGTCACCAACGAACTTGCGGTAGAGCTAAATCTCTTGACCCAGGCCTCAACGGTAAAATTCTGTAATTGCAGATTCACCGGATTGCCCAACTGAACGGCTGAATTGCTTCCGTTGCAAAGAAAGCCATTTCCTACTTCCGCATTGGTAAAAGCCATGCCATTAGTCAAAAAACCGTTCGCGCCGCCAAAATTATCCATGCCATTGCTTTCTCCCGGCCACCAACTGATGACATTGGAAGTCGCCGCCATACACGGAGGAGGCGGCAGGACGGTCAAAACGGCGGTATCACTCAAAGCCGGGTTTCCGGTGTTGGCGACTACTACCGAATATTTTCCCGCCTGCGCAAGCTGCACATTCGTCAAAACCAAAATAGAGTTTGTCGCACCTATTATGTTCGTATCATTGAAATACCATTGATATATCAAAGGCTGGTTTCCCAGCGCCGAGACATTGAACGTCACCGTTTCTCCGGAAAGAACACTTTGGCTTTTGGGCTGAGTTGTAATGATTGGATCACCCGAATCACACTTTCCGACTGAACCGGCCACGTAAATCGCCTCTATCTCATCCGACGAAAGCGCGCGATTGTAAACCGAGAGTTCATCAATCGCGCCATAGAAAGGGCTGTCATGCGCAACGCCGCCCGCACCTATGGACACCGACGTTTCAAACGTGAAGGTGGCCGTAAAAGGCGGCGCCGTAAAAGCAACGCCATCGAGATAGGCAATGATGGTAGTTCCGGATTTCGTGATTGCTACGTGATGAAACTGGCTGGTGTCCGTCAGTCCAACGAAGAAATCCTGATTCCCCACAAAGGCCTTGGTTAGGAACAATCGCCCGTCATTCCACAAGCCAACACCATACCCATTCTGTCCCCAGGAAAAAATCACTCCATACGAGCCATTCAGCGATGCCTGCGCAGGATCATACCGCTGAATCCAGCCCTCAATAGTGAAGTCCTGCAATTCAAGATTGGTCGGACTGCCCAGGTCAACATAGCTATTCATGCCATCAAAAACGAATGTCTGCCCGACCTCGCCAGATCCAAACGTCACATCGCCTCCCAATGTGCCAGTATCGCCGCCGATTCGATCTGTCGCGTCACCTTCGGCCGACCACCAACTAACAATTCCGCTGGGTATGGGCGCGCAATTCTGCCCCCGCGAAACTTCTCCAGAAACCGCAAGCATTGTCAGCACCAAAAAAAGAACCGGAATTAATAAGCGGCGTCCGATTCGTCTCTCCAAAATACAAGTGATCATGAAATATTGATGATAAAATTATTTAGTCCCTTTAGACACAAAAAGGAGTATGGCGATGTTAGCGCATCAAGGATTTGCCGCAACCAGAATCAACCAGGCGTTAGCTTTATTGAGTCATCATGGCGGATCCGCGAAAGCTGCCTGCACCCGGCGCAAGTCCATGATGTCAGCCTGGTTCGCGGCGGTTTGCCCAATATTGATAAAAATTTTTGGATAACGCCATTTCCATAATTCACAATGGCCGTCCGCAAAAGAAAAATTGCCGCCTTGATTATGCCGATTTGCCGGAAGATTCACCCACGAATTATTCGGGCTGCGATAAGTAAAAAAATACCCATCGTCTATGCTGCCTTCACTCTCATCAAGAAATACAAACACCTGCGACGTATCCGGGCGGATCTGCTGAAACTTTGTGACCACGGCGGGAAGGTCGGCGGTGATCAGCCCATTCAGAAAAGCGCTCATCGCATAGCTGCGGATGCGTGCCACGCTCGTATTGGCGCCCGTAGCCGGATTAACCACCGTGGATAAATCTGAAGGACAATGATAAACCCCGATGTTGGGAGTATAGGGATATAGCGTGCCGCTTTGTAAATTGGTGATGACCGCGCTGGATTTCGCGTTTCCCAGTACCCATGTGCCCGGAGGTCCGCCCACGCCCAATGTCCCCGCCCCGGAAGACTTGTTCTCAGGCAAGGCGTCACTATTGTCAGTGATATAAAGAGTCCAGGCTACTTGTAACTGCTTTACGTTGTTAAGGCAGGTAATCTCTCGCCCTTTGCTTTTTGCCTGCGCCAATACCGGGAGTAACAAGCCCGCGAGAATAGCTATGATAGCAATAACTACCAGCAACTCTATAAGCGTGAACCCCCCATTCCCGATTTCTTTCTCGTGTGCGTTTCGTGTTCCAAGGCCTGAAAACATGTTCTTCCTTAATTCACTCCATACTGAATGAACCAAGATTTTTTTGCAAGTTCAAACGGGAAATTCCGTTATCAAACAAATCACTTTCGCGCTAACACGAGTGCTTTAAGTCCCCGTTCCAACCCAAACGCCGGACGCCACCCAAGCGCGTGCAGCTTGCTCGCATCCGCCACCACATAGCCGAGTGGATCCATCTCCGGCGGACCGAGTTCTTCGACCAGCGCGGGCTTATCGAGCAACTCGGCGATGCCTCGGGCGATTTCGCGCACGCTGATGCCGATGCCAGTTCCAAGATTGATCGGCCCGTGGAGCTTCTTTTCGACGACCGCCAGTAACGCCGTCGCGAGATCGTCTATGTAGATGTAATCCTTGGTGCTGCCGGGCGTTTTAAGGACGATTTTTTCCTTATGCGAAAGTTTGTGGATGATGGAGCTGCACAGGCGCGATGGATGTTCGCCCGGACCGTAAGGATAAAATACCCGCGCCCAGCAGAGCGAATCATTGTTCGCGGCGGCCTCGGCTTCGAGCGCGATTCGCAAATCATTTTTGCAGCGGGCATAAGTCGTCGCGGGCGCGAGCGGCGTAGTATCTTCGGAAAGCTTTTTGTGACTGATTTTGTATTCGATGCAGGTTCCAATACCGACAACGTGCCGGATGTTGCATTCGCGGGCGCGCCGGAGAAAATCCAAGCTGCTTTCGAGAAAACGAAAGTTTTCCGGCGACTCCAAGTAAACGCCTGGTGTCGTTATCCACGCCGAGTGAACGCAGGTATCCGCGTGAAAACTCGCGATGTCCCGCCACGGCGCATCGTCCAAAGTTCCGCGCAACCAGGTAAAGTTTTTATTCGCATCCAGGTCCGCGGGAATCGCGCGGCCCGGCGTGATCAGCCCCGCGATTTGATGCCCGCGCGCAATCGCCGCTCGCGCAAAATTCGAGCCAATGAATCCCGTGGCGCCAGTGAGCAGAATTTTCACGCGAGAGCCGAGAGCAGCGGGAGATTTTGGTCGCGCACGGAAAGCATCGGGTTCGCGACTGGCCATTTTATGTTCACCTGGGGATCGTTCCAGCGAAGGCCACGCGCGAATTCAAGCACGTAGAATTCAGACATCTGGTAAAAAACTTCGCAGCCATCCGCGAGGCATTGAAAGCCGTGCGCGAAACCGCCGGGCACATAAAGTGTGCGGCGATTTTCGCCGGTCAATTCGAATCCCTCCCATCTTCCAAACGTCGGGGAACCGCGGCGCACATCCACGAGCACGTCGAAAATCGCGCCGGCGCAGCAGCGGATCAATTTGATTTCCGGTTTGGGCTCAGCTTGAAAGTGCATGCCCCGCAGCATGCCGCGCGTATTCGTGCGGGTAAGGTTGCATTGCGGCCAGCGCGTGTTTAGGCCAAGCGCGGCGAATTCGTTTTCGCAATAAGTCCGCGCCAAAAAACCGCGTTCATCCTCGCGCAACTCCAACTCAATCAGCCAAAGACCTTCGAGGGTTGTGCGCGAAAATTTCATTTCACACGACCGTGACTTTCGGAATCGGAATGATGAACTTGCCGCCGCGTTCGCGATACGCCTTTTGCTGATCAAGAATTTCGTCCGCAAAATTCCACGTCAGCAGCAACGTATAATCCGGCTGCTGCTCCAAAAGCTTTTCCGGCGCAACGATGGGAATGTGCGTCCCCGGAGTCAGGCGGCCCTGCTTGTAAGTGCTGCGGTCGGCGGCGAAATCCAGAATCTGATGATCAAGTCCAAAAAAATTCAATAGTGTGCTACCTTTGGCCGACGCGCCATAAGCGGCGATGGTCTTTTTCTGCCGCTTCAAATCCGCCAGCAATTCACATAGAGACTTTTTTATCTCCAGCACTTTTTCGGTGAAACCCTCGTACCACGCGAGCGACGGCATACCCTTCTTGGTTTCTTCCGCGAGTAGTGCATTCAAAGACGCGCGAATCGGATGCGCTCCCGCATGGCACGCAAAAAGCCGCAGCGACCCGCCATGAATCGTCAAACGCTCGACATGAAAAATTGTGAGACCATGCCGTTCAAACAGCGGTTTCAACGCGATCGCGCTGAAATAAAAAACGTGCTCGTGATAAATCGTATCGAATTCCGTCTTCTCCACGAAATCCGCCGCGTAGGGAAATTCCAGGATGATCCGGCCCTTCGGTTTCAACGCCGCGGCAAGGCCGGCGACAAAATCGTTCGTGTCCGGCGCGTGCGCAAAAACATTATTGCCCAGAATCAAATCCGCCTGGCGTTGCGAAGCCGCAAGCTTGGCTGCGAGTTGTTTCGTAAAAAATTCGACGAGCGTTTCGATGCCTTTTTCGCGCGCGACCTTCGCGATGTTTTCGGCAGGTTCGATGCCCAGCGATGGCACGCCCGCCGCTTTGAAATATTGCAGAAAATAGCCGTCGTTGCTGGCGATTTCAGTGACGAGACTGTTCGCGCCCAAATCAAATTCCTTCACGTATCGCTCCGCCGCTTGCTTCGCATGGCGCAGCATTAAATCCGAAAAGGAGGAAAAATAAAGATACTCGGAAAACAGTTGCACCGGCGGCACGAGATCCACGATCTGCAACAGCCAGCAACTCTCGCACACCGCCAGCCGCAACGGAAAGCGCGGCTCGGGACGCGAGAGGTCTTCCGGGCGCAGCAAATTGTTCGCAAGCGGCTGGATGCCCAGATCGAGAATCAGTTTGCCGTGCGTGCTTTGGCAGGAGCGGCATTGAAAATGAAAACTCATGTTAATTCGCCCACGCGGATTTTTTGCGGCGCGCGGATTCGGTGTAAGCCTCGATCTGCGCCGCGCTGAATTGCAACATATCAGGATTTTTCGCCGCGTGACGCTGGCGATACCATTCGACCGACCGGTCCACGGCTTCTTTGAAATCCCAAGCTGGCGTCCATTGCAACAACGCGCTCGCTTTTTCAATCGAGAGTGTCAGTAGCGTGGCTTCGTGAACGCTATTCGGATTCGAGCCATCAATCCATTCGCCCGGCCACACCGACAAAACTTCCTCGACCAATTTGCGCACTGGCTGGCGCGCGGAATTTTCCGGGCCGAAATTAAACGCCGTCGCGAGCTTCGAGGATTTCCCCGCGCGCGTCAGCAAAGCGGCGAGCCACAAATAACCGCTGAGACATTCGAGAACGTGCTGCCACGGACGCACCGCCGAAGGATTACGAACAAGGATCGGTTTCTTCTCGATCAGCGAGCGGATGCAATCCGGCAGAATGCGATCGAGCGCGTAATCTCCGCCGCCGATGACATTGCCCGCGCGCGCGGTGACGACCGGCCCAAGCTTCGCGTTCGGCAAAAAGAACGAGCGATTCCACGATTGCGCGACAAGTTCGGTCGCCGCCTTGCTCATCGAATAAACATCATGTCCACCGAGCGGATCGTTTTCGCGATAGGCAAATTCCCATTCACGATTCTCGTAGCATTTGTCGCTGGTGATGACAATCACCGCGCAGGGCAATTCGCATTGGCGGACGGCTTCGAGAAGATTGGCCGTGCCGAGCGCGTTGGTCTGAAAGGTCGCCAGCGGCTCGGCATAGGAAAGGCGAACGATCGGTTGTGCCGCAAGATGAAAAATGACTTCAGGCTGGATTTTTTTGACGGCGGCGGCGAGCGATTCCAGGTTGCGAATGTCGCAGATGATTTCCCCGGCGAAGACGCTTGGCGAAATGATTTCGTGCAGGCTGGGCTGCGTCGGCGCAGGCAGGCTCAGGCCCCAGACTTCCGCGCCAAGCTGCTTGAGCCACAGGGAAAGCCAGCCGCCTTTGAAACCCGTGTGGCCGGTGACCAGAATGCGTTTGCCGTGGTAAAAGCCGTTAAACATTTTACCAGATTTTCCAGGGAGCATTGCCGGAGTTCCACATCTCCGTGAGTAACTGCTGCTCGCGATAAGTGTCCATGCACTGCCAGAACCCACTGTGCGTATAGGCCGCCATCTGGCCTGCGTCAGCCAGTGTGTTCAGCGGGCCCTGTTCGAGGACGCATTTGTCATCCGTCAAATATTTGCTGATGCGCTTGTCCATCACGAAAAATCCACCGTTGATGAAATTCGCCTGGCGCGCTGCCTTCTCGCGAAACTCCGTGACGAGATTTCCCTTGATGGACAAATCGCCGAAGCGGCTCGCGGGTTGAACGGCGGTGAGCGTCGCGATCTTGCCGGCCTTTTTATGAAACGCGACCGACTTGTTGATGTCGCTATTGATCAAGCCATCGCCGTAAGTCAGCAAAAACGTGTCGCCATTGATATACGGCAGGACGCGCTTGAGGCGTCCGCCGGTTTGGGTGGTCTGACCAGTGTCAACCAGCGTGACCGACCAATCTTCCTCGGCGTGCTGATTATGATATTTGATCTGCGGACGCGCACCCAGCTTGAGCGTGACGTCGCTGGTGTTCCATTGATAATTGCGAAAATAATCCTTGATGATATCGCCCTTATAACCGAGGCACAGGATGAATTCTTTATACCCGAAGTGGGCATAAATTTTCATGATATGCCAGAGAATCGGCCGCTCGCCGACCGGCACCATCGGCTTGGGGCGAAATTCCGTTTCCTCACGCAACCGCGTTCCCAAACCACCGCATAAGATAACAACTTTCATATTCGCTTCTATAAATGGACAGGTTAAGGCTAGAAGAGTGCGGCGCTGGAATCAATCCCAATCGCGGTTAAATGGCTGGAAAAACACACTAGGCCAGCCGACGCGTTATGGCTGCCGGGTTATCTGCAAATTGACGATCGTGAAGGCGAGCGGCAATGGAGCTTCTTTGACACGGCTAGCGGGTGCGTCCGTTTTTAACTCGATTGTATTGTTGCCGTGATGACCCACGACGCTTATATCCACAGGCGCACCCTGGCCTGCGTCAATGTCCGAACTCCAAAGTTCCCGTCCGTTCATCACCATGCTCACGTGTCGTGGCGCGATGCTGCCGATAACACATGTTAGCCTGTAACTGGCGGCTTGGTGTGCCTCGCTGAAAAAGGTAAGCGTGGCATCGCCGCCGGTCCATTCCCGGGCGTCAATCGGACTGAACTCTTTCACCGCCCACCCTTTCTTAAACAAAATCTGCGCCCGGTCATCCGTATGCGGAAATTCAGGAGTGAGAGACGGCTTCAAAACGACGCAAACCTGTTCGTGAATATCATCCTCGATGATTTGAGCGCGTCCGGCGGCGGCAAATTGGTGGAGCAACCCTTCGCCTTGATCCGCGTAGCCCCGGCGATTGATGTAAATGGCGCCAAAGCCATAGCGTTCCAAAGTGCTGATCATTTCCGCTGCTGGCATCTTTTCAACTTCCCACTGCCACGCTTCACGGTTGCGTCCGCGTATGGCGCCAAACGAAAACCGAAGTGTGCTTGTCGCCAGATAAGGACGCAACATGTCATGTCCTTGAACTTCAAGCACCGGACCGGCGGCGGGAAAACTCATTACGGGAAGCTGGAAGACCATCGAACGCGGCGGAAGTTTTGCCTCCATTTGACGCCCAAAATTTTTGTCCGCTTCCACGACTTTCTCGATATGAATCGTGTCTTCCGGCGCCGTCGGACGCGGCACCTGGTCAAAAATTCCAATTAGCAAAGCCAGGCCCGCAAAAACGATATTTGCTCCCTGCGACCACTTCCGGCTTAATGCCGACATTCGAGCCACAAGGAACATCAAAATAATCGTCGAGATAAAAATGCTGTAACGGTTCGTGCCGCGAAAAAGCTGGATGCCACAAAGCGAGATGACACAATTAATCCCGCCGACCACCGAGTAGAAAATGATCCATACCGTTTGCACCGCATACGGCGGAAACGGCTTGGACGACTTCAGATTCCGCGCCAGCGCAATAAAAGTTTCCGTGAATAGCCAGATCAGGCCCACAATGCCGATGATCCCCAAATAAGGTGAAAAGATTTCGCCTTTAAGATAGGCCGAAGCCCTATAAAAATTTCCAATTTCTGCCAGCGCGGCGATGTTATGCGTGGGCGGGGGAATAAAAAATTCCATCGGCTTCAAGGCGTACAATTCCGCCTCGAAATAATGGCGGTCCATGGCGGCGGGATTTTGCCCGTGGAGAAAGTGATACAGCAGCGTGCCGGAATTGATCGCGATGAACGCGCCGCCCGCTATGGCTACGGACACCAATCCCACCTTTATATTTTCCGTTCGCCCCCGCCGGAGATACTCGATCAGGACACTAAAGCCAAGCAACTGAACATAGATGTTCAGATTGTAGGGATTGCTTACGCCCATCACGAATGCCGTGATGAAACATATCCAGGCCAGCGAATTTCCCATGCGGAGCCGTTTGCTCGAAACGATCATCCAGCAACTCAGCATCGCCCACGGCAAGGTGTAGGAATACGCCAATAGCAAATGCCCCAGCCCCCGCCAAAAATGATAATAGGTAAATGAGAAAAGCGCGGCGCCGACGAACGACCAGATTTTGGAATGCTTTAAAAAACGGCAGCAAAGATAAAATGAAACGGCGGAGAGAATGTGCCCCAATAAAACACTAACCGTCCCCGCCGTGAAAATTCCCACCGCTTTGGCCACGAGCCCAAGAGCGAAAATGAGCGCGCGTTCGTACATGGGAAAATCATTCCAATCGGCATGATACGGCGCATTTAACCGGGTGATCGTGGCGGGCCCGAACGGAATATAATCACCCTCAGAAGCAGCTTTTATCCAACCCAAAACTTGCGGCGAGTCGCCGAAATAATCCACCGGAACGCGCCAGTTCTCTGCCGACATGCGGTCACGCGCAACGCACCACACCAGCGTCACGAGCAGAATCAGCGCAACCAGCCGCGACACCGAGGTGAAGGATATTTTCCGCATCAAACCGCCCGTAAAAGACAGGAAATGCCTTGGAAAATCAAATCCAAAATTCCCGCGCCGGGCGGTGTCGTGAAAAGCTTATCCACTCACCGCATTCCAGCAGTTGGCGCAAGCCCGGACGGGTCAGGCTCTCGCCCGCGTGTCTTCTTCCTCATGCGCCTTGCCGCCGGAGCCTTCGATATGCACCTGGCGATAGCCGCCGCGCGATTTGAAGAACAGGATCATGATGAGGAACGAGATCGCCATCGTCGCGGGAATTCCTGCGGTCATGCGGAGGGCCATGCGGCCGCCGTAGAGGTCGGCATCGTGGACTTGCTGTTCGGCGGGTGTCAGGTTGGGCTGGCCGGGCGTGGGCGCGGCTTGCGCCTTGTCACGCACCGCGCCGACTTTTGCGCCATCCAAGCCTTGTATCTCGGGGAAAAACAAAAATTTGTTATAACTTTCCGATTTGTATTGTGCGTAAACTTCCGGCGCTTGTTCTTTCAACTGCCGCGACGCCACATAATCCTGGTTGTATCCAATTCCCGGTCCGCCGAGCAGACCCGCCGAAAGCATGCCGATGCCGCCCATCACGCCGATGGTAATGGCACCGCCTTTGGGAAACCGGTCGGACACCACGCCCAGCATGGTCGGCCACATGAAAGTTTTTCCGATGGCATAAATGGACGTGGCCCCGACCAGTGCGAGGCCCGTTTGCACATGCCCGAGCAAGGTCAACCCAATGCAACTGCCGAGCGCGCCAACGAGCAACAAGCCCAGCGGTGAAATTTTATGAACGATCGGCCCGGCGCAGAATCGCAGGATGAACATCAGCGTCGAGGCATAGACGAACAACAGGAGGCCGTTCGAATTGCTGTTCAAAATATTTCCCGTGATGTTGCTGATCCAACTGTCGGTGCCCAATTCCACGTAACCCAGCAGCGCATGAAGCGCGAGCAGGATGGCGAACAAGATCGGCCCCAGTTTGAATTTCATGACCGCGCTGATTCCCAGCCAGATAACGCCCGCGGCGACCACGCCGATGAACGGTTGCAATCCAAATTGCGCACAAAGTTGGCGAAACCAAACCGATACCACGAGCATCAGCACGAAAGTTCCCAGCATGCCCACTTCACCGATGCGTTCGGACAGCGGCACACCGTGAACGCTCGCTTCCGATTTTGGAAATCGCTGGCCCAGACACATGAAACCGTAAACCAACACCGGCAAAAGGAATAACGACATCTGGATTTCCCAGCGCACTTTTCCGGCGAGAAAAAACGAGATCAATCCGCCGATCACCAAGCCCGCCGGCCACCCCGCGTGGAGGATATTTAAATAATGCGTGCGGTTTTTTGGAAAGAGTGTGGCCACGAGTGGATTGGCCACGGCCTCGCACACGCCGTTGCCGATGGCGAAAATAAACATGCCCCAGAACAGGCACATCTTGGCGGCGAATCTCGCGCCGTCGGGATTGCTATGCACCATCGAAGCATAAATCGGCGAGGCCGCGAGCGTCACGACCGCCGATAATGTGTGCATGATGAACGCGAAAATCATCAGGCGTCCATAACCGATCCAGTCCGCGATCAATGCGCTAAATAAAATGATGATGCCGAATCCCGTCAAACCGCCGCCGGTGATTTCACCAAGGTCGGACAAGGTAAATCCAAATTGTTTTCCCCAATCGCCCAGGATTCCGCCGCGCACGCCGAAACCCACGCCTTCGGCCAGGATCGCCATGAAGCCCGCCCAGAGGATTCGTTTCGCATTGGGTGTGATGCCATTGCCATTGTCCATAGTTCAATTCGTTGATTGTTTGCCAACCGGCGTCGCGCGTACGCCGTTAAATAAATGCTCCCACGCGGGAACCTTCGACGGCGATGGGTCGAATGAACCTTGCGCCCTTCCAACTGTCAACGGCAAACTTCCAAAACGGCATGTTCCCCGTCGGTGGAAATAAATTTTGGAGCATGGAATTGACTGTATTTTATCCTGTTCGCGGCGATATTGGTTCATAACAAAATCTTCCCGGAAAATATTTGCCGCTTTGTGAGCATCAAAAAGAAAATTTGCGGAGTGCTGGCGTTCGCGTTTTTCGCGATTGCTTTTTTTCTGATGGTTCGTCCTGCCGCGCGGCCTGAACCCATTGTTCAAGGGAAAAATTTCAGTTGGTGGTTTGCCGAGGCAGAATCCATGCCGAACTATGTATTCACCGCGGATTCCACCAAAGCCATTTACTCAATGGGCGATGCCGCGATCCCACTGCTGACCGAGCGCGCCTGTCATGAAGACCCGTGGTGGTTTGGAACCTACGTTCGGCACTACGCAAAATTTCCGCGGGGCATACAGAAAATGCTGCCTCCGCCAGATAACTCCGTGGTCCGGCAACTTGTCGCCGCCGAGTTACTCGCGAAGTTCGGTTATGCCGCCCGCGTGGCTGTGCCGGATTTGATCAAGGCGTACGGCGAATCCTCGCGAAAATATCTTGGCTTGCCTCCGGGACACATTGATTGGGCGCGGCAACTCACCAATCCCGCGCCACTGGTGATTTCTGCCGCGCCGGTGTTTCGGCCCGGTGGATATTTCCAGATGTGGGCTTTGAAAATAATCGCGGATGAAGGTTCGGACGATCCGCAAGTGATTCCGCTCCTGCTCAGTTCACTGCACCTGCCCGATTCGAATTTGCACGGCCTGGTCCTGGAAGGAATGAAAAACAATACGAACTTCAACACCGCCATTCAACATTCTCAATCCATCTTGCTGATCGCGCTAACCGATTACGATCCGGTTGTCCGAGCGGCCGCGGCGGATATGCTCGCCATGCTTGCGCTTGGTCATCCGGAAATCGTTCCGGCGCTGCTGAAAGCCTTGGCCGATCAGGATAATTATGTCCGCGAATCGGCCATGAAAGCGCTCGCCAAATCCAATGTTCCCTTGCGGATCGTATTGCCAGTCGTTGCCGGAGAGCTAGCGGAATCCAATGGCGACTCTCAGCGAAACGCCTTGGTCCTGCTTTTTCACGCGAGCGGCGGTGGCACGAATTTATTGAACTCATTGGAGACTGCGGTGGATGATTCGGACGCCAGCGTGCGCATCGCGGCGGTGCAGGCCATCGAGTATCTCGGCTCGCGCGCGAAAGCCACTATTCCTAAACTGACCCAGCACACGCTCGTGCCATTGGAACCCGACGAACGCGTGCGTGATGAAGCCGCCAATGCGTTGAAAAAAATAACGCACGAGAACACCAGGCCGGGAAATAATTTGTAAGCTTACGGTGATTTGACCTGAAGTTATAGGCAGGCGACTTGAAACCGCCGCCGATGCAGCCTATTTTTTGAATAAGTTATTCACTAACTCGTCTAAGATTGCGTAAACTCGCGCGTGAGTGTTTAATATCCGGCAATGACCCTGGCCAAAAATTCCGGCACCCGTTTGCCTGAACCATCCCGCATGGCTTCGCGCCGGCGGGTTGCGCGGGAATCTTTTGTCTGCGGGTTGATCTTTTTCCTGGCGGCATCGCTTTGCCACGCGGCTTCGGGGACGAATGACATTCAATACAATCGCGACATTCGTCCGATCCTCATAGAGAATTGTTTCGCCTGCCACGGCCCGGATTCAGCCGCGCGCAAAGCGAGCCTGCGACTCGATCGCTTTGATGACGCCGTCGCCACGCGCGCGAAGTCCGATCCCGCCATCGTGCCCAAACAACCGTCCGCGAGCGAACTCATCCATCGCATCAACGAGCAGGACCCGGACGACATCATGCCGCCGACCAAGACCGGCAAAGCGCTTACTCCGCAGCAAAAAGATTTGCTCGCGCACTGGATCGCGGCAGGCGCGAAATATCAGCCGAATTGGTCTTTGATCGCGCCGGTGCGGCCGGCAATTCCGGTCGTACATAATCATCGCTGGGTGCGCAATCCGATTGATAATTTCATCCTCGCGCGGCTCGAACAGCAACATCTCTCGCCCGCGCCCGAGGCGGATCGCCGCACGTTGATTCGCCGCGTCACTCTCGACCTCATCGGTCTGCCGCCCACGCCCGCCGAGGTCAATGCCTTCCTCGCCGACAGATCTTCCGACGCTTACGAAAAACTCGTGGACCGTTTGCTCGCCTCGCCGCAATACGGCGAGCATCGCGCGCGTTACTGGCTCGACGCCGCGCGCTATGGCGATTCCAATGGCATTCATTTCGATAATTATCGCGAGATGTGGTCGTATCGCGATTGGGTGATCAACGCATTCAACCAGAACAAAACCTTTGATCAATTCACCATCGAACAACTCGCGGGCGATTTGATTCCCCATCACACGCTCGAACAGGAAATCGCCAGCGGCTTCAATCGCTGCAATATCACCAGCAACGAAGGCGGCGCGATTGACGAGGAATATCTGGTGCTTTACGCGCGCGACCGCACGGAGACGACCTCGCAGGTTTGGCTTGGACTGACGGCCGGTTGCGCGGTGTGTCACGACCATAAGTACGATCCCTTGCCGCAAAAACAATTTTACGCGCTCTCCGCCTTTTTCAACAACACCTCGCAAAAGGCGATGGATGGCAACGTCAAAGACACGCCGCCGACGATAGAAGTCGCCCGGCCCGAAGACCGCGCCCGCTGGGATGCGCTGCCCGGCGAAACCAATGCCGCGGAAGAACGCATAGAGCATCGCCGCTCAACCGCCATGCCGGAATTCAACACCTGGATGACTAATACTTCACCGGAAATGTTTGCGAAAAAAATTCCGAACGAAGGGCTTACGTTTCATGCGCCGCTCGCGGACAACAATCAGGAAAAACTCAAAGTCACCGTGCGCGGTCAGGACCGCGAATTGAATCTCGCGACCAATGCGGAGTGGATTGCCGGAGTCCTTGCGTCGCAGGCATTCGTCACGAGCCAAACACGGACGCCGGTGGTTGCCGATTTTGGCGATTACGAAACAAACCAGCCGCGTTCGTATGGAGTCTGGGTTTATCTCACGACAAATCGCGATGGCGCGCTTTTTTCGCGAATGGACGATGGCAAGCCGGGTTCGACCGGTTGGGATTTGTGGCTTCAGGGCGGCCAGCCGGCCACGCACATCGTCAGCAAATGGCCGGAAGACGCCATCAAAGTGATGGCCAAAAAAGCGATTGAGACGAATCGCTGGACGCATCTGTTCGTGACCGTGGACAACACCATGAAAGCGAAAGGCGTGAAACTTTACGTGGATGGCAAGGCGCAGGACGTCACGGTGGTCGCGGACCACCTGACAAATTCGATTCATACGGACGCGCCGTTCAAGATCGGCAAACGCAACGCGGGCTTTGCGGTCAACGGCGCGGGTTTGCAGGATTTGCGGGTGTATGACCGCACGCTCAGTTCCGGTGAAGTGCAGGCGCTCTTCCACGACACGCGCATGGCATGGCTCCTGGGCGAACCCGGCAATCAACGCACCGAGGCCGACACGAATTTTCTCTATTCGTCGTGGCTCGCGGAAATTGATTCCGAGTTCATGAACGCGACGTCCGCGCTCGCTGCGCTGGAAAAAGAAATCGCCGAGATTAAAATGCGCGGAACCGAAGCGCTGGTCATGCACGAGCGCGACCAACCGCCGGTCGCGTATGTCCTCTTTCGCGGTGATTACGACAAGCGCCGCGACAAGGTCGAGCCGGACACGCCGACCGCGCTGCCGCCGATGCCCAAAGATTTTCCGCATAACCGCCTCGGCTTCGCGAAGTGGCTGTTGTTGCCGGAAAACCCGCTCACCGCACGCGTGACCGTCAATCGTTTCTGGCAGCAAATTTTCGGCGCGGGCATTGTGCGGACGACGGGAGATTTTGGCGTGACCGGGGAATTGCCCACGCATCCCGAATTGCTCGATTGGCTCGCGGTGGATTTTCGCGAATCCGGCTGGGACATGAAACGGATGTTCAAGCTGTTCGTCATGTCGGCCACGTATCGGCAATCCGCCGTCGTCACGCCGGAAAAACTAGCAAAAGATTCTGATAATCGCCTGCTTTCGCGCGGCCCGCGGTTCCGCATGGATGCCGAGATGGTTCGCGATTACGCGCTCAGCGCCAGCGGTTTGCTCGTCCCGAAAATTGGCGGCCCCAGCGTGAAGCCGTATCAGCCTGACGGTGTTTGGGAAGCGGTCGCGATGCCCGAGAGCGACACGCGAGTTTATAAGCGCGACAGTGGCGATAAGTTATATCGCCGCAGTCTCTACACATTGTGGAAGCGCGCCGCGCCGCCGGCTTCGATGGAAATTTTCAACGCTCCCAGTCGCGAGACTTGCACCGTCCGCCGTGAACGCGGGGACACGCCCTTGCAAGCGCTCGTGACGCTCGACGACCCACAATTCGTCGAGGCCGCGCGG
This sequence comes from Verrucomicrobiia bacterium, assembly GCA_036268055.1. Taxonomy (NCBI): domain Bacteria; kingdom Pseudomonadati; phylum Verrucomicrobiota; class Verrucomicrobiia; species Verrucomicrobiia bacterium. The sequence goes on along the minus strand of DATAUW010000017.1, from coordinate 154,229 downwards.
CATCTTGCGCAAGTCACGCTGGAACAGGCGGGCACGGATCAAAACGCGCGGCTCGATTTCATGGCGCAACGCCTTCTCGCGCGCCATTTGCGCCGCGAGGAAAAAGAAGTTTCGCGCAATGTTTTGAAAGATTTGCTCGCGCATTACCAGGCCGATCCGAAAGACGCGACCGCCTTGCTTTCAGTCGGCGAATCACCCGCCGATCCGAAGCTCGACGCGTCCACGCTCGCCGCCTACACGATGGTCGCGAACGAATTCATGAACCTCGACGAAGTCTTGAATAAATAATTTATGTTTCCCGAATTTAATCCCCATCCGATTTTCAAAGATTACGTTCGTTATGAAACGCGCCGGCAATTTTTCCGCCGCGGCGCGAGTTTCATGGGCGCGGCCGCACTCGGCATGCTCGCGCCGGAATTGGTGCGCGGCGCGGAAAAAGATCCCCGGGAAATGCTGCGGCCCATCGGCGCGGATTTTGCCCCCAAGGCGAAACAGGTGATTTATCTGCACATGGTCGGCGGACCGTCCCAAATAGATTTGTTCGATTACAAGCCGACGATGAAGGATTGGTACGACAAGGATTTGCCCGAAAGCATCCGTATGGGCCAGCGGCTGACGACGATGACGAGCGGGCAGACGCGCTTTCCCGTCGCACCGTCCAAATATAAATTCGCGCAATACGGCAAAAACGGAATGTGGGTGAGCGAACTTCTGCCGAACACTGCGAAGATGGTGGACGACTTGTGTTTCGTCCGCTCCATGCACACGGATGCCATCAATCACGAACCCGCGATTTGTTTCATGCAGACCGGCAACCAGATCACCGGGCGTCCGTGCCTTGGCTCATGGGTATCTTACGGGCTGGGTTCGTTGAATAAAGATTTGCCGACGTTCGTGGTGCTTATCGCCAAGCCGACGAACACGGAACAAATTCAAGCCATCTCCGGACGGTTGTGGTCGTCGGGATATTTGCCGGGCCAACACACGGGCGTGTCATTTCGCTCGGCGGGCGACCCGATTCTTTACATCAACAATCCCGCGGGCGTGTCGTCCGACGTGCGCCGTAAAATGCTCGACGGTTTGAAGGCGCTCAACGAAATGAATTTTCGCGAAGTCGGCGATCCCGAAACCCACACGCGCATGGAGCAATACGAACTCGCGTTTCGCATGCAATCAAGCGTGCCGGAATTGACCTCCATTGCCAACGAGCCCGACTCGACTTACGAACTTTACGGCGACGACGCCAAGAAACCCGGCACGTTCGCGAACAGCGCCCTGATGGCGCGTCGCATGGTCGAACGCGGCGTGCGTTTCGTGCAAATTTATCACAACAACTGGGACACGCACTCGAATGTCAAAGGCCGACTGCCGAGCCAATGCAAGGACGTGGACCGCGCGTGCTACGGCCTCGTGCAGGATTTGAAACAACGCGGGTTGCTCGACGAGACGCTGGTGATTTGGGGCGGCGAATTCGGCCGCACGATTTATTCGCAAGGCGGTTTGTCCCATGACAATTACGGACGCGACCATCATCCGCGCTGTTTCACCATGTGGATGGCGGGCGGCGGTTCGCGCGCCGGTGCGGTCTATGGCGAGACGGATGATTTTTGTTACAACATCAGCAAAGACCCCGTCCACGTACATGATTTCCATGCCACGATTTTGACGTTGCTCGGCTTCGACCACGAAAAATTCACGTATCGTTATCAGGGATTGGATCAGCGTTTGACTGGCGTTGAACCCGCGAGGATTATTCGGGATTTGATGACGTAAAGTAATTTTTCGATAGGCGCCATTTTATTACGTGCGGTTCATCGGTTCGCGTATTGAACGTCTATATAGAAACTCCATAGTTTCTGCTTTCCTGAAATCGCCTCGCTCCTTAATCTCCCACATTATATGAGTTCAACTGTCTTTAAAATTGCGTCGCTTGCGGGCGATGGCATCGGGCCGGAAGTGATGCGCGAGGCGATCAAGGTTTTGCGCGCCGTGGAGAAAAAATTTTCGTTGTCGCTGAAAATCACCGAGGCGCCGGTCGGCTGGGCGGGCATTGACGCCGCCGGCAAGGCGCTTCCCGACGCGACGCTCCAGTTGTGCAAGGAATCGGATTGCATATTGTTCGGCTCGGTCGGCTTGCCGGATCGCGATCCGACGATTCCCAAGGAGGAACGCCCCGAACGCGCGGCGCTGTTGCGTTTGCGCAAGGAATTCGGCCTTTACGCGAATTTGCGTCCGGTGAAATTGCCGAAGGAACTGGCGCACGCCTGCCCGCTCAGCAAGGAACGCCAGGGCGATGGCCTTGATATTCTGGTCGTGCGCGAACTGACCGGCGGCATGTATTTTGGCCAGCCAAAAAAGACGGAGCAAATTTCCGCGGGCGCGGGCGGCGGCACGATCCAGCGCGCGATTGATACGATGGTTTACACTACGCCCGAGATTGAACGCATCGCGCACGTGGCGTTTCGCACGGCGAAGTTGCGCCGCAAAAAGCTCACGAGCATTGACAAGGCGAACGTGCTCGAAAACGGCGTGCTGTGGCGCGAGGTTGTCACGCAGGTCGCGAAACAATATCCCGACGTCGCGCTCGACCACATGTTCGTGGATAACGCCGCGATGCAACTGGTCCTCAAACCCACGCAGTTCGACGTGTTGCTCTGCGAAAATATGTTCGGCGATATTTTGAGCGATGAAGCCGCCGCGCTGGCGGGTTCGCTCGGCATGCTGCCCAGCGCCAGCCTCGGCGCGCAAAGTGGCGAAGGCAGTTTCGGTTTTTACGAGCCTGCCGGCGGCACCGCGCCGGACATCGCCGGAAAAAATCTGGCGAACCCTATCGCGCAAATCCTTTCCGCCGCGCTGATGCTGCGGCACAGCTTCAATCGCAACGACGCCGCGCTGGCCATCGAAAACGCGGTGGGCAAGGCCATCGCCGCAGGCAATCGCACGAGCGATATTTTCAGCGCGACGGAATCCGGCGCGCGCAAAGTCGGCACCACGCAGATGGGTGAGGCGATCATTGCAGGTATTTGATCGTGGCTTGAATGCGTTTTATCACATTGCAAAAATTGTTTCGTGACGCAAAACTTTGCCATGGATCTTTTTCTCCAGGCCGCGATTGACGAAGCGAAAAAAGGGCTCGATTCCGGCGGCATTCCCATCGGCTCGGTGCTCGTTTGCGATGGCAAAATCATCGGGCGCGGCTACAACCAGCGCGTGCAGCATGGCAGCGTGATCCATCACGCGGAAATGAATTGCCTCGAAAACGCCGGCCGCCTCACCGCATCCGTCTATCAGAAATGCACGCTTTACTCAACGCTCTCGCCGTGCCCGATGTGCAGCGGCGCGGCGTTGCTCTACAAAATCCCGCGCATTGTCATCGGCGAGAACGTGACGTTTCAAGGTCCCGAGGATTACGTGCGCTCGCAAGGCGTGACGCTGGAAATTCTCCACGACGAACAATGCATCAAGCTCATGCGTGACTTCATTGCCGCCCGGCCTGAACTGTGGAACGAAGACATTGGAGTCTGAAATCAGCGGGGTTTTCGTCGGGAGGGTTTACACTACACACAGGTTGCTTTTGTCGTATTATGCTTTACTGCAAGGAACACTTTTTCTCCGGGCATTCTATTTTATATATGATTGGTTTATAAATGGTTAGGCGGTTAACTCGTGCCGGTCAATCTGACAAACCAATGTTTAACCATCATTGATGGAGCCATTCGCCCTGCCAAACACGTCGATTTTTCTTACAAAACCAATTCATATTGCAACTTGCGGCATAGTTTTAAATATTTCGACTGTAATAGCTTAGGCCTTTTATAAACTGCATATCCTCAAGGCACACATTTTGCTTTCTGACATGCGACATTTGTCACGAACAAACCTGTAACCTGTAGTCATTAATTAGTATCGCATGAAATTACTTACCATCCTCGCGGCGGTTTCGACTCTGTGCCTGGCACAGTCGAGCTTCGCTTATACCGCAGTCACGACCGACGCTCCTGAAACCAATGCCAAAGGTGCTGGCAACATTCTGCCCGGCGCGCAAATCGGCGACACTTTCAGTGTCACTATGGGCTCTTTCGCCTCTTATCTTCCGGCTCCTGGAGATCCGATCATTGCGGGCGCGAATCCCGATGGCACCGGCGGCGACCTTAGCTCCTATCGTTTCTCCATGTCCGGCACTGTCACCGGCGTGAATGGCAATCAAGTGAGCTATGCTGGTTTCTACCAGATTTTCTATGATTTGAATCACGACGGCGTGTTCGACGGCAGCGACACCAGTGTGTCCTCCGGCACTCTTGGTTTACTCGTCAATTTCAATGGCGGCAGCCCCTACGCCGCCGATGGCAATTTGTTTCAGACTCAGGGACCGACGGGCCCCGGCGCTTCATCGTTCGCGGGTTTCTCGGATAATTTCGCTTCGTTCAACGGCCAGTACATCCAGGTTACCCCGGCGGGCGGTTTCGTTCAGGGCACCATCAGCAGCCCTGATACGACCACGACGCTCGGATTGCTCGGACTTTCGGCCGGCGCGCTCCTCGCGTTCAAACGCCGCGTCTCCGTCGCGTAATTTAAGATCGTAAAAAACCCTAACCGAGGCGGCATCTGTAATGGATGCCGCCTCGTTCTTTTATAACGAGCCCGGTTGCGGACAAAACCACTTGCTGAACTTTCGCCCTTAAATTATGGTGCCAATATCGTATTTCAGAAAGATTCCCGTCTATGAAAATGCGTCTTCATTGCCTCGTCGGATTTTTATTTATTTGCGCATTCGCTTTTTTCTCACGTGCCATTCGCGCCGCTGAAAATGGCGGCAGCGAGAATGTGAATGTCGCCGCGCTCAATCAACTTCTCGCGAACGTCCAGCCGAATCAAAAACTCGTCACCATCGGCGACATGCAGTTTCCCGTCGGCACGATCACGGCGTTTCGCGATCAACTGGCCGGCGCGCCTTCGCCGCAAAGCGCGTTTCAATCTCCGTCGCAAACGTGGCCCAACGGAAATATCTATTACGAATTTTCCACCGCGGGCACGAACGCTGTGCCCGCGAATTTGCAAAAGGCTTTTCTCGATGCCGCGGGCGAGTGGGCCATGTTCGCGAATTTGCATTTCATCGCGCGCACCACGCAGACCAATTATGTGCTCGTGCAAGTGGATCAGAGCCTTGAAGGCGGCCAATCCGCCGTCGGCATGATCGGCGGTGAACAGATGTTGTCCGTCAGCCCCAACGCGTGGAACCGCGGCACACTTTGTCATGAGATCGGCCACACGCTCGGGCTGATTCACGAGCACCAACGCTCCGATCGCGATTCCTTCGTCACCATCATCACAAACAACATCGTCCCCGGTGGCCTCGGCAATTTTGTTTTGGTTCCCAATTCGATCAATGTCGGCCCGTACGATTTTCTCTCGGTCATGCACTACGCGCGCAATTATCTTTCCACCGATACTAACCTCGACACCATTGTTCCCCTGCCCGCGTTCACGCAATACATCAATGTCATGGGCGAGCCCGGGCCGATTGTCCTGAGCGCTGGCGACCGCGCGGGCATGGCTGCCGTTTACGGCGCGGGACCGGTCATCACGCCCGTCGTGACCAACACGCTCGACAGCGGGCACGGCAGTTTGCGCGCCGCATTATATTACGCGTTCGATTACCCCGGCACGCGCATCACTTTTAATGTCGCAACCACCGATTCCAGCTACACCAATGGTATCTTTACGATCCAGCCGAGCGATCAACTTCCCGCGCTCGTCAACGCCACCATTCTCGAAGGTGCGAGCCAGCCCGCGACTTTCACGAATACCGACGCCCCAAACATCGTGATCAACGGCGCGCTCGCGCCGGTGCCGAGCACATTTGCAAATGGCCTGCATCTTTCGGGAACGAATTGCATCGTCCACGCGCTCACAATCAATGGTTTTTCCGCTTCGAGCATTTTGCTGGATGGCACGAATACGACGGATAACACCATCGCCGGTTGTTACCTCGGAATTGATGCCACTGGAAATATTCCGGTGACCAATGGACTTTCTCCCATCACGATTTCCAGCGGCGCGAATGGCAACCTCATCGGCGGCACGTCCGCGACGAATCGCAATGTGATTTCTGGCGGCGTCTTTCAAGGCATCTTCATTCACGATCCGGGCACGGACAATAACTTGGTTGAGGGAAATTATATTGGCCTCAATGCTGCCGGAACAACTGCGTTGCCCAACGGTTTTGCGGGCGTCGAAATCGCTGGCGGTGCGCAAAGAAATATTATCGGGGGCACAACACCCGGCGCGCGCAATATCATTTCCGGCAACACCGACCAAGGCGTGGCGATGGATGGCGTCGGCACGACTGGCAATATCGGAGAAGGGAATTATATCGGGTTGAATCCGTCCGGCACGGCTGCCATTCCGAATGGTTTTTCCGGCGCGGAAATGTTTTCGGGCGCGCAATCCAATATCGTTGGCGGTCTCGCACCCGGCGCGGGCAATGTCATTTCTGGAAATTTATTTCAAGGCATCGTCATAGATGGTGATGGAACCACTGGCAATCTCGTCGAAGGAAATTATATCGGCTTGAGCGCTTCCGGCACCGCGGCTATTCCAAATGGCGGCGCGGGCGTGGGCATTTTTAGCGCAGCGGCGCAAAATATAATCGGCGGAACCACTGCGGCCGCGCGAAATATTATTTCTGGAAATACGCAACAAGGCGTCGCCATCGGAAATGCCGATACTTCCAGCAATATCGTCGAAGGAAATTACATTGGCCTCAACCCGACCGGAACCGTCGCGATCGCCAATACTTTTCCGGGCGTAAATCTTTTTGACGGCGCGAGTGGAAATCTCATCGGCGGCATCTCAACCGGCGCGGGCAACGTCATTTCGGGCAATGCCGGACAAGGCGTTTCTGCGCAGGATGCCGGCACCTCCGGCAATTTCATCCAGGGAAATTTGATCGGTCTCAACGCCGCCGGAACTGCGGCTGTGGCGAACACCGGCGTGGGAATTGAGATGTTTGATGATGTCGGGCCAAACATCATCAGCGGCGGCAATGTTATTTCAGGCAATGGCGATGATGGCGTGCTGTTCGATAATGGGGCGTCTTCGAATGTCGTCGCCGGAAATTTTATCGGGCTCGACCTCACCGGCATGACCGCGATTCCCAACGCCGGTTCGGGCGTGGAAATGTTCGTCGGTGCGAATAACAATCTCGTCGGCGGCGCGATGGGTCGCAATTATATTTCTGGCAACACGAAGAGCGGCGTGCTCATTGACGACGGCGCGTCTTTCGACGCCGTCTTGGGAAATACCATCGGCCTCAATATCGCCTATCTGGCCGTGCCGAATCTCAATGCCGGTGTCGGGCTTTTTGATGGTGCGCAATCCAACCACATCGGCGGCATTCTTCCCGGCCAGGCAAATCTTATCGCCGATAACCTGGGCGGCGGCGTGGAACTTTACGATACCAATACGATAGACAATTCGGTTCGCGGCAATTCGATTTTTGGCAATGCGACCGGCTTCGGCATCTATCTTTTCCTCGCCAACAACAGCGCCGCCGCGCCTGCCTTCAATCTTTCCTCGGCGACGCTCACAACGAACCTGACTACCATTGGCAACGTGTCGGGTAGCGCGCCGCTCACAGCGTATCAACTGGATTTTTACGCCAATTCGCCGAGTGCAACTTTGGCCGAAGCGACCACTTATATCGGCGGAACTGCGGTTGTCACCGGCGCGGACGGTTCTGCCTCGTTCACCGTGCAGCTCAACGCGATCATTCCCATTGGCAATACCGTCGTTGCTTCGATCACGGACCCGTCGGGTAACACGTCCATGTTTTCACCCGGCGTCATGGTGACCGGCGCCGATTCGATTCACGATGGCATCACCGATGCCTGGCGCGTCGCGCATTTCGGCAGCGCCACGCCGACCAATGCCCAATCCTGCGCCACTTGCGATCCTGATCACGACGGCCTGAACAACTTGCAGGAATTTTTCGCCGGCACGGATCCAAATGATTCCAGCAGCGCGCTTCGCTCCGGCTCACTCACGGCCGACGGAAACGATCTCGTGCTGAGTTTCTCCACCGTTTCGGGAATCACCTATCGCGTCGAATACAAAAACGATTTGACGACGGGAAGCTGGCTCCTGCTTGCCGATCAAATTCTCGGTACCGGCAACACGATCCAGCTTACCGACCCGAATGCGGCTCCCACTGGCCACCGTTATTATCGCGTGGAAGTCTTACCTTAGAGCATTTCCACAAATTATGTAGCGGTGTGCTGGTGTCCTGAAAGCAAGCGGTCTTTTTGGTTTTTGGCTTCGTTTCGGCTCAGTCACAGGCCACTGCGGGCCTGCTCCTTCGCCAAAGCCTCGCCAAAAGCCAAAAATCCTCGCTTCACACCGCTACATAATTTCTGTCAATGCTCTAACGCGTTTGAATTTCATTGAATTTTTTCTGGCTCCCGCGCATACTTTTTTGCGACCCATGCGAGCCAACCTCACCATTGGCAAATGCGATGTCCTCCAGGGCCGCACCATGTCCCTGCGCATTGATTATCGCCGACGCCCCAATGCCCGCCGCTATATTCTCCGCCTGAACGAAACCGGCGATGGTGGATGCGTCACGATCCCGCGCGGCGGTTGCCATGCGGAGGCCCAAAGTTTTGTGCGGCGCAATTTGTCCTGGCTCGAAGACCGTCTTAACCGGCAACGGGAAAGAATCCGCGCCACCGGCGATGACAACACCATTCTCCTCCGCGGCGAGCCGGTGTCATTGGACGCCGCCGCGCAGCAACTTTTGTCCACCACGGATTTGTCCACGATCATGGGCAACAGCGCCATGCTTCGCGCCCGCTTGAAAACAAAATTTTGGCGGCTCGCAAAAACCGAATTGCCCGCGCGCGTGAGTGAACTCGCGCTGGCGCATGGGCTGGCCATTCGCCGTGTCTCCGTGCGCGATCAACGCTCCCGCTGGGGTTCGTGCTCCGTCAAAGCCGTCATCTCGCTCAACTGGCGTCTCATCCAGACACCCGGCTTCGTCCGCGATTACATCATCATTCACGAACTGATGCATCTGCGGGAAATGAATCACTCGTCCCGTTTTTGGAAACACGTTTACACTGCGTTCCCGCAAACCGATGCCGCCGAAGCCTGGTTAAAAACTCACGCCTCACTTTTGCGCGGCTGATTTCTCGAACGGTTTTTTTCAATGGGATTCGCCATCCTCGGCAAAACGGGTTTGTCAGGGTTTTTGCGTGCGTCACGCGAATGGTTCGTCTTAAATGCCACGAATGAAATACACAGTAGAACACCTTGGCCTACCCGCGCCCGATTCCGCCGCTCTCAAAAATTGGTATGTGGACGTTCTTGAAGCCAAACTCGTTTGCGACAATGGCCAAACCCCCGCAACATATCTGCTCAGCCTCGCCGGCGGTTTGATGATTGAAATTTATCCCGCTACGACCACTTCGCCCGATACCGCGAACAACTTCGTCGCCGGTTTTCGGCATCTCGCCTTGCGCGTCGCTTCGATAGAAGAAGCCCAGGCTGCGCTTGAAAAAAAGGGAGTGACCTTTCCCGAACCCAGCCGCCCCGCGATGGGTGGCGGGCGCGTGTTATTTTTTCGCGACCCCAATCAAAACCTGCTGCACTTCGTCGAGCGCGCACCGGATTCTCCGATTCGTGCCTGACAAACGCCAACTGGCTATTGGGAATGGATCCGATAGAAACGGGCGGGTGAATTGGTGTCCATGGGCAGTTGAACCGTCATGTTCGTTCCATCTGCGATCTGATTGGTCAGGATGTCTGTCCAGGTAGATCCATTGACCGATGTCTGAGTCACGATTCGCTGGCCCACCGCACCAACGAGATCGAGGTTGAACATATTTGACGAAATGTGAGGCAACGCGATCGAAGGAACTCCGGTGTAAACTTGAAAAAGCGACCGGCCCAGCGCGCCATACCAACGGCCATCGAGCCAATAAAAGTAAAGCCCGAGGCCGGGCGACTGAGTAGCAATGGCAGCTGGTTGCGTTCCCACTTTGCCGAAATAAAGCTCGCTGCCGTTATAGAAAAATATTTCGCCGAGAGGATTCAAAGCGGCCAAAGTGCTGGAAGTGCCGAAAAAGGTGATTTGCGTCGTCACGCCGTTGGGCGCGCGCCGCCAGATTTGAGCCTGGCCACCGCCGGTTTGTTCATAAGCAACCCAGCCGTTCCTGACCAAATAATCCGCTCCAATCGAAGCGGCCTGCGCGACTACTGATTTCCCCGCGCCGTTGAGGAGCACGAGCATCTGATTGGTGCTGGTGGTTTCGATATAGAATACATTCGTGCCATCGGTTTTGGGCGTGTCAACGGTGTTGCCATCGCTGGCGAGCAAAGTAGAGGTTCCACTTCGATAGCGGTAGATGGCCGTCCCGTGAAGAGAAGAATCCTCGGTCGAATAGACGACATCACCATTGGCAGCGACATCGAATTGAAAAGCGGCGCTGGGGCCATCGCCCAAATTGGTAATCACTTGTGAAGCGCCCGTGGTCAAATTAATCAATCCCAAAGTCGGGTAGTAGCCGCCACTCCGACCCAGCGCCCAGGCAGCATAATTTCCCTGGCTCGATAATGATTCGCTCTGGCCCGTGGAATATACCTGCGGCGTTTGACCGGTGAATGGGGCCTGATCAAGTCTAACCGTTGAATTAAGAACGGACACAGCGCCTTCAGGAGCAAGAAACCCGCCTCCAAAAACTTCCAGGTTAGTGTTGACCACAGACTCCGCCCCATTCGTTCGGGAATAGACTTTAAGATAGCCACCGCCCGGCTCATTTTCAAAAAACAACAGGCGATCCGAATTCACATCCACGATGATGCCTTCGCTTACTTTAGCCACTTCGACAAAATTCGTGCTGCTTTGGACGTAAAACTGGTGGAACTGCCAAAGGTATTGATTGGCGGAATCCCTGGCTTCAAATCGCAAATACCGCAGTTCTCCGTCATAAGCCGCCAAAGACGAATTCGTGGTCAGTGAATTAGTCGCAGAAACCAGCAGCGGCCCGCCGGTATCTTCGGCGGCGCTTTCCACATAGATGCTCAAATGCGAACCTGCGGGGCCGTCGTCAGCGCTAATGGCAGAGATGTCCAGTCCGGGCCGGGCCACGGTTCCATTGACTGGCAGCGTCACCGAAAGCGTGGGGGGATTATCATGGATGACGGTTTCGGTTTTTTGACCCGAGACTCCAAAGACATCCGTGGCTATCGCAGTCAGGGTCACATTGCCAAACGGGACGTTGGTAAATGACAAGGTTCCCACCCATAACAAGCCGTTGAAGGAAAGGTCGTTGGTTTGGCCATCATAGACAATTTGCACTCCCTGAAGTTCATAAGTGGAAGTAGTGCCCACACTGATGGGAAAACTATTGGTGACGTAAGAATTCGGTCCTGGCGAATTGAAACCCACGGAAACACTCTCCTGGCCAAAAGCGGATTGAACGCAGGCAATTCCGATGAACATCTGCGATAAAAGAATAGGAACTTTGGGCGTTTTTTTGAATAATAAGCCTCCTAAAAGGCCGAAATAACTGGCACTATCTTTCATAACACACTCCTGATGGTTGGTTTTTTTCGAGGGCTCTAATCTATACTGCGTGTTATATAGAAAAGCAAGAAAAAGGTTCTACGCAGCTATTAGAATTGTCCCTTAGTCCATTCCATCCAGATTCTTCTAAATGCCTGTGCGAAATCATCGGGCCGTTCCATCATCCATCGGGTGATTTCGACAGACGCAAACCAATCACCTTTTTCGATTTCTGCGGGATGCAACACGAACGGGCCTTCGGATTGCATGGTGTAAACCCAGACAAATTCCTGGCCGGTGTCGTCACAGGCTTCGAGGCGCAATAATTTTTGGGGAATCTCGTTCACGGCGAGCCCGATCTCTTCCTGCAATTCCCGCATGGCGCAAGCGTCGTAATCTTCGCCCTGGTCCAGATGCCCGGAGCAGGATGAATCCCACGTCCCGGGATAAGTATCTTTTTTCATCGAGCGTTTCTGCAAAAATAATTCCCCGCGCTGATTGAAGACCAGCACATGGACGGCGCGATGTTTCAAGCCTAGCCGATGCACCTCGCCGCGGGTGCGTTGGCCGACGACCTCATCGCAGTCGTTCACGATGTCAAAAATTTCGTCCGGCCGTTGCGCTTCGTTCATGGGGTTTCCAAAATTTTGACGAGTTCAACGAATTGCTCCAGCGTCACTCGTTCCGCGCGGATTTGCGGCGACAATTTTAATTGTTCAAAAACCGCCGCCAGCTTTTCCGCCGGCCATTCCTGTTTCAAAAGTTTCAACATCATTTTTCGGCGTTGCGAAAAACCGAGTTTTACCAGCCGATCGAATTTTGCGTTGAGCGCGTATGGCAAGAGCGGCTGCGCGCGCCGTTCGAGCGCCACGCAGGCGGAATCCACGTCGGGCGCAGGAAAAAAACATTCCGCCGGGATCTTGAAACTCGCCACCGGTTCGTAGCGCAGTTGCAGCAGCAGCGAAAGGACACCGTAATCATCCTCGCCCGCTTTGGCCATCACGCGATTTCCCACTTCGAGTTGCAGCGTGGCCACCATGCGGCTGGGGCAATCGTGCGCTTGCGCGAGTTCCACGAGAATCGGCGAGGCCACGGAGTACGGCAAATTGGCGACCAGTTTCCAGTCGCGCCAATCGCGTTTTTCGCGGCGTATCCATTCCAGGGCATCGTCGTGGCGCACGAAGAAATTTTTCGATGCCGCAAATTTTTCGCGCACGAATTCAAACAGCCGTTGATCCTTTTCGATCGCCAGAACTTCGCCCGCTTGCGCAACCAGTAATTCGGTCAACGGTCCGAGCCCCGGACCCACTTCGAACACGCGGTCCGCAGGTTTTAATTCCGCGACCTCGGCTATGCGGCGCAACTGATTGCCATCGTGCAAAAAATTCTGGCCGAGCGATTTCGTGAGTTGAATCTGGCCGGACGCCAAAATCTGCCGCATCTCGGTAAGCTTCATCGCGGTTCTCCGTAAATTTTATGGCGTGGCGCGCGCAGGTTCATTCGCGATTCAACACTTTCTGCAATTCACGCACCGCCACGGTCAATTCCTGCCGCGTGATGGTCAGCGGCGGCGTGAAGCTGAGCACGTTTCCGTGCGCGCCTTCCGGCAGCATGACGTAACCGCGATGCAACATTTCCTTCATCACATGCAGCGCCGCAATCGTGGCAGGCACGCGGCCGCGCAAACATAATTCGACGCCCGCAAATAATCCTTTGCCGCGAATGGAAATATCAAACTGCGGATTGGAAATATGTTTTCGCAATTCGCGCAGGAGATGTTCGCCCAACAGCGCACTGCGTTGCGGCAGCCGCGCGCGGCGGATTTCCGCGATCTGCGCCAGCGCCATCGCGCAGCCCACGGGATGCCCAAGGAACGTGCTCGTGTGGAGCGCTTCGCCACTCGACACCGGCCACGCGGCATCCATCAAATCGACGCGCCCAACGCAGGCCGACAGGGGAAAACCGCCGGTCAACGCTTTGCCCACGCAAATCAAGTCCGGCACGGTCCCGCTGTGTTCGCAGGCGAACCATTTTCCCGTGCGCCCAAAGCCGGTATAAATTTCGTCCACGATGAGCAGCGCGCCAAATTCATCGCACAACTTTCGCAGCATCGGCAAAAATGCCGGAGGCGGAATATGGATTCCACCGCGCGCCTGCATCGGTTCAACCAGCACCGCACCGATTTCTTTGTAGTGCAACAAATCGCGAATCTCCGCCGCCGCGCGGCGCAGTTGAATCAGCGTGGTTGGGAATCCAACGAACTCCGCGAAGCCGCCGAGTTGCGCACGAAATGGGCTGCGAAAATAATCGCGATGTGTGACGTTCAATGCGCCGTAACCCAGTCCGTGATACGCGCCCTCGAACGCGATGATTCCAGGTTTGCTCGTAGCGAGCACCGCTGTTTTCAGTGCGGCTTCCACCGCTTCAAACCCGGAATTGCAAAAAATCGTTTTGCCCGCCAAGGGATGCGCGCGCGCGCCGCCGAATTTCTCCGCCGGCCAGCGCTCGAAGGTGATGCGGCTGAGTTCGCGCGCGAGTTGGGCCTTCAGGCGATGCGGATGAACGTCGCCCATCGCGTGCAATAATTTTCCCATCTGCTTTTGCCCGGCACGGACGACGCGCGTATTCGCGTGTCCCGCCGCGGCCACGCCAAACGCCGCGGTGAGATCGAGATATTTGCGGCCTTCGATGTCCCAGACATGCGTGCCACGGGCGCGTTCCCACACGATGGGCCATGAGCCGTCCGCCTCCATGAAGGTGACATTTCGCGATTCGTATTCGCGCAGTTGTTGAAGCGTATTTGTGGTTCGGGTCACTAGACGCCTCGTTCTTCGGCAGGCCAAATGATTTTATGCAACTGCGCCTGAAAACGCACGGGCAGCGCATCCGCGATGATGCGTTCGGCCAATTCCAAACGCGTGATGGGTGTCTGGCCCGGCGGCACGAGCTTCAGCGATTTATCCTGCTGCTCGGGTGCGAGCGGCTGCACCCACGACATCAGCAATGGACAAATTTCCGCCAATTTAAATTTTGAAATCTGCTCTTTCGCCCACTCGTAATCCTGCGCGGAACCGATGACAAATTTGATTTCATCGGTGGTCTTGAGTTCGCGAATATTTTCCCAGCGATTGCGCGCGACCTCGCCGCTGCTGGGACATTTCAAGTCCATAATGCGGCGCACGCGCGCGTCCACTTTGGAAATATCATGCGCGCCGCTGGTTTCGAGCAGCACGGTAAAACCATCGTCGCACAAGGCGCGCATGAGCGGGAGCGCATTGGGTTGGAGCAAGGGCTCGCCGCCGGTGAGTTCAACCAGCGGCATTTTATGTTCGCCGACATGGTTCAAATAAGCGGCGGCTTGTTGGCGAATTTCGGTGAGGATTTCCGCGAGCGGTTCGCGTTTCCCTTCGGTGAACGCATAGGCCGTGTCGCAATAGGAGCAACGCAGGTTGCACGCGGTGAGCCGCACAAAAATGCACGGGAGGCCCGCAAAGGTGCTTTCACCTTGCAGGCTCAAATAAACTTCGTTGACGACCAGACTCTCTGACACTCCTCCAATCTAATCGTTTAACCGGGATTAGTGAATAGCGAATTCCTTCGTGCGGACCGCGGGTCTATGACCCGCAGCAATGTCCGATAAAGATTGCCGCTCAAGGCTGAGCCGAAAGCGGTTTGACCGTATGCACCTTGCTGCGGGTCATAGACCCACGATCCATTAGGAATCACAACACCCATCACTTCCTTATTCACTAATGCGGGTTCGTGCGCTAACTTTCGTACATGCAAATCTACGACAACCCCACCTTTCGGATGGCCTGTCAGCAGTTCGATTCTGTCGCCGACCGTTTGCAAATTCCCGATGACGAGCGTGCGCGGCTGAAATTTCCCAAGCGTTCCCTTACCGTCGCGCTGCCGATTCATCGTGACGATGGCTCGACCGAAGTTTTCTGCGGTTATCGCGTGCAACATCATCTCACGCTCGGCCCAACCAAAGGTGGTTTGCGCTATCATCAAGACGTCACGCTGGGCGAAGTCGCCGCGCTGGCGATGTGGATGAGTTGGAAATGCGCGCTCACCGGCTTGCCTTACGGCGGCGCGAAAGGCGGCATCGCTTGTGACCCGCGCAAACTTTCATTGACGGAACTCGAACGGCTTACGCGCCGTTACACGCAGGAAATGATTCCGTTCATCGGGCCGCAAATGGACGTGATGGCGCCGGACGTCGGCACGAATGAACAAATCATGGCGTGGATCATGGACACATATTCGGTTCACACCGGCTACACGGTTCCGAGCATTGTCACCGGCAAACCGGTTTTGCTCGGCGGCTCGCTCGGACGCCGCGAAGCGACGGGCCGTGGCGTGGCCTATTTGATCAATCGCGCTGCCGATACGCTCGGCCTTGATTCCACTAAAGCGACTGCGGTCGTGCAAGGCTTCGGCAATGTCGGTTCTGTCGCCGCGCTTTCGCTGGCGAAATACGGCGTGAAGGTGATCGCTATAAGCGATGTCGCTGGCGGGCTTTACAATGCGAAGGGCATTGACCTTTGGAAGCTCGAACAATTTGTCACAGAACAAAAAACGGTCGTGGGTTTTCCCGGAGCCGAACCGATTTCAAATGAACAACTGTTGTTGACGCCGTGCGATATTTTGGTGCCCGCCGCGTTGGAGCGCCAGATCACCGAAAAGAATGCCGGTAAAATTCAGTGCCGCATTCTCGCTGAGGCTGCTAACGGGCCCACAACGCCGGAGGCTGATGCCATTCTCGATCAGCGTCCGGAGATTTTCCTGATCCCGGATATTTTGTGCAACGCGGGCGGCGTGGTGGTTTCGTATTTCGAATGGGTCCAGGATTTGCAGAGTTTTTTCTGGAATGAAACGGAAGTGACGGACAAACTTTTCCGCATCCTCGAAGGGGCTTTCAACCAAACGCTGAACCTGAGCCGCAAACAAAAAATTTCCATGCGCCAGGCGGCGTTGAGTCTCGGCGTGACGCGCGTGCGTGAAGCAAAGAAAATGCGGGGGCTGTTTCCGTAGGGAAAACTTGTTAGCCACGGATGGAACACGGGCTGAACACTGATTAAAAAATCAGACGACGAATTTTGGTTCGTAAACGGGGCCGAGGTTGTGTTTGCGGAGGAGTTCGATGAATTTTGCGATTCCGCGTTTTTCGTCGTGGCCCAGGAAATAGTGGATGTGCCAGCCGAGGTAATCTTTGCGCAGTTCGTAATCGTATTCGGTGCGGGTGCGGATGATGCTGTCGAGGGTGTCCAATCCGAAGTCGCGGGCTTCGCGCAACTGCTGTCGCAAAGCTCGATTTTCCACGCCGCGCCGCAAGGCCCACACGGCATAGACAAACGGCAGGCGCGTTAATTCGAGCCACGCGGCGCCGAGATCAAAAATTTCGTGCGGGTGCGGCGCGCGCAGGAAATCCAAAGCGGCATCGCCGATGAGCAAAACGAAATCGTGTTCCGTAGCGGAGGCGTAGTCGGGCAGCGGTTTGAATTCGGGTTTCAAGCCGCGTTCGACAAGGAGGACGCGCAGGAGATTTACGCTCGTCAGGGAGGCAGTGTCGCAAAAAATTTCGCGTGCTTCGACCAGCGGACGGCGGTGGGCGAGGAAAACGCTTTTGACTTCGCCAAGGGAGGCGATGGCCATGCCGTCGAGCACGTCGTAACGATCATGGAACAAAACTTCGGTGATGCTGACGAGGCCGGCATCGAGTTCGTCGCGCTGCAACATTTCAGCGAGTTTGGCGGGCGTGGCGAGAATGATTTCATCCTCGAGCCCGCGCACGAGCGGGGCGGCATTTAGGAAGCGCACGGAGCCGACGCGGAAGGGCGCGAGGGATTGTTCGAGACGGCCTTCGCGCTGCAATTCGACGGCGCGGTGCTCGCGTTCGGCGCGGTGGGCGAGTTGCTCCGGCGTTTCCGGCGGCGCCATGCGGAGCTTGGGAAGATCGTCGCTCATCAAGCCGTCGCGAGGTTGGAATCGAGAGTTTTCGAGCGGCCGGCTTCGGCGTTGCCCGCATCGGCCGGAGTTGAGTCCCAGGTTTTGATGGGCTCGTAAAAGGTGTTGCGCTGAACGGGAGTGCGGACGGCTTCGCGGATGGCTTTGACGAGGGCGGCTTCGGTTTGCTGTTGCGGCGAGGTCGCGCCGGCCATGTGAAAAATATGTTCCTCGATGATGGTTCCGTGCAGGTCATCGGCGCCGTAACTTAATGCGACTTGCGCGAGCTTGAGGCCCATGCCGACCCAATAGGCGGTGAGATGATCGAAGTTATCAAGGTAGATGCGGCTGATAGCGAGCGTGCGCAAGGTGTCAAAACCCGTCGGGGGCGTGGTGACAGGAATGTCGTTGTCCTCGGGCTGATACGGCAGCGGGACGAAGGCGACGAAGCCGCGGGTCTCGTCCTGCAACGCGCGCAGTTGCCGCAGATGATCCACGCGGTCGGCGAGCGATTCGATGTGACCGAAGAGCATGGTGCAGGTGCTTCGCCCGCCCATCTGGTGCCAGGTCCGATGGACATCGAGATATTCCTCGCCGGATTCCTTGCCTTTGGCGATGGCGGAGCGGACTTCCTTGCGAAAAATTTCCGCGCCGCCGCCGGTGAGGGAATCGAGACCGGCGGCTTTCAATTCGGCGAGGGTGTCGGGGACGGATTTTTTGGCGAGCCACGCGAGGTGCAAAATTTCGATGGCGGTAAAACATTTTAATTGCAGCCGCGCGTCGAGCGCGTGCAACGTCCGCAACATGCCGGTGTAATAATCAAACGGCAGCGAGGGATGCAACCCGCCGACGATGTGCAATTCGGTGATGCCGATGGCGAGGGCTTCGCGGGCTTTCACGACCATTTCTTCGATGGAAAGTTGGAAGCCATCGGCATCGCGTTTCTTTTTTGCGAAGGAGCAGAATTGGCAACTGAGGATGCAGTAGTTGGAATAATTGAGGTAGCGATTGATGATGTAGCTGGCGCGATTGCCGACTTTGCGGGCGCGGACGAGGTCGGCGATGGCGCCGATGGCGTTCAGGTCTTTGCTCTCGAAAAGACGGAGGGCGTCGGCCTCGGAAATGCGTTCACCGGCGGCGACTTTTTCGTGGAGGTCGCGGAGGTCATTGTGTTGCGCTAAAGAATTCATATCGCGCAGGGAATATAACAGGCGGGGGCGGGAATGATAAATGTTATTATGCGGAGGTTGGTATGCGCCTTGAATTCATACTGTCATTAAGAGGCTTGCGTGTTTTTTTGCTTAATGCTAACCTTTGCCCCGACCATAAGAAACCTTGCAAGCCAGGTGAAACTTTTTTCCCTGAGTTTTGTTTGTAGCTTATGCAATTTGAAAATGAGGAATGGACCCGTTAAAAGAGGATCGGCGTTTACGCTGGTCGAGCTTTTGGTGACTATAGCCATTATCGCCATTCTGGCGGGCTTGTTGCTGGGGGTAATCGCCAGAGGAAAAGCTCGCGGACGCGAAATGGTTTGCCTGAATAATACCCGGCAACTGGGGATTGCGTTCGGACTTTACCATCAGGATTATGCCGATACGTTTCCAGCTTCAGGCTCGAAGAACGCATACGGGCCGCAGCCGGAAGATTGGATTTATTGGCAGCACGGGCGGGACATCAACAAAAGTTCCATCGTGCCTTTTGTCTCACAGTTTAACGCCAAGCTTTTCACCTGCCCGGGAGACAGCGAGGCGCTCAGGCTTCAACCGTTGGGAATCGTGCCCGGCGATCCTTTCCGCTACAGCTATTCTCTGACGAGCTATTCGCTTACGGGAGAAATCAATCGAGGAATGGCAACGCTCATTACGAAGGAACGAAAAGTTTATCCTTTCAAGGCGGCGGACATCAAACAGCCGTCTCAAAAAATAATGCTCGTGGAGGAAGACCGGAACACCATTGATGATCCCCGATGGGTTCCGATGGGACTCAAGACGAACCTGATCACCGCACGGCATTCGGGAAAGGGATTTGTGGCGTTTGCGGATGACCATATTGAAAAGGTCACGCCGGCATTTGGGTTGGCGCCGCAAAATAACGATCCGACATTTTAATCCATTAATTACGAATGAGTGATATTCCTAAAAACAAAAGCGAAAAGAACACGTTTCCAATCGGGATTGTTTTGGTGCTGGTTGTTTTCACCATAGCGGTTTTGTTTTTTGTCTCCAAAGCCATCTTCGGGCGGCATCAGTCCAGTGTTCCGATGACGAATATCACGCCGATTGATGGCGTGCCGGCTGCGTTCGTTCCGAAGGCTTTCATTGATCTGCACTCTTATTTCAACGGCAGCCTGAAAACAAACTGGATGAGCCACGCGGCGTACATGCAGGACAGAAATCTGGCGGACCTGCCGGCAGGGGTGAATGTATTCAACGGCTCGACATTTCGCGTGGATGGCCTGATTCAATTACAAGGCGCGGTGATGAAGCGCGAGCATCGCAAGTTTCCCGAACAGGTAACTGGAATCCCGGTGGGGTTGAAGTGTGCCGATCTTCACTTTATGCAGGGCACCGGATGGTCCATAACTGACGGAGCGCAGCTCGCGGCATATATGATTCATTTTGCCGACGGAACGCAGGTCGAGTTTCCGGTCTTGTATGGAACGGATGTTCGCGACTGGAATTATTATGCCGATGATAAGTATCAGGCGACCAATGCGGTTTGGAGTTCGCAACAGCATCCGGTTCATTTCCGGCTTTATGCCGCGACCTGGCACAATCCCAAGCCGGAGCTGGAGGTGAAATCTATTGACTTTGTTTCACTGGTGACGGGGTGCGCTCCATTCTGCCTGGCGATCACAGCCGAGTGACTCTCTAAAAATGCAGAATGCGCGGATCGGCTTGAAAACGTGAGTGGATTAGTGGTATCGCCGGTGATGCCATAAGTTTCTTTCGTTCCTGCCGTTGATGCGGTGCCGCAGTGCGTCGAAACGAGATTAATGATTCGTGTTTCCAGCATCCCTTCAGGATGCAAAAGGAAATGGTTCAGTGTTCCGGGGGTATTCGTCGCGCTGCGCGACCCTCGACTGCCCGGCTAATTTCCGTCAACCCTTCGGTTACGAGCAACTGGGATACGCTCTCTACATCTTTGACCAATCTGCGTACAACAAAAAAGGCACCCTTGCGGGTGCCTTCGTGAATTGATTTAAGCGGTGTGCTTACGGGAACAGAATCGTGTTCGGTCCAGGCGTCGTGGTGGTATCACCAGTGTGACCCAAGGCCTGAATCAAAGCCGAGGAACTGAACTGTTGAACGCTGCCGTCAGCCAAGGCGACATTGCCGGCGTTTTGATGCATCTTGGCGCTCCAACCGAAGGTGGTAGTAGAGAGCAATCCCGTGCCAGCATTGGTGCCGAGGAATTTGACATAGCCACCAGCACTTGCGGTCGCGCCGTTAGCGTCCGAATAACCATAAGGTTGCGTGGTTACAGTTGTGGAGGAAGCCATATTCCGATCGCCTGCGAGGAACATTTGAGGCTGGGTTTCATCAGCATCTTTTCCGACGAAATAAGACGTGCCGAAATTCTTAACCGATGCATTGACCATATCCGAAGTGAAGTTCGTTCGCGCGAGACGTTCAGCATCAGCTGGGCAAACGATGACTTTGGGATTATTCAACTCATTAGACATGACAGCAAAGACTGTGTATTCCCCGGGGCAACCTGTACCGTCGGCCGTCCAAGCGTTCGCCTGCGTGTTCCAAGGAACAGCGGTATTGTTCACGCCTGGGTAAGTGGTATTTCCAGCATATTCTTGCGGATACTTGTCTCCGTTGTCACCTTCCCAGATGCGGAAGGCCAGCGCGACTTGTTTCAGATTGCTGGCGCAGTTGATACGGACGGCTTTCTGTTTGGCTTTGGCGAGAGCCGGCAAGAGCAGGCCCGCCAAAATGGCGATGATAGCAATAACGACTAACAACTCGATAAGAGTGAAAGCCCCGATTTTGAATTTCCGCATTTGTTTCATATAACTTTTTTGGTTCGTTGGGTAACAGTTCGCGAACTTTATTATAACCGCGCGCGGTGTCAACCTGATTTGAGAATTTTTTAAGCACTCCCAGTGCCATAGCGAAAATCCCTTATTTTTTGCAAGTTTAGTTGAGCCAGAAATACCCAGGCGCGAAATTTTCACGCGTTATGCGTGCAAATCCCGCACTTTCTTCACTCAGCAATGAGAAAAAATTCCGCGATTTCAGCGTCTTTTTTTCACGCACCCGTCGGGACGGGGCGAAACTGCGATAAAATTTTCCCCAGCGGTTGCATGCCCGTGTCGTTCTGATACCCTGACCTCGGCATGGCTTTTGATTCCTTCCAGGATTTCCTTAAGACGCTCGAACGCTCGGGCGAGTTGCGGCGCATCGCGTCGCCGGTGGCCACGGAACTGGAGATCACGGAAATCGCCGACCGCGAGATGAAAAAACCCGGTGGTGGCCAGGCATTGCTTTTTGAGAAGCCGACCGTCAACGGCCAAATCTCACCTTTTCCAGTCGCGATTAATACTTTGGGTTCAGAGCGGCGCATGGCGCAAAGCCTCGGGGTGAACTCGGTTGACGAACTGGCGGCCGAACTGGGTTCGTTGATGAAGGCCAAGCCACCGACCGGGGTCCGTGAAGCCATCAAACTGCTTGGCACGGCGCTGGAGTTACGCCACGCCCGCCCAAAAACGGTCAAGTCTGGGCCGTGCAAGGAGGTCATCCACCGCTTTGACTCTCCGCCAACGCGCACTGAGCCTTGGCCACCGGCGCCAGATATTAATGGGCCTCGTCGCGAGCCTTCGCCGATCGCCACCTTATTAGACTTGCCCATTCTTAAATGCTGGCCGCTGGATGCCGGGCGATTTATCACGCTGCCGTGCGTCGTGACCCGTGATCCCGACACCGGCGATCGCAACCTCGGCATGTATCGCATCCAAATCTACGATGCGCAGACCACGGGCATGCACTGGCAGTTGCAAAAGGTCGCCGCGCGCCATGGTCGCCGCTATTACGAAACGGGCCAGCGGATGCCAGTGGCGATTTTCCTCGGCGGCGACCCAGCCTTCACCTTTTGCGCCACCGCGCCGTTGCCCGATGGCCTCGATGAATTTTTACTTGCCGGTTATCTCCGCAAAAAGTCCATCGAACTCGTCAAGTGCGAGACCAGCGACCTCGAAGTGCCGGCGAACGCGGATTTCGTCATTGAAGGTTATCTCGACCCGCGCGAACCGTTGCGCATGGAAGGGCCGTTTGGCGATCACACGGGATATTATTCGCTCGCGGAACCATATCCGGTATTCCACGTTACGGCGGTGACGCATCGGCGCGATGCCGTCTATCCCGCGACCATTGTGGGCATCCCTCCAATGGAAGATTTCTACATCGGCACGGCGAGCATGCGCTTGTTCCTGCCGATCTTTAAGATGAATTTCCCCGAGATCGTGGATATTGCGCTGCCGGCGGAAGGCGTCTTCCACAACCTCGTGCTCGTGAGCATCAAGAAGACTTACCCCATGCAAGCCTACAAAATCATGCACGCGCTGTGGGGCATGGGCCAAATGATGTTCACCAAATATATCATCGTCGTGGATGCCGACGTGAACGTGCATAACACCAGCGAAGTCCTCTTCCGCTTGTGCGCGAATACCGACCCGCAACGCGACTCCATCTTCACCAAAGGTCCCGCCGATGTTCTCGACCACGCGACGAGCGAACTTGCCATCGGTTCCAAGCTCGGTTTCGACGCCACCAAAAAATTACCCGGTGAAGGTTTCAAACGCGAGTGGCCGCCGATCATTAAAATGGACGAGGCCGTGAAGAAAAAAGTTAGCGGCATTGGCTGATGTCTCCGCTCACGCATTTTCTCGCGAGCTGGATCATCGCCGCGAAGACGACCGATAACCCGCGTGATTGCCGTCTCGTCACGCTTGCGGGAATTCTGCCAGATGCCGACGGTCTCGGTCTCGTGGCCGACATGGTGAACAACCAAATCCATCACACCGATACCTATATATATTATCCTGAATATCATCACTGGCTGATGCACGGGGCGTTCGACGCGGTGCTGACGGCGGGTGTGCTGGCGTGTTTCGCGCGCAGGCGGATGCGTGTCGCGTTGTTGTGCCTCGTCACATTTCATCTGCATTTGCTGTGTGATCTCGTCGGCTCGCGCGGGCCATCTCCGGAAGATTTGTGGCCGATTTTTTATCTTGGCCCGTTTTCAAGAAATTGGATGTGGCTTTGGCACGGACAATGGGCTTTGTACGGATGGCAAAATCGTGTCATCGGTCTCGGATTATTTATGTGCGCGATGTGGATCGCCGTCGAACGCGAAGATACTTTTGTGGGAGTCATTAATCGGCACGCGGACAAGGTCTTCGTGAGTGTATTAAAAAAATGGCAGGGACGATTTGTCGGTCGGCTAAAGTCACCTTAATTGAGCGCACGGCCAGCATTGCGCTTCAATGTCGGCTTGCCTTTTTTCATAAAAGCGCGTTAACATAGCAGTCAACAAGCAGTCCTATCGGCAGCTTGCCGCTCATGATTCAGACCCGCGAACCGGATTATCCGACTTCGGCCGCCACCGGCCGTCTGATGATTCTTAACATTGGGCGCATCGGCGATACCATCCTCCGCAATTCCATTCTCGACTCGGCATTTCGCACGTTCGAAAAAGTGGATTACATCTGTGGACGCCACAATGCCGAACTCCTGCGCAGCGACAAGCGGCTCAACAGCGTCACCGTTTTTCGCAATTCACCAAAAGGTTTCGCGGCCCTCGTAAGCGCGGCGATGCGGCGACGTTACGATGGATTCATTGATCTCAAAAATCATCCCAGCTCGATCAGTTTGATTCTGGCAAAACTTTTTCGCAGTCGCGTCAAGACGGGCTGCAATCACGATCGTTTTCAACCTTTCGACCGCGACGTGCGCAGCGTCAGCACACCGGCCCTGCACATACTCGAAACGATGCGCCGCATCGGACGGCTGGCGGGATTGGCGCCCGGCGATTACAAACCCTCCATCGTTCTCCCGCCCGACGCAAGCAATTGGTTTCAACAAAATTATCCGGCGTTCAACCAGCCGTTTATTTTTCTCAACGTCTCCGCGACGAGTCCCGAACGCGTGTGGCCCATCGAAAATTGGGCGCGCTACGTGCGCGGCTGCGGGCTGGCGAACCAATCCATTTTGGTGAGCGGACTTCCGAAAGATCACGAAATGGTGAAGCGGCTCGTGCGCGAATTGCCGGGGACTGTGGCCTTTCAACCGAAAGGTTTCATGCACGTGGCGGCGGCGATCAAGGCGGCGCAACTGGTCCTGACAGTGGACACGGGCATCGTTCACGCGTGCAGCGCATTTGATAAACCGCTCGTCGCTTTTTATGTGAAGGACACGTCGCTGACCGCCTACGAATCACTTTCCACCTGGCGGCTCATCATTCGTCCGCAGACCGGGCGCATCGTTCCCGACATTGACCCGGCGCAAGCCATCGCTGAAACGCGCAATCGCGGATTGCCGCATCCGTTTTGATTTCAGTCACGGACCGCGGGTCTATGACCCGCAGCAATGTCCGATAAAGATTGCCGCATCAGGCTGATTCGAGAACGACTTGAGCGTATGCGCCTTGCTGCGGGTCATAGACCCGCGGTCCGCACGGAACTACAATCTTGAAACCAAAAGTTCGCGCTGGAAAATCATTTCTTTTGGCAGGTGCGAGTAGAGCTTCATAAAAAATTCGTCTTGTTGCAGTAACTCGCGGCGCCAGTCGTCGTAATTAATCGTCTGCGCCTGCTCGAGTCTTTCCGGCGTGTAACCGGGCAAACCATGAAGATCGAAATTTTGCGCTGAGGGAACCCAGCCCAGCGGCGTTTCGTTGGCATTCGCGCGACCGTGGCAACGGTCAATGATCCATTTCAGCACCCGCATGTTTTCACTGAAGCCCGGCCACATGAATTCACCCGCGGCATTTTTCCGAAACCAATTCACATGGAAAATGCGCGGCGGATGCTTCATGAATTTGCGCATTGAAATCCAGTGGCGGAAATAATCGCCCATATTGTAACCGCAAAATGGAAGCATCGCCATCGGGTCGTGGCGCACCTGCCCCACGCCGCCCGCCGCCGCCGCGGTCGTTTCCGAACCCATCGTCGCACCCACGTAAATTCCGTGGATCCAGTTGAACGTCTGGAACACCAGCGGGATTGTGTCCGCGCGGCGGCCGCCAAAAATAATCGCGCTGATCGGCACGCCGTTGGGATCGTTCGCCTCGGGCGCGAGCATGGGATTGTTCGCCATCGGCGCGGCGAAACGGCTGTTCGGGTGCGCCGCTTTTTCTTTCGATTCAGGTGTCCAACGATTGCCGCGCCAATCAAGACACTCGGCGGGCGGCGGACCGTCCTTGCCTTCCCACCACACATCAAGGTCGGGCGTAAGCGCGACGTTCGTATAAATCGTATCGCGTTGAATGCTGTTCATGGCATTCGGGTTCGTCTTGTAATTCGTTCCCGGAGCGACGCCAAAATATCCGGCTTCGGGATTGATCGCGTAGAGCTTGCCGTCCGCGCCGGGTTTCATCCACGCGATGTCGTCGCCAACGGTCCAGACTTTCCAGCCCTTGAAATGCGGTGGTGGAACCATCATGGCAAAATTCGTCTTGCCGCACGCGCTGGGAAAAGCGCCAGCGACAAAGGTTTTTTCGCCCGTGGGCGATTCCACGCCGAGGATCAGCATGTGCTCCGCCATCCAATTTTGTTTGCGCGCGAGATACGAACCAATGCGCAGCGCGAGGCATTTCTTCCCGAGCAAAACATTTCCGCCGTACGCCGAACCCACGGAGATGATCGTGTTGTCCTGCGGAAAATGGCAGATGTAACGGTTTGCCGGATTCACATCGAGCATGCAGTGAAGGCCGCGATTGAAATCCGCGCGTTCGCCGAGTTGGTCGTAAGCGATTTTTCCCATGCGCGTCATGATGCGCATGCTCAGCACAACGTAAATGGAATCGGTCAATTCCAATCCGACTTTCGCCAGCGGTGAACCGGGCGGGCCCATGAGATACGGCACAACATACATCGTGCGGCCTTTCATGCCGCCACGCGCTAGCTGCCGAAGCCGCGCATACATTTCGCCCGGCTCGGACCAGTTATTGGTTGGGCCCGCTTCGTCCTGCGTCTCGGTGCAGATGTAGGTGCATTGTTCGACGCGCGCGACGTCGTTCGGGTTGGAACGATGATAATAACAACCGGGAAGTTTCTCCTGATTCAATTTGATGAGAATGCCCTTCGCAACCGCTTCAGCCGTGAGAAATTCTTTTTCGGCAAGCGAGCCATCGCACCAAAAAATCTGGTCCGGTTCGCATAACTCGATTTGTTCCGCGACCCAGGCTAAGACCGCGGGATGAGTGGTATTGCACTGGCCAAAACTTTGCTGGCTCATAAATGGGATTGCTGTAGCGGCGGTCTATGATCGCCGGGATTGGCGGCAAGTTGGTTTTTACCGCGCCGATTAGAAACCATGTAATTGAAAAACTGGCAAGCTCCATCGCGGTTTCGCGATTTTTTCGGAGAGGCTCGCTTGCTCAAGGACGTGGCGGCGGCGGCGGATGCGAGAGGCGGCTGGTCGTGCGCTTGATGCCGTCGGTGAGTTTGCTGACGAACGAAACGAAAAAACCTTTTTTCTTTTTGCGCATCATTTCGCTCCACGCGGTGAAGCGCAGCGGGTTGCTGCACGAGGGGCAAAGCTTGAGTTGCACGCCACCAACCCGGCGCAGCTTGCGGATGCATTCATCGCAAAAAACGCGCGTGCATTGGGGGCATTCCCAAATCGCATGGCGATTCGCATGGCCAAGGCACGCGGGATAACCGTCCGGCAATGGCGTGGCCGTGGGCACGGCGATGGATTCCGGCTTCGGCAATTCCGGCAGCACAAGGCGGATCTGCGGCGCATCAAGCACCATCTCCACCGTGCCGATCTGCAAGACTTGGCCGGCGTATAAGGCGGATTCACGGATGGCATCGCCGTCAATGAACGTGCCGTTGGAGGAATCGAGGTCGCGGACAAAAACGAAGTCGTTATCGAGCAAAATTTCGCAGTGTTTCTCGGAAATTTCCGCGAAGGGAAACATCTGGTCATTCTGCGAACTGCGGCCAAAGCGATTCACGCCCGGTTTGAGTTCTATAACTCGCTCCGGTTCATTCTCCTTCGCTTTGATAATCAATTTGGCCATGTGTTATTACTCCCCCGTTCACTGACTCCCCATGTCTAGAGCGTATTCAAACAGGTTATTTATGTCCATAATAATTATACGGGTGCTACCTCAACGGGATATTTCCACCGCCGCCGTCATTGCGTTGCCGCCAATAAGCTGCTAACAAATCGCGCGTGGGAATCATCATCCATTTCGTGGCCGGATTGGGCCTGATGTTCATCTTGAATTGGACGGGCCTGATTCCGTGGAGACGCGCGGCATCGGCGCATTGGACGGAACGCGCAAGATTGCTCTGGCCGATGCGCGTCACGGCGGGGTGGGCTTTAGTATTCGTGCCGATTCTCGTGGGACTAATTTACTTCCTCTTTTTTCCCGTGGTGAGACCCATCCAAATTAGCGAGGCGGTGGCGGCGTTTTTCGGCGCGCTGCTCGGGAATTATGCCGCCGCGAGCGAAATTTATCCCCAAATCAATTTTAAGCTGTGGTGCCATCAAACGATCGCCAACGGAATGCGTTTTATCATCTGGGGATTACTGATTGCCGCAATTTTGCTGATGCCCGATGAATTTGGCTGGGACATGCTGCCAATTGCTGTAGGTTATCTGGTGCTTCAACTGGCCGTTCAATTCGGCTTGGCTCTGCGCTACTTGAGATGGGTCAACTTCCTAAAACCCGCGAGTGAAAGGCTGCGCATGATTGTCGAGGAAACTTCGCGCCGATTGAATACCCCGCCACCACCCGTGGAACAGCTTGATGGCGTATCGGCTAACGCCTTCGCCATCGTAACCGGCCGACGCCTTATTTTCAGCGATCGGTTGGTGGAAATCTGCACCGACAACGAAATCTCGGCAATTTGCGCGCATGAACTGGCGCACCTTTCCGAATCCAAAATGGTGCTCGCCGGGCGGTTGCTCGGTTTGTTTTCCTTTTTCCCGCTGGTCTTTATCGTGCCGTGCATGAAGACTTTTGGCTTCGCCGGTTTGCTGGGCCCCTATCTCGTGATGTTTCTTATCGCGCGTTTTTCCCGTTCGCTCTCGCAAAAAATGGAACGGCGCGCCGACCAGATTGCCACGACTGACCAGGCGCACGATCGTGTGTATGCCGAGGCGCTGGAAAAATTGTATCGCTTTAACCAGATTCCAGCAGTCAACGCAACCAATCGCCAGACACATCCGCATTTATACGACCGTCTCGTGGATGCGGGAGTTCTGCCCGATTTTCCGCGCCCGGAAAAGCCCGACTATTTCACCTGGCCGGGTTATATATTTATGATCGCAATCGTGGTGCTGCTCGTCTTCGTAGAAATTCGGATATTCAACCCTGACATGGGCATCCAACCACAATAAAAAAAGGCCCGCATCACTTGACGCGGACCTTTCACCAACCCTCATAAACAACGCTCTATTAATAAGACCGCTACGCGAACGTATCTGTTCAAATATTTTTTAAGTCACTTACTGCTTGTGAGTTACGCCCAGGCTTTTCCACCTTTGCGCGTGCCACACAAATTGACTTTAATTCCCATAGCCTCGGCCATCGCCGCTTTGGCCACCAAACAATCATCGGCTTTGCGGGCATCCGTACCGTAAACCAACTGCACGTGATTCGCCTGATGCTTGGCCATGAATTGATCGCGCGTCACGCCGTAAGTCACCGCGTGCATGATCGGCCATTGCCAGGTCGTGGATTGCCACCGGCGCTCGGTCTCTTCGCGCGGCAACGTCACCACCCCGCCGCGACCGATGTCCATGTTCAACCCGCCCGGCGTCACATAAATGCGTGACCACACGATCTCGCCCGGCTTCGAGATGCCGCGCAAGGTGCTCCCGCCTTTCGGAAAGTACATCGGCGGCTGGCGAAAACCTTCCGCGCCTTTCCATCCGCCAATAAAATGTGCCGGCGGCGCCGAACCGCTGATTTCAAACACCCACACGTAATCCTTCACCGTGCCCGACGCATCCCAATCACCCCAGCGCACGTCGTGTAACGTATTCTCCACCGGCTGCCCGAGCGCCTTTTGCACGCGATACGTCATCAAACCGTCCAACCCCGCGCATTCATCCACTTCGTTGAAATGCGGCAACGGTTCGCCCGCGAACAAAACGCGTTTGCCGTCGCGCGACTTCACTGGCGGACGGTCGCCATTATTCAACGTCCCTTCCACCAAATCACTCGCCGGCGCCAAATCCTTCAGTCCCTGCTGATATTGGATGCCGATGCAATCGCATCCAAAATCATCCGCGATGCGCATCGCCGCGATATACATTTTGCACTGCGCCAGAATTTGTTCCTCGGTCAAATCGGTTTTGTCATTGCGACCGGTCGTGAATTTCATTCCCTTTTTCTTGAACCACCCGCGCACCGCCTTCGCTTCCGCGTCGCTCACCTGCGTCGTCTCAAAATAAAGCGCCGACTGGCTCAAACGCTCCTTGAACACCCCCGTAGGATGCAACAACTCCTCAGGAATCATCGCATTGAACATGCCCATGCAACCTTCGTCGAACACGCCCATGATCGCCTTGTCCTGGCGCAATTCCGCCGCGAGCTTTTGACCGGTGCGCGCCGCTGTGCCGCCCAGTTTTGCCTTTGCAAACGGCGTGACGTGTTCGGTGGTGTGCGAGCATTCGCCGGTCTTAAGCCATTGGCGCAACTTGCCGAGAAAATATTCGTCGGTAAAATTCTCGCTCCACAAGGTCGAATATTTCACTCCCGCGCGCGTGAGCGAGCCATTCAAATTTAACATGCCCACGAGCCCCGGCCATTGCCCCGACCAATTCGCCACCGTCAAAATCGGCCCGCGATGTGTCGTGAGTCCCGCGAGGATATGATGGGAATATTGCCACACCGCCTCCGCCACGATCAGCGGCGCATCCGGGTCCACGTTCTTGAACGCCTCCATGCCTTCGCGTTGCGAACTGATGAAGCCGTGGCCCGCGTAAGCTTTGTAAGGATGCACGCGAACCACCTGCCAACCCTCCGCCGCCAGCGCCGCCTTCAATGTGCGCTCCATTTCCGCCTGCGCGGGCCAGCAAACCTTGTTTGCCGATTGGCGCAAATCCCCGCTGGCAATCAGTTGCACCTGTCCGCGATTCAATTTCGGTAATTTCATTTTTTTAAATTTAAATTTTTTTGTTGAGCGGCCAAATCGTAAAGTGCTGTTCAACCCTTGGCAATCCTCCAACCGAATGACTTTTTCCAAGTGGAAAAGCTAATTAACCGCGGAGACGCCGAGGCGCGGAGGAGGACAGGAATTTTTAGCCACAGATGAAACAAGGATTGAACGCGGATCAAACCGAGACAGCTATTTCTGGAATAGCCGTCAATTTTATTAGCCTCCACACTTCATTAAAACTTCACACACTACCCACTTTCCGCGCCATCACGTACGCCGACCATCCGATCCAATGTGCGCGCGCGGTGAACTTCTTCCGGCTGGCGGGCAAAAATTGATACACGAGATGCGACGCCGCAAAAACCAGATTGCGCGAAGTGCCCGACCCGATCACCTCCAAGCCCGCGCCGGTCAACTTCGCCGCCAAATCCTCGATCACGACCGGTTTGGTGTGCGTCTTGTCATCAAAAAAATTCATCGTGAAATCAAACGTGTATTTTCCGACGAGGCTGGGGAGCGATACCGTCTTCGTGTGCGGAGTCTCGAAATAAATCATTCCTCCCGGTCGCAGCAGCCGTTTTGCCTCGCGTATCAACAAGCTCAAGTCTGTGAGATGTTCAACCAGGTGCATGCACGTGATTCCCGACATGGAACCATCCGCCCAGGGCAGCGGTTGTGACTGGATATCGCCGCGAAAAAATTCGCAGCCGGGCGGATAATTCTGCGGCGCGCCTTCGAGATCTGTCGAAAAAAATTTCAAATCCGGCCGCAGTTCCGCGAAGTGCCGCAGCGTCTCGCCATCCGAGGAGCCGATATCCAAAAGTGTTCCCGAACGCGGTATTCGTGAAACAAAGTGCGCCCGCGTATCTAGCCAGGGCATTTGTCGTAGCTTCGCCCAATTCATTGTGCGCGTATGATGAAATAGATCGCGCGGATAGAGAAGCGGAATTTGCCACTGGTCTTTCACCGATGTCTGGATTACTCTTGTGGGTGAGATACTGGCGATTGGGTCAAAACTGGGATAGGCGGTTGACGCACCCGGCCACATTCGATGCCGAATGAAATCCACATTTAAACTTGTGCGCTGGATTATGGTTGTGACCCTTGGTTGCAGCCTCGGCCTGATCTTCGTCTTCATCGTCCTTTCCGCCCGCACTTATAATAACGATGGCCTCGAGACCACGCAGATAGTCCACCGCACGACGCCCGCGCGTCCTTTCAAGATCAGCGAGGACAACCTCGAACAGGAGCTCCAGCGCGTGATCGAATCGCAACTCGCCGCGTTTCGCTCTGACGATTATCCCAAGGCCTTTGAATTCGCTGCGTCATCACTGCGGACACAGATGTCGCTCCCCGATTTTGAGCGTATGGTCAAGACCGGCTTCCCTTTCATCGCCAGAAACACCGCCTCACAATTTGGCGTCATCCTCGACAACGGCGACAGCGCCCTCGTCAACGTCACCGTTCTCGGGGGCGGCCGGGCGCGTCATTATCAATACGTCCTTCTGCACGAACGCTCCGGCTGGAAAATCGCCGGGGTGATGGAAACCAAACCGGTGGGGACGACGATTTAAGTTTTGTCCGACTCTTGTACTTGCGGCAATGTATATTCCCTCAGTTTCCCGTAATTCATTACCGATAATTAGCTATATGCCCTTGTATACTCAATCGAGATAAGCCCTGGCTCATTTCTATTCCCGCGCCGCAAGTGCAATGATTTCTTGCAAACGCGTTGCGGGCCGAAACCCAGTGGCTTGAAATAATTTTTCCACCACTGGTTTGCGGCGTCGCATATCTTCAAAACCGGGTGCGTACGCTTTTTGATAGGAAACAAATTCGATGGGCGATTTGGAGCCCAAAACGTCCACTACCTCGCGCGCCAAATCCGCGATGCTGATTTCTTCCGTGCCGCCGACGTTGAACACCTGGCCGCGCGCCGCCGGACAATTTTGCAGCCGCACCAGCGCTTCGACCGTGTCCAGCACGTAACAGAAGCACCGCGTCTGCCGCCCATCGTCATACACCTTGAGCGGCTCACCGCTTTTCGCGGCGGCGATGAATCGCGGCAAGACCATGCCGTGACGACCCGTTTGCCGCGGACCGACCGTATTGAACAGCCGTACGATCACTACCGGCAGCGACAGCTCGCGCATATAAGCCAGCGCGAGAAATTCATCCATCAACTTCGAGCACGCATAACTCCACCGGCCAAAGTGCGGCGGCCCGATCAGCAAATCGTCTTCTTCGGTGAAGGCCGGCTTCTGGCTTTTTCCATAAACTTCCGAAGTGGACGTGAACAACACCGGCACTTTTTCTATCGCCGCCGCGGCGAGCAACACTTCCGTCTCATGCAAATTGGTTTGCAAAACATGAATCGGTGAATTGACGACCAGCTCCACTCCGACCGCCGCCGCCAGATGAAAAATAGATTCCGCACTCTTGAGCAATTCCGGCAATTCACCGCATTCAGAAACCTTGCTTCGGATCACGCGCAGCCGTGGATGCTCCATCACCTGCCGCAAATTTTCCAGTTGGCCGGTCGAACAATCGTCAATGACCACCACGGCCTTGCCATCGGCCAGCAAACGCTCCACGAGATGCGACCCGATGAACCCCGCGCCGCCCGTGACGATGACATGCTTCATTCCGTTCCTCCGCGATGGTGATTCGTTTTTTCGTGTTCGACGGGCGAATTTGTTTCGGCTGCAGCATGATTGGTCGCGGGCGTCGTTTCCGCCATTGGTTCATTCGTGATAACGTCGTGTTGTCCCATTTCCTCCATCAAACCTTCCGCCAGCGCCTCGGCGATGCGCTGCCGATATGCCGGGTCCGCGATGCGCCGCGCTTCGCGTTCGTTCGACAAAAAACCGCCTTCCATCAACACCGCCGGGCACTCCTGCTCCCGCACCACGCGGATGAACCGCGCCCGTTGCACGCCGCGATCCAGGTGACCGTTGACCTTGAGCATCGCGCGATGCAGCCGCGCCGCGTATTGGATATTTTCCGTGTCGAACTGATTATTTGGAAACACGAGCGACCAATCATCCTTGAAGCCGCGCGTCTCGTTCGAGGGCATACCCTCAGGCGTGAGGCAATACGTTTGCAACCCCGCCGCCTGCTCATCGGGTGACACGGAATTAAAATGCAAACTCAGAAAAAAATCCGCCTTGTGCAAATCGGCGAACGCCACGCGATTGGTCAGCGGCACAAACGTATCGTTCGTGCGTGTGAGATAGACTGTCCAGCCATTCGTCACGAGCAATGCCTGAAGCCGCTTCGCCCAATCCAAGACATATTCTTTTTCCGTATGACCGTTATAAACGCTCTTGGCGCCGGAGTCCGTCCCGCCGTGGCCGGGATCAATGACGATCACCGGATTTTCCTTCGTGCGCACCGGTGATTCAAGCAACGGCAGAAAATTTTTCCGTACATCGAGCGAATGCACGAAGGGATGCCCATTGAAAAATACCGGCGCAAACCCAAGATGAAAAATCATCCCGCGCCACGATGCGATCTGGCTGCCGATGGTGACGACCATCGTCCCGCTGAGCCCGGCGTTCGTCGAGGCGAAGGAATAATTATAACTCGATGCCGTCGTGGTGCGGCGAAATTCCACGTAGCCGCGCGTCTGACACCAATGATCCAACTGCACCCAGGCTTCGGCATGGGCGGGCGGCGCGGGTTGATTGGTCAACTGATTAGTCGGCGGCGGTGCGATGGGCACAGTCGCGATGATCGCTTTTTGCGCTGTTGGAGGCGCCGCGGGAGCGGCCATTTCCGGTTGCGGTGTGGAGTTCAGGTCCACGGAAGATTCGTGCTGGCCAGTCGCGCAACCGGCGAGAAGCAACGGCAAAATCAAAAACCATAAACTGCGATAGGCCACGCCTCAATCTCGCGAAAGAACGCGGCTGAAACAAGAAATTTTGGCGCGTTAGTTGAATCTAATTTTTTGCAACGACCGTCAATCCACTTGCCGCCCGCGTCGTTCAACCCCATCATTATTCCGATGCAAAACCCATGCCCAAAGGCCCGCTCGTGAGAATCCTCGTCGCCCTCACCGGCGCGAGCGGCGCCCTTTACGCTCAACGCCTGCTCGACAATCTCGGCGGACACGAAGTCCACGTGGTCATGAGCAACTACGCGCAAACCGTCATCACCCAGGAACTGCCCGGCGGACTCCACCTCGCGCCCGGCGTGAAAACTCACAACCTCAAAAGCATGAATGCCCCCTTCGCCAGCGGCTCCAATCCCTTCGACGCCATGGTTGTCATCCCGTGCAGCATGGGCACGCTCGGCCGCATCGCGCACGGTTACAGTGAGGACGTCCTCCTGCGCGCCGCCGACGTCATGCTCAAAGAACGCCGCAAACTCATC
Source organism: Verrucomicrobiia bacterium (assembly GCA_036268055.1). Taxonomy (NCBI): domain Bacteria; kingdom Pseudomonadati; phylum Verrucomicrobiota; class Verrucomicrobiia; species Verrucomicrobiia bacterium. The sequence continues at coordinate 118,995 of DATAUW010000017.1, read as the reverse complement.
CTCGTCCCGCGCGAAGCCCCCCTCAGTCTCGTCCACGTAAAAAATTTCGAACTCCTCCTCCTCGCCGGCGCCATTCTCCTCCCCGCCAACCCCTATTTCTACAACAATCCCACTACAATCGCGCACGTCGTGGACACCGTCGTCGCCCGCGTCCTCGATCACCTCGGCGTCCCGCAAACCCTCGTCCCCCGCTGGCAGGAAGAACGCGACTAATCCTCCCATGCCCGCCTCACCCACAACCACCTTGCCCTCAACGCCTTCGAGCTTCTTCATCGTCAAGTGGGCCTCCTTCGTCAAATTCTCCCACACCGTTTTCGCGCTCCCCTTCGCCCTTGCCTCAATGGTCGTCGCCGCCCGCGACACCCACGGCTGGCCCGGCTGGAAAAAATTCTGCCTCATCCTCGCCGCCATGGTCTGCGCCCGCACCTGCGCCATGGCCTTTAATCGCATCGCCGACCGCGAATTCGACAAAGCCAACCCCCGCACCGCCAACCGCCACCTGCCCGCCGGCCAAATTTCCCTCGCCAGCGCCTGGATGCTTTGCCTCCTCAGCGGCGCCGGCCTCGTCATCGTCAGCTTTTTCATCAACCGCATCTGCTTTTACCTCTCGCCCGTCGCCCTCGCCATCGTTTGCTTTTATTCACTCACCAAACGCTTCACCGACTTCACCCACGTCTTCCTCGGCATCGCCCTCGCCCTCGCGCCAATCGGTGCGTGGCTCGCCGTCAAAGGCGGATTCGTCTGGTGGCCGCGCGAACAAAGCGCCGTACTGCCCATCCTCCTTGCCGCCGCCGTCGTCTTTTGGCTAATCGGCTTCGACATCATCTACGCCCTGCAAGACTACGACTTCGACCGCCGCCAGGGCCTGCGCTCCCTCGTCGTCCGCTGGGGCCCGGCCAACGCCCTCAGCGCCGCCTTCCTCGCCCACATGCTCATGTGGGGACTCCTCATGATCTTCGGCCTCCTATCGGGCTTCCGCATCGCCTACATCATCGGAATGCTCCTCATCCTCGTCAGCCTGCTTCTGGAACACTGGCTCGTTCGACGCCGCAGCCTCAAATGGATCAACGTCGCCTTCTTCCGGCTCAACGCCCTCATCAGCGTCATCTTCCTCATCATCACCACCGCCGAAGTCGTCTTCCCCCACTTCAATTTCGGCAGATAACACCCATACTCCAAAGCTTAAATTCCGGGAGGGCGAACGTACCCGTGAGCCGTAACTAACCAAAGCGAACGCGCAATGCCGAATGCTGAGTTACCGCGCCGCGCGACAAAGCCGATCTCCGCTCTGCATCATCTGGGGAACCTCAACGAGGTTCAGGCAACAAAGCCCAATGGTTGCGCCGTCCTCCGGCGCTACCTTGGGAAAGACGACGCCAAAAAAACTATCCGAGCGTAGCGAGCAAGCCCGCTCGCCTGGAATTAAATTAAAATACCTGCGTCCAACCCAAGCCACATACCATCGCCTCACCGCTCCACTATCTCCACTTATCATAGCCCTCTTGCCGGACTGAAAAGGTGTCATCTGCAAACAAAAAGAAATGTCGTAAGCCGATTGCTTTGCTATATCCACATTCCGATTTGACGCCGGTGGACTTCTTGAGCACATTCCTTCCCATCCGAAAAGTGGGCTGGAAAGGAGAAGAATTAAAGTTGCGAGCCAAAAGTGACCCGGTCAAACTGCCGCCAAAACGAATTTAGCTTGGTTCAGAAAAATTAGAGCTGGCTCTTGACGACTGAATTGCAAGGTTCAAAAAGTTCCGATCAATGATGAAAACCTTTATTTTCCTGTTAATTTCCGTGGTCATCATTGGTATGGGGTTTACGTTGTCTCTGGCCTATTGGGCGGGCCATTGGGCAAAGATTTCGTTCGTGGGCGTTGAGGCTGCAGGTTTCGCGGTGATCGCCACGGGGACAGTGATCTCGTTGTTGTATGCACAAAAAACTAAAGTATTGCGAAGAATTACGCGAAACCCTTTCGCCATATATTTGGCGTTTGTATTTGTTATTGGTGTATTAGTGCTCATCCGGGCTGCGAGTTTCAACCTATTAATCCGTGCGTATGCTGCTGGTTTTGAGAAAAGAGTTCTTGAAATTGCGCCAATTTCACAATGGGAATCGCTTCGATCTCCGGCCCAGGCCTTTTTTCTTACCAAACATACGAATAACCTTGAAAGTATGTTGCCAGCATTCGTCAGGAGCGTATATTCCAATAGCCCACCTTACTGTGGCGTAAGTGGTGATCCCGGGGATATAGATTTGGTAGTATTGTGGAGGCAATCTACGCTGGTCATTGGAATCACCATCGGACATCATGGAAGTTTGAGCAATGAACTGTATCGAAAGCGTTGCGCGGACGATATGGCTATAGTGGTAGCACGTTAAAGATAAAAAAATCGGTCCCGGTATTGACATGAGGTTCCCCTGATTTAGTGGGCACGGAAGATGGAGCTGGTAAAGAAAGACCAGCGTATGAACAAGCCAATGAGACGGAAAGCAGGGCGGAGCTGCCGCTCCGCCGGTGGGGCATACGTACACCAACAAAGGTAATCCAGCCGAGCGACATCTCGGCCTCACCGTTTTTGAGGGTAGTGTACAGATGTGCCCACGAAAGCCTTAGCCAGTTGCTATTCATTGCCAAATGGGTTCTCGAGCACAATCGCCCACTCGGTGTCTCCGGAGCAAAATTACTTAACCCTAACCGCCCCGGCGAAATAGAAACATCTGCTAATTGGGTCGAATCAATCCAAATTACTGCTTCCTATCGTTTCTGGACCAAAGTCTTTTAAGCAAGACTATTATAAAAACGACCCCCGCCAACAAGAGAGCGAAGAATATATACGGTAATAACCAGATAACAGTAAAACCCCCGCCTGCCTGTGAGGTTGTCTGTACATAAAAACCGGGCGTGTTCGAGACAATAAGGTTTGTCATTTGGTTATATATTACGCTCTCACTTTGCTTCAGCGCAGCATTTCTTACAAGATTCAATAAAACGTATTCCATCAAAGCCGGCTGCACGAGCATACGAAACCGCCTGAAGCCTAACTCCACCGCATCTCCATTCCTCAACCCGGAGGGTTGACGGAAATTAGCCGGGCGGTCGAGGAGCGCGCGCCGCGCGACGAATACCCCCGGAACCCCAACCCCATTCCCACTCGCATCCTGAAGGGATGCTGGAAATAGAGATCATCACACACCCTATATTTTAGAAATAGCGCCCATCTCCCGGCAGCGAATGTCCATTCCCGTCCCGGGGAGCGCACGCGCCCTCGCGTGCAGTGGCTGGCGCCCCCGCCAGTCACATTCCTTCTCACCAGAAAAGTGGGCTGGAAAAAGGGAAGAATTAAAGTTGCGAGCCAAAAGTGACCCGGTCAAACTATCGGCCAAAACAAATTCAGCTTGGTTCAAAAAAACCAAGACTGATTAACGTATGCCCTCCAAACTCAATTATTCAGGAACGCTAATTTTGACTCTAACGCTGTTAATTAGCTGCTCAAAGAGCAATACATTTCCGCCAGCCTGGACCAAAAGCATCCCTGGGCGGTATGAAGGGCTCTCGTCTCCGTATAGAGAGGTTTTGATATTTCGAGAGGAAGGTACCTATACACATCAAGCCTATGAACGAACCAACAAATTATTTGAAGAAAGCGGTAAATGGGTCGCTTCTTCAAATAGTTTCGAAATAGCCTTAAAGCCGGATACTTACTTTTTTCAGTTTTACGATCCGATGACTCGCACTTTTGATATAGGAGGAAAGAAATATGGAAGCTATGATTATTGGCCTGCTTGGCCTCTCAAGGAGGGAACGCCATTTCCCTGCATCTCAGCCTCACCAAATTATGAGTTTTGCTTGAAGCGCCAGCCTTAGAAAAATTAAACAGAAAAGATTGAATCGAGGATATCAATTATGAAAGGGCACCAAAAACAAACACTCAAACTATGGGCGCTCACCTCATTGTAACTCCAATTCATTGATTTTATGCTGTTACATCTCTACCTGCGAAACAAAATAGTTTACCTTCCAACAGTGGCTCAGACCGAAGCCGGTTTCTACATTGATATCGAGCCGGTTAAGGTCGTTCCTGCCGCAGAATCTCAAGCCTTGCAAAACGCAATCCTGGAAATTATGGCCAAAGGAAATCCTGTGGTTCCGACGCCCACGCGTGCGGCATTTTCAAAGCCAGTATTGCTCAACTATGCAAAAGTTAAATCATGGTCTGCTTTCGAGAAAAATACATCGGTTTGGACAATAGATAAAAAAGGTGGGAAATATTACATAACACCGGGACGATCTCGTGCAGACAAGGGGTGGGAAGACGATTTACCACAAATGGAGTCGTTGCCTCTAAACGCTCCACTCGATACGGTTGCTCAAAGAGTTGCTTATCTAGTATTGGACCGTTCGAGGAAATTAAAGAGGACAGGAGGGGCGCAGTCCTGATATTGACATGCTTTGGCGGGTCAATAGTCTTTTCATATACCGAGGCAGTTGCGGACGGAATATCCGAGAACCATTTTTCACAAGTATGACTAACTGTGCGTGTTTACCATGATCACGTCCGTCGCGTTGTTCTGCGGCTGCCGCACGCATTCAAGCCTCGCGAACCAAAGCTACACGACCAGCTTTTCAACCTTGGAAGCAACCATTAACTCAAGAGATTCTGACAGAACCAGAGCTGAGTTGCAACTGGCATCCGACCTGAGAGGAAGCCCCCGCGATGCCACCCAAGCCTCTATTCAGGAAGACTATCCGAAATTTTTTGTACCGGACAGGCAGGCGAATCGTTCCAAAAAGAATTTGATGCCTATTGTCAAACCCCGATCGAGCGCCACCAAAGCCTCTTCCCAATCTGTGTTTGATCCCCGTCCATCCATGGCCCCTATTTCCCACTAAAATCCCCTTGCATCCCGCCCCATTTAAGCTATTCTACCCCTTGCCTGAACGCCGTTTTGCGGCTGTTCATTATAGGCTGAGAAAAAAAAGTTAACCGGTAACCTAACCCTCAACCTCCGTTGCCACGCAACGTCTGGTCAGTTAGGCAATGGAGTCTTCGCCAGCGCTCACGCGCTCACAAGCCTCCCTCTGTTAGTTCAACGTACATATTATGCTCACCATGGAAGAAGCCATGAAGCAAAGCGAAATGCGCTTTGCCGCTGGCGAAATTGTCAAAGGCACCATCATCGAAGTCCGTCCCAAGGAAGTCCTCGTGGACATCGGCTACAAAAGCGAAGGTGTCATCCCCGCCAATGAATTCGACGACGTCAAAACCCTGAAGATCGGCGACGAAATTGACGTCCTCATCGAGAAGCTCGAAGACAAGGACGGCATGGTCGTCCTCTCCAAGGAAAAAGCCGAATTCAAGCAGAACTGGGACAAGATCCTCACCATCTGCAATGAAGGCGGAACCATCATGGGCAAAGTCAAAGCCGTGGTCAAAGGCGGCCTGCTCGTCAACATCGGCGTCGAGGCCTTCCTGCCCGCGTCGCAGATTGACGTCACCACCACCAAGAATCTCGCCGCGTTCGTCGGTAATTCCTACGAATTTAAAGTCGTCAAGATCAACCAGGAACGCCAGAACATCGTGCTTTCCCGCCGCGAACTCATCGAGCAGGAACGCAACGATCGCCGCTCCAAACTCCTCGGCGAAATGACCCCGGGCGATATCCGCAAAGGCACCGTCAAGAACATCACCGACTTCGGCGCATTCATTGACCTCAATGGCATTGATGGCTTGCTCCACATCACCGACATGAGCTGGGGCCGCATCGGTCATCCCTCGGAAATCCTCAAAGTCGGCCAGGACCTCGACGTCGTTGTCCTCGACATCAACAAGGAAAAAGAGCGCGTCAGCCTCGGCCTCAAGCAGAAGCTCGCCAACCCCTGGGACACCATCGAAGCCAAGTACCCCATCGGCGCCAAGGTCAAAGGCAAAGTCGTCAACCTCGTGCCCTACGGCGCGTTTGTGGAACTCGAACCCGGCGTCGAAGGCCTCGTGCACGTCACCGAACTTTCCTGGACCAAGCGCATCGCCAAACCGAGCGATGTCCTCAAGCCGGAGCAGGAACTCGAAGCCGTCGTGCTCGGCATCAACCGCGAGGAGCAGAAAATCTCCCTCGGCGTCCGCCAGCTCGAGACCAATCCGTGGGACAAAGCCATGGAGAAATATCCTCCCGGAACTAAGGTCAAAGGCAAGATTCGCAACCTCACCAGCTACGGCGCTTTCATCGAACTGGAAGAAGGCCTGGACGGCATGATCCACGTCTCGGACATCTCCTGGACGCGCAAAATCAACCATCCTTCCGAAGTCCTCAAAAAGGGCGACGAAGTCGAGGCGGTTGTGCTCGAAATTGACAAGTCCAACCAGCGCATCGCCGTCGGCATCAAGCAACTCAGCGTGGATCCCTGGAGCAACATTGATCAGTACTACAAAGTCGGCGACCTCGTCACCGGCAACGTCACCAAGCTCGCAAGCTTCGGTGCGTTCATCGGATTGCAGCATGAAATTGACGGCCTCGTGCACATCTCGCAAGTCAGCGAAGAGCGCATCGAGAAAATCAAGAACGTGCTCAAGGTCGGCCAGGAAGTCACCGCGCGCGTCATCAAGATTGACAAGTCGGATCGCCGCATCGGTCTCTCCATCAAAGCCGCGACCTACTCGCCGGAACAACTCCAGGCCGAGCAGGCCGTTCTCGACGCGTTGAAACCCGGCGAAGACCTCGTCGCGCTCCAACACGCCTTCGACGCCGCCGACGAATCCAAGCAGGACTAATCGCGCCTCGAAAATCGAACAACTTCACCAGACGGGCGGACCTAAAAAGTCCGCCCGTTTTTTTGCAGTCCCTCTTTTCCAAAAATTTATTTCCAATTCCTCTCTGCGTCTCTGCGCCTCTGCGTCAAAAAAAATTCAACTCCAAAGCGCCATCCCATCCGCAGTTCTTTCTCCCCGTGGCCGTCCGCAAGGACCTCCGCAGTTTAACCTCGCCACGATAACTTGCATTCCTCCGCCAGTTGACTTAAAAGGTTCACAGGAACTTCAGACACGACCACCATGTATAAAATAATTGGAGCGAATCAAGTTGAGTACGGCCCGGTAACCGCCGAGCAGTTGCGCCAGTGGATTTCCGAAGGCCGCGTCAATGCGCAAACCCAGGCCCAGGCCATCGGCGAAACCAATTGGAGACCCATCTCCACCTTTCCCGAATTCGCCACCAGCTTTCCCGGCAACGCCACGCCGCCGCCATTATCTTCCTCCCCGCCCGTGCCGCCGCTGTCCACGCCGCCCTCACCGCCTTCATTCGGCGCCGGCCTGCCGAACGATGCCGGTCGCGCCGTCGCCCTGAGCGAAGTCAGCGGCCCCGCCATCGGCCTGATGGTCACCGCCATTCTCGGCGCCTTCGCCGCCCTCTGCCGTATCTTTGCCAACGCAGTCGGTTTTCCCATGAATGGATTCAACAATTTCAATAACTTCAACAACATGCCGCCGGAAGCCCAACAGTGGATGCGCATGATGCAATCCACCAGCGGCACGGTGGGCATTTTTTTTTCCATTCTGGGAATCGCGATCGCGATCTTCATTTTTTTCGGCGCGTTGAAAATGAAAAAGCTTGAGAACCACACCTTCTGCGTGATCGCAAGCATCATCGCCATGATCCCCTGCATCTCGCCGTGCTGCTGCGTGGGCTTGCCGCTCGGCATCTGGGCGCTCGTCGTCCTCAACAAATCCGAAGTCCGCGCTTACTTCAGTTAATTCATGGAAGCCCCGCCCATTATCGCGCCCGCGCCATCACCGTCCCGTTCGTGGTGGTGGCTCGCGCTCGCATTTCCCGCGCTCGCCGTGGCAGGGGTGCTGTTTTATTTCAACCCGTCGCAAAATAGTTTCTATCCCCGCTGCTCGCTCTACGTGACCACGGGAATTTTTTGCCCCGGCTGCGGTTCCTCCCGCGCCGCGTTCGCACTTCTGCATGGTCATCTGCTCACCGCTATGCACGACAATCTCCTGTTCGTGCTCGCCATGCCGATCATCGCCGCTTATCTGTTCCTATCCGCAAAACGCTGGCTGAAATACGAGCCATTGCCGCGCCTCATCCTTTCACCGCTCATGTTAAAACTTCTGATCGCCATCACCGTGCTCTTCACCGTCCTGCGAAATATTCCCGCCGCGCCGTTCAACTGGCTCGCTCCCTTGTGAGTATGTTCATCATCATCGGAGCCGACCAAAAGGAATACGGCCCCTCCACCGCCGACGAAATCCGTGAATGGATCCAGGCTGGCCGCGCCGATGGCCGCACGCTCGCCAAGCTCGAAGGCACCAGCGAATGGAAACCGCTCGCCGCCTTCCCCGAATTTGCCGGAGCCGGCGTCGTCGGTTCCGCGCCGCCCAGAATTTCACCGAACTATTCCAACGATCCCAACACCCCCGTCCTCGCGCTCGAACCGAATTTAAACATCGGCGAATGCCTGCGCCGCGGCGTTTCATTGCTCGGCAATAATTTCGGCACGCTCTTTACCGGCACTTTTTTGATCTGGCTGATTGGCCTGTTGCGCTACGCACCGCCCGGCGTGGATTTTATTTATATCATTATTGAAGGCGTGTTTTACGGCGGCCTGTACATGCTTTTTCTCAAGTGCCTTCGCGGACAACCGGCGCGCGTCACCGAAATCTTCAGCGGCTTCGGCGTGCCGTTCGTGCAGTTGCTCCTCACTGGTTTCCTGACCATGTTCATCAGCGGGCTCGGCTACTTTGCCTGCGTCCTGCCCTACATCTATTTGAAAATCGCATGGATATTTGCGCTGCCGCTAGTGATTGACAAGCGGCTCGAATTTTGGACCGCCATGCAACTCAGCCGCCGCGTCGTTACCCGCGTTTGGTTCAAGGTTTTCATCCTCACCCTCGTCGCATTCGCGCCCTATATTCTTTTTGAAACCTTTCTCTATCTCAAATTGTGGCTTTCGCTCTACGTCAAATTCCAGGCCATCATCGGCCCCGGCGTGATTGATTACACAAAATTCATGGCCGCCATGACGGACTTTCAAAAAGTCGTGGAGGAAGCTTCGAAGACGCCCGCGTTCTTGAAGCTTCAGGGCGCCGCCGAAATTATTCTCCTGTTGAACCTCCCTTTCGCCACGGCCGTGCTAATGTATGCCTATGAAGCTCTCTTTGGCCCTCGGCCCGCGCCGGCCGCCTAGCCGCGAAACCGCTTGGGGTTGCCTCACGACCAACCTCGCGATGCCCGGCTTCGGCACGATCCTCGCCGGACGCAAAGTCGGTTACCTCCAGATTGTGGTCACGGCGGCGGGATTCGCACTCACGCTCATAGGCGGCGTCCCCGCGATCAAATGGGGCTTCGCGCACATGGCCAACATGTCGGACGCGGAAGACCCCACAGAAAATCTGCGCCAACTCTGGATTCACATGCGCTGGCCGCTCGTCGGCATTGCCCTCTTTGTGTTTGCGATTTTATGGGCCTTGACCAGCAGCCTGAGCATCCTCGCCGAAGCCCGCAAAGCCGAAGTCATGCGCCCCCTCCCGCCCAAAATAAATCCCGGCGCGTAAATTTCGCAAGTATAGGTAGCAGGGCGGAGTTGCCGCTCCGCCGCAGTCCCGCCAGGGACGGCAGAAATTTGCCCAGCCATTTATGGCTGGGTTTAGGCCCTCGTAAACCAAGTCCCGCAGGGACGAAAGAATTCCCCATCTGTAACCAGCACTCACGCTCTCGCCCACCACTTCTCATTGACCTCCAACTTCAACCAGGAGAAAACTCGGCGCGTGACCGAGAAACGATTTTCAACCGTTTCTTAAATATGTGTAGAGTGGAGGACACTCTCGAAATCAAGTCATGGCGAGACGGTCATCACACCGTCCGCATCTGCACCGCATCCACAATCTGATTCGTCGCCTGAATGGAACTCACCACCACCACATTATTTCCCGGCTTCAACATTTTTTTCTCAACCAAAGTCTTCAACGCCAATTCGATATTCCCGTCCAAATCAAACGGATCGAACGGAATCACCACCGGCGTCACCGCCCAGTTCAGCGTCAGTTGTTCCGCGATGTCCTGCCGCGGCCCCAGCGCGTAGATCAGCGAATATTTTGGCCGCAACCACGACAGATAACGCGTCATGCTCCCGCCGCGGATCATCGAAATAATCGCCTGCGCGCGCAATTCATTCGCCATCACCACCGCGCTCTTGGCCATCTTTTCGCGCGGGTCCGTCAGGTCCGCGTTCTCCCAATAATTCGCGCCGCCACTCTGCTCGATTCGTTGCGCGATGCGGTCGAACACTTCCATGCATTTCAACGGATATTTTCCCACTGTGGTTTCGCCGCTCAACATGATCGCATCCGCCTGCTCGAACACCGCATTCGCCACATCCGTCACCTCGGCGCGCGTCGGCACCGGTGAGTGGATCATGCTCTCGAGCATGTGCGTCGCCACGATCACTGGACGCCCGATGCGCAAACATATCTTCACGATGCGCCGCTGAATGATCGGCAATTCTTCGTACGGCACTTCAATACCCAAATCCCCGCGCGCCACCATGATCGCATCCGCGTCGTGAATGATCGCCTCGATATTTTTAACGGCTTGCTGGTCCTCGATCTTCGCCACGATCAATGGGCGACGCCGATTTTCCCGCGTCACCAGCTTTTTCAATTCCCGGATGTCCCGCGCCGCGCGCACGAACGACAACGCGATAAAATCCACGCCCAATTCCATCCCCAGCTCGATGTCGGCCAGATCTTTTTCCGTCAGCGCCGGCAAACTCACCTTCACACCTGGCAAATTGATGTGTCGGCGGCTGCCAAGATCGCCTTCCGTCAGGACTTCGCATTCCACCTCGTCACCCGCCTTCTTAAGCACCTTCATGTGCATCGCGCCGTTGTCCACGAGCACGGTGTTGCCTTCCGTGATGTCGTCAATGAACTCGGGATAATTCACGCTCGTCGAATACGCCGCCGAACTTTTCGCGCCGCGCACGGTGAAGGTGAATCGGTCGCCCACTTTCAGGCGGATCGTCGCGGGCAAATCTCCCGTGCGGATCGCCGGCCCCTGGGTGTCCATCAAAATGCCGACCGTGACGCCACGCTTGGCGGCCTCGGCGCGAATATCCTTCACCACGCGACGCGTCCAGTCGTGCGGCGCATGAGACATGTTCAACCGAAAAATATTAAGGCCCGAATCAATGAGCCGCCCGAGCATTTCGGGTGAATCAGTGGCCGGCCCGAGAGTGGCGATGATTTTCGTTTTACGCATGGCAGGGGAGCCGCGGGAATTGCGGCAAGCCCATGATAAGATAGATTATCTTTTCGCGTAAAGAAAAGAAGCCGCGATGAAATGCAGATAAATGCTCTTGATATTTCGCTCCACCGGTAGCATATATTTAACCCTATGGCAGACATGGCAAACAGATACGCAGAAAACGTAGCCGGTAAATTTTACGTGGATAATCAGTGCATTGATTGTGACCTGTGCCGCGAAACGGCCCCGGACAATTTCACCCGCAGCGATGACGGCGGATATTCCTACGTCTATAAGCAGCCTGGCACACCGGAAGAAGAAGCCCGTTGCAAGGAGGCCATGGAAGGCTGCCCCGTCGAAGCCATCGGCAACAACGGCGAATAGTCGCGCCCCGATATTTTCCAGCCCGCCAGCGCAAGCTCGCGGGTTTTTTATTTCTTCACCGCCGCTGCCAGCAACGCACGACGCAACAATTCCAGCGCCTGCCGGCACGTAATATCTTTGAATGTCGGCCGATCGTACCGATTGATCGCTTTCATCGAAAAGGAATGGTGGTTCATCGCCAGCGCCATGAAGACCGTTCCCACCGGTTTTTCCGTCGTCCCGCCGGACGGCCCCGCGATGCCCGTGATCGAAATCGCGTAGTCCGCCATATAACGCATCCGCGCGCCCTCCGCCATTTCGCGCGCCGTTTCCTGGCTCACCGCCCCATGCTTCGCCAGCGTCTCCGCCTTCACGCCGAGCAGTTGACGCTTCGCCTCGTTTGAATAAGTCACCAGTCCGCATAAAAAAACCGCCGACGCGCCCGGCACGTCCGTGATGCGATTCGCCACATACCCGCCCGTGCACGATTCCGCTAGCACCAGCGTCTCCTTCCGCTCCGTCAACAGGCGCACGACCACATCGCTGAGTTCCTCGTCGCCCGTGCCGAAAACATGCGCATCCAGTTTCTCGCGAATGATGGCTTCGCCATCGCTCACCATCGTATTCGCATTCGTGCCCCGCGCCACGAGCCGCACATCCACCGCCCCGTGATGCGCGCAATAACCCAACCCAAGTCCGTCTACCATCAGCGGCTTGAGCGCGTCCGCAATTTTTTCTTCAACAAACGATTCCCCCATGCCCGTTGTGCGCAACGTGCGGCAAACAAAAATATCGCTCAGCGGAAGTTTCTCGCGCAGCAACGGCAGCGCTTGGTCTGTGAACATTGGCCGCAACTCGCGCGGCGGCCCCGGCAGCATCACCAACCAGCTCGCCTTGCCGTCAGCGCGAAATGGATTCGGGCTGATCTCCATTGCCAGCCCCGGCGCCGTGCCATGCGCATTCGGCAGCACGATCGCGCCCTCGGGAACTTGTGCCTGCACTTTGGTGTTTGCGGGCATCGGACGTTTGCGCTCCGCGAAAAAATTTTCCAGTTTTGTGAGAATATCCGCATCAAGCTGCAACTTTTTACCGAGCAATTCCGCGATTAAATCCCGCGTGATATCATCCGAAGTCGGCCCCAGTCCGCCCGTTACAATCGCAAAATCCGCGCGTCCCAAAGCTTCACGCACCGCCTGTTGAATCGCCCTGCCCGTGTCCGCAATCGCCACCTGCCGCGTGACATCATAACCCGCGTCAGAAAGCTTCCGGCAAAGCCACTGCTGATGCGTGTTCAAAACAAACCCCAGCATCAACTCACTCCCCGTATTAATGATCTCAATATTCACGCATCCTAACTTGCTGGCACATCCATAAAATTCCAACCCCATTTTTTGACGGTCCTTGCGGACGGCCACCGGGAAAAACCACGGATGGACACGGTTTAAACACGATTTGAAAAAGTCTTTCAGTATTTAACCCGTGGCTGATTTCTTCTCCTCTCTGCGCCTCCGCGCCTCTGCGTCAAAAAGAACATCTCCAGACACGACTTCACGCCCGGCGAAACCGTTGACTTGCCGCACCGCTGTTTTATACTGACTGGATGTCAGTTGCCGTCAAAAATGCCGCCAAGGAGAAGTTCATGCACTTCCTCGCGCATAAGCATCTCCGCATCACTTCACAGCGGCAGGCGATCGTGGACACCGTTTTCGGCACCGAAGAACATTTCACAGCGGAACAACTTCTCGAATGGTCACGGCGCAAGGACAAATCGGTTTCCCGCGCCACCGTCTATCGCACCCTGCCCCTGCTCACCGAGAGCGGACTCGTGCGCGAAATGGATTTCGGCAAGGACTATAAATTTTACGATCCCAACTACGCCGAGCATCCCAACCACAATCACATCATCTGCAACGATTGTGAAAAAATCGTGGAATTCGAGAGCGACAAGATCGAAAAACTTGAAGGCGAAATCACCCGCCGCCTCGGTTTCTCCATCAAGACCCAGCGCTTGCAGATCACCGGCAGTTGCGAAGAGCTAAAGAAGCTCGGCGCCTGCAAAAAAAAGAGCGGCTGCTGATTTCGCACGCCGCCGTTTCAAACTCAGCTATCCCGTTTGCGCCGTCTCGGCGGCTCACCCGGCGCCGCCGCCGCGCCCGGCTGGCCCGCGGCCTTCTTCGATCCGATTTCAAAAGTTCCCGCGACAAAACTTTGTTCCGTGTCCGGCAATGCGAGATAAATTTTGCCAGGAATGCTTCCATCCGGCGTCGCCGTGCCGAATTCCAATTTCATCGCATATCCCTTCGTGAAGGTTTGCGCGCCCGGGGGCTGCCCCGAATCCGATTTCCAATTCAACCCGATTCGCGGTTGTGAAATAGTGTTCGTCGAATAAACTTCAAGCGATTTTCCCGGCAGCATCTCACCCGATTTGAGTGGAACTGAAATGACGAACTGCCGCGCCAGCCCCGAGTCCTGCCGCAGCGTCAGAAAATCATTCTGAAACAAAACCATCTCCGCCTTGAAATCCACCCCGTGCAGTTTGCCCTTCGCTGGCGCATCGGGAATGACCGCTTCCGCCAGATTTAATTTCCAGACCGCCTTGGGCCGCGCGGCTTCCTCGGCGGCCAATCGTTGGGCTTCTTCCTGGGCTTTCGCCTGTGCTGCCGCTTCTGCATCCGCTTGTTTTTTCTTCTCGGCCTGCGCCTTGAAATAAGGCGCGCCGAAAGCGAACCACGCAATCGCCCCCGCGACCGCCAATGCGAAGATTGACCCCAGCGCCGGTCCAAAATTAAATTTCCGCTTCTTTTTTTGCGGCGGCGGTTTTGTGCCCCATGCCGCCGGTTGCTGCGGCGCGGAAGCCCCACCGGCAGGAGGAGTGGCCGCGGGTTTGTGATGCACCGCCTTATTGATGGAAAGTTTGCCGGGCGCGGCGGGCGGCGGTGGCGGTGGCGGTGGAACGGTTAAAGTTGTCTGACAGGCCGGGCAGGCGATTTGCATGCCTGCGTTGCTGGCGTCGCAGAGGATGTTCTGCCCGCATTTCGGGCACGGAAATTTAAATTCGCTCATGTGCTTTGCTTGCCTATTCTTTCTAGTATGTGAAATGGAACCGGCCCATTTGGCACTAGGCGAAATGTTACGTCAAGTCGCGGTGTTTTCGGCCGAAACCACCACGCGCGCCGTTGTGGCATTATTTAACGCAACTTCGCCGCTAAAAACATTCTGCGAACTGAACTTGAACCCGCCCCGTATTGTCAATTTTTGGCAGTGTTTCAGGGACGGCACGCCCTCCACGAGCGCGGCATCCAACTGATCCACCATCTTATAATTGTCATCCAGATCAATCGTCGGCGGCACACCATTGCAACTCGGCGAGAGCACCAAACGCCAGTCTTCCGTGATTTCATAAGCATCCGACCGCAATGCCAGCAGATCTGCGGTGGTCTTCACCGGCGCAAATCGCGTGCGCGGCACGACAATGGCTCCCGTCCGCTCGAAACATTCAATCGCCGCGCCCATCGCCGTTTCCAGTTGAAAAACTTTCGGCGAAGTCTTGTCGCGCGGGTCCACCGTCTTCGCATTCTTGATGATCGGCAGCGGAATAAAACCGCCGCTGACATCGAGTAATTTCTTGAGCCGGTCGAGCCGCACCCAAAGATTGTTCGTGTTGAAAAACCGATGCCTCCCGATGTCCTGGAACGATGCCGCATCTGCTTCCGGACATTGCGCGGATTCGCGCAAAAGCAATTTCCCGCCGCGTTGCGCCAGATGCCCGCCCTTGCGGTCCGACGCCGTGCGTTCGCACACTTCCATGAGAAAATCCTGATCGCTCGTCGCGAAATAATTCAGCAGCTTTAAATCCAAACTCGCGCCGAGATTATCGGAATTGGAAACGAACAAATATTTCACGCCCACGCCGAGCAGTTGCTCCAGCAACCCCGAACCGAGCAGCGACGGATACAAATCCCCATGCCCCGGCGGACACCATTCCATTTCAGGATGCCTCGGCCAGACAATCGGGCGAAGCGATTGCGCATCCACCTTCGGCACCGCGCTCTGCATCAACTCAAGCTGCGCGGACTCGCCCAGCGCGGGATATTTCTTCAAAAAATCCAGCGTGTCCCGGCTCGTGCTGAAACTGTTCATCAACAAAAAGCGCAACGGCGATTTGTGTTTCTCGCGCAAATGTAAAATCTGCCGCGCGATGAAATCCAGAAATGTCAGGTCGTCTTTGATGCGCAACAGCGACTTGGCTTTCTCCAAACCCATGCCCGTGCCCAGGCCGCCGTTCAGTTTCAAAACCACCACTTGCGCGAGCAACGCACCATCCGAAGAAGTGGAATCCAATTTTTCAAAACTCGGCAAACTCGCGACGGGTTCGATTTCTGATTCGGGCAGCAATCCGGTTTTGCCCGCGGCAAGATTTTCGTAGCTGTGGCGAAACGCGCGAATGGCCGCCTCGCTCACGCGGGCTGCGCGCATTTTATTTTCAAACTCAGCAATGGCATTGGCTTGGCTCATAAATAACGACGTCAGGATTCTTCACGCGAAGCCCGCGTTTGTCCATAGGCCAAAACCGATTGGCAAATTACTCGCGCCTAACATGGGTTTCTGCTACATTGCCCGCATGAGTGCCATAGCCAGTTCGACAGTGCCCGACGCCCAGGGACATTTCGGTCCTTACGGCGGGCGTTACGTGCCCGAGACTTTGATGCATCCACTCCAGGAGTTGGAGCAGGAATATTTTCGCTCGCAGCATGACCCGGAATTCCAGCGCGAATTGCAATATTACCTGCGCGAATTTTGCGGACGCCCCACCCCGCTCTACTTTGCCGAACGCCTCACGCGCGAACTCGGCGGCGCGAAAATTTATCTCAAGCGCGAAGACTTGCTGCATACCGGCGCGCACAAGATCAACAACGCTATGGGCCAAATCCTTTTGGCCAAGCGCATGGGCAAAACCCGCATCATCGCCGAGACCGGCGCAGGCCAGCATGGCGTGGCCACCGCGACCGTTAGCGCCATGTTCGGCTTGAAGTGCGTCATCTACATGGGCGAAGTGGATTGCCAGCGTCAATCGCTCAATGTCTATCGCATGAAAATGCTCGGCGCGGAAGTCGTCTCAGTGAAGGCCGGGCAAAAAACTTTAAAGGAAGCCGTCAACGAAGCCATGCGCGACTGGGTTACGAATGTGCGCTCGACGCATTACATTCTCGGCACGGCGTATGGCGCGCATCCCTATCCGGTGATGGTGCGAAATTTTCAGCGCGTCATCGGCGACGAAGCACGCCGGCAAATCCTCGAACAGGAAGAGCGCTTGCCGGACTTGCTCATCGCGTGCGTCGGTGGCGGCTCGAATGCCATCGGCCTTTTCTATCCGTTCCTCGACGACGCTTCCGTTAAAATGGTTGGCGTGGAGGCGGGCGGCCTCGGTATCCAACCGGAAAAACACGCGGCCAGATTTCAAGGGGGTTCGCTCGGCGTCCTTCAAGGCACGCGCTCGTATATTTTGCAGGATGAAAACGGCCAAATCCAACTCACCCACAGCGTTTCCGCCGGCTTGGATTACGCCGCCGTCGGCCCTGAACACGCCTGGCTGCGCGATGCCAACCGCGTTGAATACACTTACGCCACCGACGCCAAAGCGCTCGAAGCTTTTCAAAAATTGGCGCGACTCGAAGGCATCATTCCCGCGCTCGAATCCTCCCACGCCGTTGCCGAAGTCATCGCGCGCGCGCCAAAGATGCGTCCCGACAATTTGATCATCGTCAACCTCTCCGGCCGCGGCGACAAAGATGTTGCCCAAGCGGCGGATAAGATTGGTTTGAAGATGCCGGAGTGATTGGCTAGGATGTTTTCTATGTTAGCGCAAACGACACATCGTTTCAGCGTGACGAATTACCACCGCATGGCGGAAATAGGCGTCTTGTCGCCAGAGGCGCGAGTCGAATTGATTGAGGGAGAAATCATTGATATGTCACCAATAGGCCAATTTCATCGCGGTATCGTTGCCAGAATGGCTCACTTGTTCATGAAGCTATCGAGTGACCGCTGGCTGGTTTGGCCTCAAAATTCGATTCGTTTGGATGAATACTCCGAACCTGAGCCGGATATTGCATTACTTTAACCTTCGCTAAACTACTATACCACCAGCGATCCCACTCCCAGCGAAGTTTTTTTGATCGTCGAAGTCGCGGATAGCTCACTCAATTTTGATCGCAGCACGAAACTTCCCTTGTATGGCCGCGCCGGCATCAATGAAGTCTGGATTATAAATCTAATCGAATCCGTCGTTGAAATTTATCGCGAACCCAATTTCACCGGCTACGGCAGCAAAACTATTTTGCGTGCTGGCGGCAAAGCCACTGTGCTGGCCTTCCCCGATGTCAGCGTGGACGTCGGCGATTTGTTGAGGCGCTAATTTCTCCCGGCCGTGACCGTCGAGTGATAGGGCCTTTCCCTTGGCGCATCATACACCGCCGCCGAGGATGGCGATTCCGCTGCTCTGCCGTTCTAACCATGATGCCCTCCGATCAGATCCACGACTTGCGCACGAGAAACGTCTTGATGACCTGAGTGAGCGCCACGTAGCAGACCAGCGTCAATGCGAGGAACGGCCAGAACTGCCACGGCAGCGGCACGAAGCCCAAGTATCTCGCCAGCGGCGAAAACGGCAGCGCCGCGCCGACGCCCATGATGGTCACGGTCGTCAAAGTGAGTTGCCAGCTCGCGCGCGATTGGATGAATGGAATCAAGTTCGTGCGGATGACGTGGACGATGAGCGTTTGCGTCATCAATGATTCCACGAACCAGCCGGTGCTGAACAGCGCGGCGGCATAAGTATGATCGGCGTCGGGTGCATGCGCAAAACGCGCGGCCAATTCCGGCGGAGCCGCGAGCGCAAGATTCCCGCACTTGAAAAAGAACCACATCAAAAAATACGTCGTGTAATCGAAGATCGAACTGATCGGCCCGATGAAAATAATGAACTTCGCGATTTCGCCCATGTGCCATGGACGCGGCTTGGCCGTGAATTGTTCGCCGACGTTGTCCGTCGGAATCGGCACCTGCGAAAAATCATAGAGCAGATTGTTCGTGAGCACCTGGATCGGTTGCATCGGCAAAAACGGCAGCCACGCGCTCGCGCCGAGCACGCTGAACATATTGCCGAAATTCGAACTGGCGCCCATGCGGATGTATTTCAAAATATTCGCGAACACCTTGCGTCCCTCGATCACGCCTTCTTCGAGCACCATCAAATTTTTTTCCAGCAGGATCATGTCCGCCGATTCCTTCGCGATGTCCACGGCGTTGTCCACTGAGAGTCCGACATCCGCCGCGCGCAACGCCGGCGCGTCATTAATGCCATCGCCCATGAAACCCACGACGTGCTTGTTCCGTTGCAACGCCTGGACAACGCGTTTTTTGTGCGCGGGCGAGAGGCGCGCGAAAACGTCCGTGGACTCAACTTCCTTCGCCAACTGTTCGTCGGTTAAATTCTCAACCTGGCTGCCGAGCAAAATCTTTTCCGCGTGAATGCCCACTTCACTGCAAACTTTTCGCGTGACCAAATCATTATCCCCCGTAAGCACTTTCACAGTGACACCGTGTTGGCGCAGCGCTTCGATGGCCTTGGACGCGCTCTCTTTCGGCGGGTCGAGAAACGCGAGATACCCCGTGAGGCACAAATCGCACTCATCGGATTTGGCAAAAGTCGTCTGGCTCGCGCCCAATTTTTTCGTCGCCACGGCGAGCACGCGAAAACCGTCTTCACTCAGCGAATTCACTTGCTCGATCAAATCGCCGACGAGGATGGGTTCCATCGGAAACATTTCATCGTCGCTCAAAAAATGCGTGCACTTGGCAAACACCGCCTCGGGGGCGCCCTTGGTGAGCAACTGCCGGTCGCCGTTCGGGCATCCGATCGCGACGGACATCATGCGGCGCGAAAAATCGAACGGGATTTCGTCCACCATTTTGTATTTCTCGATGCCATGTTCGCCGTGCAATTCCTTGTGATGAAGCACTGCGCGGTCGAGCACGTTTTTCAATCCCGTCTGGAAATGGCTGATGAGATACGCGTCGCGCAACACCGCTTCGCTCTCGTTTTTGAAAACATCGCAATGCAATTCCAGGATGACGCGGTCAATGGTGAGCGTGCCGGTCTTGTCGGTGCACAGCACGTCCATCGCGCCGAAGTTCTGGATCGAATTAAGTTTTTTGACGATGACTTTTTTCTTCGACATCGCGAGCGCGCCCTTGGAGAGGCAGACGGAAACAATCATCGGCAGCATTTCCGGCGTGAGTCCCACCGCGACGGCCATCGCGAAGAAAAAGGCGTCCCTCCAGTTATGCTTCATGATGCCGTTGATGAGAAACACCATCGGTACCATTATCAGCATGAACGTGAGCATCAGCCACACGAAGCGTTTCACGCCCTTGTCGAACGCGGTATCGGGATGCTGCCCGGCAAGGCTGCTGGCCATCTTGCCGAAATAAGTTTGCGTGCCGGTCGCCACGATGACGCCCGTCGCCGCGCCGCTCTCCACGCTCGTGCCGAGAAAGCAAAGGTTCGTGCGCTCGATATTGGAAATATTTTCGCGCGCGTCGCGGGCATCGGTTTTTTCCACCGGCAACGATTCGCCGGTGAGCGTCGCCTGGATGATGAACAAATCCTTCGCCGTCACGAGCCGCACGTCGCCGGGGATCATGTCGCCGGCGGAGAGTTTGATGATGTCGCCCGGAACGAGTTGTTGCAGCGGAATTTCCTTTTGCTTGCCGTCGCGCAAAACCGTGGCGGTGACGGTGATCATCGCCTTGAGTTTCGCCGCTGCGTTGCCTGCCTTGGTTTCCTGGATGAAACGCAGCGAAACGCCAAGGATCACCATCACCATCATCACCGTGCCGCCGGCGATGTCATCCGTGAGAAAAGAAAGCGTGGCCAGCACCGTCAGCAAAATCACCAGCGGATTGCGCACCGCCACCCACAAGCGATGCAGCCATTCGTGCTTCCGCTCCTGTGCGACTTCGTTGGGGCCAAAAACTTCCAACCGCTCCGCCGCCTCCTCTTCGCTCAAGCCTTCCACCGCCGTGCCGAGCCGTTGCAAAGTCTCGGAAACGTCCTTCATGGCCGCGTCGCGCACGAGATCCGCAGTGCGCTGGGCATTGAGATTTTCGGCTGGCATAACGGATTGGACTAAGCGACGTAGCGTTCCAGAACGGTGAGCAACGATCGCAGGCTGGCGCGCCCTTCAGTTGGGCTGGCCGCCTGTTCAATGCACGAGTGCATGTGCGATTCGAGAATTTCCTCGCTGAACGATTTCAACGCCCGCCGCGCGGCGACGACTTGCATCAGCAAATCGGAACAATCAGTGTCGGCTTCGACCATTTTTTCAATGGCTTCAATCTGCCCCTTGATTCTTCGCAGACGGACCACGAGAGCCCTCTTTTCCAATCCCGGACGGTTATGCGTGCGTTTCATAAAAATTTGAGTCTATCATCGCATCAAATGATCAGCGCATAGGGTGAGGGGGTATGCGCCGGGTTGTCAAGCGCTGCCGCATCCAGTTTTGCGCCACGTCGGATTATTTGTTTGCGCGGCGCAAACTCCAGGATTGATAAAATGCGCCGTCCGGCTAGCCTCTAAGCGTTCCATCAAGCCCCTTGTCAAAGAGCGGAACAATAGTAAAAAACGAACGCGCCATGGAAGTCATTCATCCTTGAGCTATGAAACAATGTACTTATTGCGGCCGGGAATATCCCGATGACGCGGTTGTTTGCGCCATTGATGGCTACGCGCTTCGCAACCCGGCAACTGCGCCCCTGTCTCAACCCATTGCACCATTGAATGACCGGCAGCAAATCATAGACGGCGAACATATCCGACTGCTCTCCTTTTTTCATTTTATCGTCGCCGGACTGGCGTTGGTCGGCATGGGGTTTTTGTGTTTGCACTTCCTCTTCATACGCACCTTTTTCGCAAATCCGCAACTTTGGGCTCCTTCGAGAAATGCGCCTCCGCCGATGCCGGCAAACATCATGGTCTTTCTCAATGGATTTTATCTATTTTTTGGATTTGTTCTGGCGACCGCTTGCGTCCTCAATGTGTTTGCGGGCCTGTTTCTTCGCCAAAGAAACCATCGCATTTTTTGCATGGTGGTGGCCGGGTTGAACTGTCTTCAAATTCCTTTTGGCACCGCGCTCGGGATTTTCACGCTAATGGTTTTATCCCGCAACTCCGTTCGCGAAAGCTTTCCGGACTGAGGCCGTGCTGGAAAATTGGAGACGCCGCGGTTGATGCGCCAGATGATTCACTAGCGAAAACTTGCGCGATCGCGGACTTGGTTATTCTCACGCGATGCCCGCAAACTCAACGACTCTGCTCTCCCCGCGACAATGCGGGGAGAGCCGGAGCGGTTCCGGCGTGAACCCTCGAAACGCCCTTACTTCTTTGGCTTCGCTGACGACGCCGCGGTATTCTGCTTTTTCTTTTGGTTCGCCGCGCTGGTTTTCAAGGCGTGCTGTGAGGTCTTTTTCTGATTTGCTTTGGGGGATTTATCGCCCATGATTTTTTCTTTCGCTGAATGGTTGACTCGCTCTCGGTATGTTGGTTTCCCCGCAAGCGTTACGCAAGGTAGGCGCACGCCCCGTTTACGTAAACAACCAAAGTGATGTGAGATCACAGTCCGGCAAATCGAATGCTTTTGACACGGCGCGAAATTGCGTCTTGGCTCACTTCAATATGAATCAAATCCCAGGGCTCCTCAAATGCCGCGCTGTGGCGCTATTGATAATATTTTCGATGACGTTACTTACCTTCACGGTAAACGGCCAGACCGAAGAGGCTGGCGATCGCACGCTTAAAAATTGGATTGAGCAGGGAAGAAAATTGCGCCGGGACTACGTCATCGAATCGGCGGTCATGAACGTCAAACTGGACCCGGTCGTTTCCACGAACATCCCCAGGGTCGTTGATGTTCAGGTCACCTATACGATCTTCGCACTGAATCTCACCACAAATTTTGACGAAGAATATAATAGCGTGCCGGGCGCGAATGCCGAGGTCATGCGCATTCCCGGCTCGCATCCCGAATCAGCTTACACCGAAAATGCCTATGGCCGCAAAGCCTGGAATGTCCTGATTCATGTCGCTCCGGGCGAACGCGAGACCATCGTCACCGAGGCGAAATATTTTTATAAATCCGGCGTGGCGCAAACTCGCACCATCCGCGATTTTACCAACCTTCGCTCAAATGAAGATGTTTATTGTTACCCCAACACCGAGGACGTGATCGGAGAATTGATTCTCCGAATCGAATCACCGATTCCAATTCACCCGCCCCGGGATGGCGATGCCTTGTTGGTCACTAAAAGTGGTGCTTCTTCCGATTCTGTCCAGCGTTCGACACCTTCGTTATTTGCGGCGGATAAAAACTTTTCATCATCGTCCGTAATCGTTGCGAAATGGAAAAACCTCACGCCCGGCATGGCTGTGGAATTAAAGTTGGCTAGGTAAGCAAAATTAATTTGGCCGGGCGGCAGTTCGTCCCGGCGGTTTCCGGGGATGCTTGTTTCTTTCCTCCCTAAAAAAGATTGGCTGGCGCGGGGACATTCCCCATAGTGTGCCGACGCATGAAATCCATGACAGGTTACGGGCGTGGCGAATGCGCCCGCGACGGCATCAAAATCACGGTCGAACTTAGCTCGGTTAATCGCAAGCAAAGCGAAATTTCCGTGGTCCTGCCGCGCGAACTCGAAGTGCTCGAGGCCCAGATTCGCGACCTCATCAACCGCTCCATCGCCCGTGGCCGCCTCACGGCGCGCATCGCCATTCATGCCGGTGAGAGCCGCGGCTCCAGCCATGTGCGCGTCAATATTCCGCTCGCCAAGGCTTATCTGCGCGAACTCAATCACCTCGCCAAGGATCTGAAATTGGCCGGCCCGGTCACGATTGATTTGATCGCGCGCGTTCCCGGCGTTCTGCAAACCGACGAGGAACCCGCCGACGCCGAAGATTTCTGGCCCGCAGTTGAAAAGGCCTTGCAACAGGCGCTCACCACCCTGCTCAAGATGCGTGAACGCGAAGGCGCACACCTCGCCAAAGATTTGGCCGCGCGCATCGGCATCATGCGCAAGTCCGCCGCCCAAGTGCTCAAGCAGGCGCCCGAAGTGCAGCTTCGCTATCGCGACCAGCTCATCCAGCGCATCAAAAATGCCGGCGTGGAAACGCCCGGCGTCGAGGACGAACGCCTGTTGAAAGAAGTCGTTTACTTTGCGGATCGCTCCGACATTTCCGAAGAACTGACCCGTCTTCAAAGTCATTTCCAACAGTTCGACGATTGTCTAAATTCCAAGGAACCGGTCGGCCGCACCTTGGATTTTTTGGCGCAGGAAATGAATCGCGAAATCAATACCATCGGCTCGAAGGCCAACGACAGCGTCATCTCGCGCGCCGTGGTGACGCTCAAGGCCGAGTTGGAAAAATTTCGCGAACAGGCGCAGAACGTCGAATAATTTTCGCATGTCCGAAACCACCGCACATTCCAATCCGCTGTTGATCGTCATCTCCGCGCCGTCGGGCGGCGGCAAGACCACGTTGTGCAAGCAGCTGCTCGCCGCCAATCCACAGATGGCCCGCGCCGTCACCTGCACAACGCGCCTGCCGCGCGAGACGGAACACGATGGTGTGGATTATTATTTTCTCGATGCCACGTCATTTCTCAAACGCGTTCAGGCCGGGAATTTTCTCGAGCACGCCACCGTCTTCGGCAATAGCTATGGCATCCTAAAGTCGGAAGTCCTGAGCAAGCTGCGCCAGGGTCGCGATGTTTTGCTGAACGTGGATGTGCAAGGCGCGGCGACTATCCGTGAGCGGGCGAAGGAAGACCCCGAGTTGCGGCAGGCGCTCGTGCAGGTATTTCTCACGCCGCCATCGCTGGCCATTCTCGAAGAGCGCTTGAAGCGGCGCGGGACGGATTTGCCGCAAATCATCGCCAAGCGATTGAGCGTGGCGCGGCAGGAAATCGCCCAGTGGAAAAATTTCGATTATCTCATCATCAGCACCACCATCGCCGAGGATTTGCGTCGCATGCAATCCGTCCTCGAAGCGGAAAAAATGCGCGTGGTGCGGTCGCATCCGCCAGAGATTTAATTCTCTTTTTTTCACGTATTTCTAGTGACCCCGCGTCGCTGTCTCAGTGGAATAGACACAATCCACCCCGCTTAATCTCTTTGCATAAATGCCAATTTTAGAGTAACTAAGCGTGGCAGCCGGAAATCGAAATAAATGAAAGCGACGCCAAATATTGTTCTGGGAGTGACCGGCTCGATTGCGGCTTACAAGGCGGCCGACTTGACCAGCCAACTCACCAAGCAGGAATGCGCCGTCCACGTCGTCATGACCGCCGATGCCCAGCGTTTCATCACGCCGCTCGCTTTCAAAACTTTATCGCGCCATCCGGTCGTGACCGATTTGTATGACGAAGAGGAAGGCTGGAAACCCACGCACATCAAACTCGCCGATGAAGCCGACTTGATGCTCATCGCGCCCGCCACGGCGAATGCGCTCGCCAAACTCGCCCACGGCATCGCTGATGACGCGCTCTCGTGCATCGCGCTCGCCCTGAATCCCAAGGCAAAACTTTTGATCGCGCCCGCCATGAACGGCAAGATGTGGCTGCATCCCGCGACCCAGCAAAATGTGGTCACGCTCAAATCGCGCGGCGCGCAATTCATCGGCCCCGAAGAGGGAATGCTTTCGTGCGGCTACGAAGGCATCGGGCGACTGTGGCCGGTTACAGACATCGCCCAACGCGCGCTTGAATTGGTGAGATAGATTTTTGACGGCTCCGCTATGAATCCCATCCGCTGGCAAAAGCCAAAATGGTTGCCCCGGTTTTTGGCGATGCCCGTTCCCGAGCCCGCGCAGCAGGCCTCGCGCATCCTCTCGATGCAGCGCAACATCATCCTGCCCGCGCGCATCATCGTCAGCATCATCGTTTTTTATTATGTGTTCTACGGGCCTGGTTTGCTCGTCGAATCGCCCACCTGGGAAATCGTCGGTGAAACCGTCCGGCGCTTTTTCATCTTTTACATCATCTTCACGACCATCGCCGCGGCCGCGCTGTTGCTGCGGCGGTTTCCTCCGCGACTGGTGCAGTGGGTGGTCTTCGCCGTGGGATTGGTGGATGGGATTTTGCTCGCGGGATTGACGCTGGAGACAAACGGTTTTGAAAGCACACTGTTCTGGGTTTTCCCTGGCCTGATCGTTGTCAACGCCCTCAGTATTCCCCTCGCCACGCCGCAAATCGTCCTCAACCTTTCCTTGAGCGGGCTTTATCTCGCGGCGGGGTTGCTCTACATCACAGTCACCGAAAGTCCCGGGACTATTTATACCACGCCCGCGCTGAAACATTATATCGGCCCGGCGAAATTCGGCACCAGCGATATTCTCGACCTGAAATCCCTGGCCGCCAAATTGAAACAACCCACCAGAGATGATGGCGTGTCCCAATTCCTCGACCGGCAGCTCTCCCCAGAAACCTTGAACCTGCTTGCCGGTTATAACGGCGGCACGAATGTCATGCTCCAGCAATCGCTGGTGGATGACCTCAATCGCATCGTCGGCGGCGGCCCGATTTATAACCCCGAACGATTTGCCGGCGTCAAACTTTCGTCGGAGTCAATCAAATGGCTGGCGCAATCGCCGCAGGACACGGAACAGTTGCGGCTCAATCGCAAACTATTGCAGGACGCCTATCCGCACGAAATTTCCACCAAGAAACAATTCATGCTGTCCGAAGAAAGGAAATCGCTCGCCAACGAATCCATCCTCGAAGGCATGGTGGTTGAAGGCGGCACCGAGTCCTTCATCCTGCGGCTGATCATTCTCTGGCTGATGACGGCCTCGTGTTATGGCGTGCAGTTGCTTTTGTTTCGCGAGCGGGTTTCCGAGGAGGAGGAACGCAAATCAGCCGCGCGCAACGATGAACTCAAAGCCGCGGGTCGCCTCGCCGCCGAGATTGCCCACCAACTCAAGAATCCCCTCGGCATCATCAACAACGCCGTCTTTTCCCTGCAACGCGGGTTGAAGGAAGGCAAAAAAGATTTCACCCAGCAGATCACCATCATCCGCGAGGAGATCGAACGCTCCGATCGCATTCTCACGCAGCTTATGGGTTACGCGCAGTTGAGCGAAGGGCGCGTCGAGAAATTAAATATCGCCGAAGAATTGGACCGCGCCGTGGCCGATGTTTTCCCACCCGGAACCAGCTACGACACTCAGGTTCATCGTGATTATGGCGGCAGCTTGCCGGCTTTGCTCATGCAGCGAACCCATTTGTCCGTCGTCCTCGTCAATCTCCTGCAAAATGCCCGCGAAGCTTTGAACGGGCGCGGAAACATCGAAGTCCATGCGCATTATGGCGATAATAATACCCTGCACATCGTCATCGGCGACGATGGTCCGGGCATTCCCTTCAACAAGCTTGATAAAATTTTTGAAGCCTACGTCACCACCAAGGAAAAAGGCACCGGTCTTGGCCTCGCCATCGTGAAGCACAACGTCGAACTGTATGGGGGCGCCGTGCGGGCTGAATCTGAGCTTGGAAAGGGCGCGCGATTCATATTATTATTTCCGGCGAAAACTTTTATCGTGCCCGGTCCATGAGTGCCTCGATGCCGCCAGTGCTGGTTGTTGATGACGAGAAGAACATGCGTCTCTCGTTGACGACGGTCCTTGCCGACGAGGGCTACAGTGTCCGGTCGGCGGAATCCGCCGAAGAGGCGCTGGTGATGCTGGGGCAGGAGGAGTTTTTCATGGTCATCACCGATGCGCGCCTCGGCGGCATGAGCGGCTATGAATTGCTCAGCAAGGTTCACGCGCGCTGGCCGCAGTTGCCGATCCTGATGATCACGGCCTATGCCACGCCGAAACTTGCGGTCGAAGCCATCAAAAACGGCGCGTTCGATTATCTCGCCAAACCTTTCGCACCCGAGGAATTGCTGCACGCGGTCGAACGCTGTTCCGAACGGCATCGCCTGTTGCATCAAAACGCCGCGTTGCGCGCGCGCGCTAATGAAACGTATCAGCTCGAACAGATTGTCGGCGATTCGCCGAGCGTGCGTGAAATGCGGCAGATGATCCAAACGGTTTCGCCGACGGACGCCCGCGTGTTGATCCTTGGCGAAAGCGGCACCGGCAAGGAACTCGTCGCCGGCGCGCTGCATTGCCTGAGCCAGCGCCGCCAGGCCAGTTACGTGCGAATCAACTGCGCGGCCATCCCCGAAACCTTGCTCGAAAGTGAATTGTTCGGCCACGAGAAGGGCGCTTTCACCGGCGCGTTGAAACAGAAAATGGGCCGCGTCGAAGAAGCCGATGGCGGCAGCATTTTTCTCGACGAAATCGCGGACATGAGTCGTCCGCTGCAAGCGAAGCTGCTGCGCTTTCTCGAAGACGGCACTTTCACCCGAGTGGGTGGAACTCAGGAATTGCGCGTGGACGTGCGGCTCATCGCGGCCACCAATCGTGATATTATTGAAGCCATTCGCGAAAATGAATTCCGCGAGGATTTATTCCACCGCCTCAACGTCGTGCAATTCCGCCTGCCGCCGTTGCGCGAACGCCATCAGGACGTGCTCCTGCTCGCGAACCATTTCCTTAAGCACTTCGCTCCGAGCATCAAAAAGCCCGCGCGAAAGTTTTCCCGCGCGGCGCAGCAAAAATTATTGTCGCATCATTGGCCCGGCAACGTGCGCGAACTGCGCAACGTCATCGAACGCGCGCTGATCCTCGAGACGACCGACGAAATCCAGCCCGGCAACCTGCCGGATTTCCAGATCGAAACCGGCTTGCGCAAAGCCACGACCGCGCACAAGGCCGTGCCCGGCCAGTCGCTCGACGAGATGATGGCGAATTTCGAGCGCGACCTCGTTACTTCGGTGCTCGAACAAAACCATTTCAGCCTCACTCGCACCGCGGAACAATTGAAAATCAGCCGCCATGCGCTACGTTACCGCATGCAACGCCTGAATATCACCGCCGATGCGGAGGGTGAAGAAGAACCGGCGGCTGCCGGATCAAAGGAAGAACCGTCATGAATAAATTTGTCGTAATGCTCGCCGAAATGGATGACCTGCTGGGAGGAGGCCCAAAACCGGGAGGTGCCGGTTCCAGCATGTACGAGGTGCTGATCATGGCCGGCGGATTATTTGTGGCGATTTTGATCGGCACTTTGTGGGCCGTCTATTATTCCAAGAAGAAGAAAAACAACCGCCCGCCGCGCCCGCGCCACAACAAAAGCAAGGACCGCCCGTTGCAATTTCGCGATCCGAACGAACCCCCGCCGGAAGACTCGGAGCGGCGAAAATATCGCAAACAACGCCGCCCGCATCGCCCCATGAACCCCACCCTCGCGGAAACGCGCGGCCTGCCGCCGATGCGCGATAAGGACACGCCGTTGCCGCCCATGCCATGACGCTCACCCACAGCCACGCGCCTCAAATTTTTTCCGGGAAGAACCATTCATTCCGGCGGTAAACTCATTGCCCATGCAAGACAGCCGGACGATCACGCGAAAAAGCGCTTCCAATTTGGCGCTGGCTTTTGTCCTGCTCCCCCGGGAAAAGCGCGACGGCATGTCCGCGCTCTACGCTTTTTGCCGCGAGGTGGATGATGTCGCCGACGACGAATCCGTGCCCACCGAAAAACGCCGCGCCGATCTCGCTGCCTGGCGCGAGGACATCCGCCGCGCCTGCACCGGCGAAGCACCGGAATTTTCCGTCAACCGCGAGTTGCAGCCGTTCATCCAGCGCCATCATTTGCGCTACGAACTGTTTGACGAACTGATCAAGGGCGTCGAGATGGATCTCGACATCAAGCGCTATGCCGGTTACGCCGAACTGGAGGAATATTGCTACCGAGTGGCGTCGGTGGTCGGGCTGTTGAGCATCGAGATTTTCGGCTACAGCAACCCCGCCTGCCGCGATTACGCCATCTATCTCGGCAAGGCGCTCCAACTCACGAATATTTTGCGCGATGTGCGCACCGACGCCGAACGCGGCCGGATTTATTTGCCCATGTCGGAGTTGAATCGTTGCGGTGTGACGCCGGAGGAAATTCTGCGCGGCGAATATTCTCCGCGCTTTCGCGAGGTCGCGGCCAGTGTGGATGAGCGTGCCCGCCATTTTTATTTGCAGGCGCGCCTCACGTTGCCCCCGGCGGATCGCCGCTCGATGGTCGCCGCTGAACTCATGGGATCGGTATATTGGCGGCTGCTGCGGAAATTGGAGCGCAGCGAATTCGATGTCTTCGGCCCCAAGCCCACGCGGTTGAACAAAGGCCAGAAAATTTTGTTGATTCTGCGCACCGGCTTGCGCATCGCGTCCGGCGCCATGACTCCCAACTATGGCACGCCCTGAGACTGTCCGCCGTCTCATCGTCAACGCCGACGATTTTGGCGCTTCCGAGAGCATCAACCAGGCGGTCATTCGTGCGCATCGCGACGGCATCCTCACCACCGCGAGTTTGATGGTGAACGAACCCGCATTCACCGACGCAGTCGCGCTGGCGCGTGAAAATCCGCGCCTTGGCGTCGGACTGCATCTCACGCTCTCCCACGGCCACTCGGCCCTGGCGCATGAAAAAATTCCCGGCCTCGTCAATGCGCGCGGAGAATTCAGCCATGATCCTGTAGCCACCGGCATGCGCTATTTTATGAAGCGAAATCTCCGCGAACAGTTGCGTGCGGAGATCCGGGCGCAATTTGAAAAATTTCGCGCCACGGGCTTGGCGTTCGATCACGTCAACGGCCACCTGCATTTTCATTTACATCCCACCGTGTTTCCACGGGTCATGAAATTCGCGGATGAATTTAAAATCCAACGAGTGCGCCTGACGCGCGATCCGTTTTGGCTGAACGCGCGGATTGCCTCCGGGCAATGGTTTTATCGCGCGAGCCACGCCTTCATTTATTTGTGCCTCTCGGCGAAAGCCCGCGGCGCGTTGTCACGGCGAAACCTCCGCCACACCGATCGTGTTTTCGGTTTGCTGCAAAACGCGCGCGTGGACGAAGCCTACATCGCGGCCCTCCTGCCGCAGTTGCCGCCGGGCGATTCCGAGCTTTACTCGCATCCTTCGCTCGACGAATTTAAGCATGAGTTTGACGCCCTGGTTAGTGAGCGCGTGAAAGAAACCGTGCAGCGCGAAAATATCCAACTCATTCGTTACCAGGATTTGTAAATCGTATGACTAAACTGCTGATCATTTTAATTGTGGGCCTTTTTTGCGAGGCTGTGGGCGTCGTGTATCTCAAAAAAGGCCTCACCGAAATTGGCACAGTCAAAAAAATCAGCGTCAGCGAAGTCTTGCGCGTCATCAAGACCGGCGCGGCCAATCAGCGCATCTGGCTTGGGCTGGCGTTCGAGACAGCTTTCTTCGTCGCCCTGTTGATCATGATGTCCAAGGGTTCGGTAAGCTTTGTCTGGCCGCTGACTTCGTTGAGTTTTGTCTTCACCACGTTTGCGGCGAAGATTTATCTGCACGAACCGGTTTCACCGTTGCGCTGGAGCGGCGTGATGTTGATCATGCTCGGCGCGGGACTCATCAGTTACTCGGAAAAATTGCTGGAACAAAAACCAATGGCCGCGCCGGTCACTCAATCAGAATCCGCGCAGTGATTTTTCAAGAGCTTCACCCAAACGCTGCGAGGCGGCCAGCGTCTGCTTTTGAAAACGCATCAGTTCAGGAATCTTCGCGGGCTGGCTGGCGATACGCAGCGCAAGCTTGACGAAATTGATCCGGTATTTCGCCGTCATCAACTCGTTAAAATCCAACGGAAGATTTTCCTGGGCGGCATCGGAGATCACCCGCACCGTAGCGCTGGGAATTTTATGTTCGCGGCACACTTCACGAATCACCGCCGATTCCATCTCCACCGCATCCGCGCCGGTCAACTGCCAGAGCACTTGTTTTTCGGAGGCGTTCACCGCCACGCAATCGGCGCAATGAAATTTTACCGGTATCGCATCGGCCGCCAAAAGTTTTGTTCCAAGAGTTGATTCAAGTTCGCTGTCGGTGTCGAAGACGATCGTTCCATTCGCAAGCTCAGGATTTAAACCTCCCGCATACCCCGCCGTGATGACCAGCCTCGGATGCAATGCGGCGATAGCCTTGCGAATGCCGTCGGTGGCATTCTGCCCGCCCATGCCGGTGATTCTTTTCTCACAACCGCCGCGCGTGGTTGGCGCAGAAAAATATTTCGCCTCTTCCTTGAGAGCGAAGCATACGAGAATCGGCGCGTCTTTCATTTGATCCCCGCGAGACGTTCTTTCCAAAGTTGGTAAAGCAGCACCGTCGCCTGCACGTCGCGCAAACAGTATTCGGCAATTTCGCGATATTGCCCGGCGGCCAGCATGTCATTGACGTCAAGCCCGCTCACCCCGTGACTTTTGGGCGATTCGATGCCAAATGCCTTGCAATAAAAATCCAGGTTGAAACGGCGACCCGCGCCTTCGCGCCCGCTGACGCCGTAAAAAGTCAGTTGCTCCGCAAGATCACAGTGCGGCTCAGTTTGATAGCGATAGCCCAGCCAGTTCTTTTTTGAGATCGGCACATTCAACAACGCCGACCGCAAATAGAGAAACGGCACGTCGAATCCGCGCCCGTTGAAGGTGACGATGGCATCGTAATGCTGCGCCACATCCCAGAATGCCGTGAGCATTTCCACTTCATCGGCGCAGGGAACAAATTCCACCGGCCCCGCTTCGGCAGTTTCCTCGTCGTAATCTTCGGCGGTAAAGAGCACCTGCCCGCGAACCGTATCGGCATTGAGCATGGCAATGCAGACGATTTGCGCGGTGAAGGGCCAAAGGTTGAATTGCTGGCGGATTTCGGCGCGGCGTGTCTCGCGCGCGGTGTCATCGGGAATTTTTTGAAGCTCTCGAAAGAGATATTCCTGTTGCGCCTCGTCGAAGTTTTCGAGCGGCAGCGAGGAGGTTTCAATGTCAAAAACCAAAGTGGCCATGGGACAAAGAAGGGGGGAACATGGATCAGGAGGGAAAACCCGTCTCACAGACCAGGTTTTCCGTCCTGATGAATCAGGGTGGTGCTATTTCTTTTTCGCTTTCTTAGCTTTTTTCTTGGCTGCCATGAAAATCACCCCCGATCAGGTTTGGTGTTGGATACACTGAAAGTGATTTAAGCGATTAATATCGTGACTGACTAGCATTATTTAAAAAAATTTAAAATGAAAATTTCAAAAAATTATTTTCCGCCGCGCTTTTAAATTTTTTTTATGCGCCGAATTTGTCGAACATTTTTGCGTTCGCCTGCATCAACCGCATCAAAAATTTCGCTTCAAAAATTCCCAGCGAACCGGTGTTCGCACCGGTCTCGGTGAAGCGTTCGAGCTTGTCCCAACCCGACAGCGCGGAGATCAGCAACACCGGTTGCGGATGCCACGAATGGCCTTTCGCCGGACAGGGTGTGGAATGATCGCCGGTGATGGCGAGCACTTCGGGCATCTTACCGGTCAGGATCGGCAGGGCGGCGTCGAGGTCTTCAATCGCTTTTTTCTTCGCCGCGAAATTTCCGTCTTCGCCGTACATGTCAGTGTATTTGTAATGGATGAAAAAATAATCGTAGTTGTCGTACTCGGCCACGTAACGCTGGAATTGCTCGGCGATGGTCTGCGGGCCTTCGAGCTTCGTCATGCCCACGAGTTGCGCGAGGCCTTTATACATTGGGTAAACCGCAATGCAACCGGGCTTGAGCAGATAGCGCTCTTCAAACGTCGGGATATGCGGCTGATGCGCAATGCCGCGCATAAGAAAACCATTCGCCGGTTTTTTCTTCGCAAGGAGCGGAAGTGCGACTTTGTAAAAAGCCTTGATCAATGTGGCGGCTTTGGCGGCTTTGGTTGACTTCGCGTTCACTGGTTTGACCACGGGAATCGGCGCGCCTTCATGATGCGGATCGGCATCGGTGAGCGGACCTTCCAATCCCTTGCCGCGAAACACGACGACGAAACGGTGGCCTTTGCCAGCTTTGATGATGACCTGGGTATCGCCAATCTTTTTAATTTTGCTCGCGAGCAAGGCGCAAAGTTCTTCGCATACTTCGGTCTCGATGCGGCCCGCGCGACGGTCGGTGACGATGCCCTTGGCGTCCAGCGTGCAAAAATTCGCGCGAGCAGCGACATCGCCGCCCTTGAGTTCAATGCCCAGACCGAGCGCCTCGATCACACCGCGACCGACTTGAAATTGCAATGGATCGTAACCGAACAACGCCAAATGACCGGGGCCGCTGCCGGGCGTGATGCCAGGAGCCACGGGAACCATGCGGCCTTGCGCGCCGGAACGGGCGAGCTGGTCGAGGTTCGGCGTGTGCGCGGCTTCAAGCGGCGTCATGTGCCCCTGCTCCGGCGTGGCCAGATCGCCGAGCCCGTCGAGGACGAGCAGCACCATTTTGGTTTTGGTTTTTAAAGTCAGTTCCGAATAAAGCGAATCGAGGTTCATAAATAATTTTCAGTCAAATTGTAAACGACACAGTGAAGCATCGCGCCAAAGCGCAATCACGAAATTATATTGTGAGTAAGCCGCCGCCAGCGTCAACGGGATAATCCACACTCGACATCGGCGGCGGGACGTTGAAAAATTCGGGATGGCACTCGTTGTTGTCGAGAATTTGTCGAAGATTTTCAAAGGCCCGCGCGGAGAAACGATTTCCGCAGTCACCGATGCGAACCTTACCGTGAACGATGGCGAATTGCTGGTGCTGGTCGGGCCGTCGGGTTGCGGCAAATCCACGACGTTGCGGATGATCGCGGGGCTGGAAGAAATTTCTTCGGGAACGATTTCGATTGATGGGCGCGCGGTGAATGGCGTTCCGCCGAAAGACCGCGACATCGCGATGGTGTTCCAAAATTTTGCGCTGTATCCACACATGACGGTGAGGGAGAACCTGGCGTTTGGATTGATGCTGCGTAAAGTGGGAAGCGTAGAAATCCAAGAGAGGGTGAACCGTGCGGCGGAAATGCTTGGATTAAATGCCTGTCTGGACCGGCATCCACAGGAGCTTTCGGGCGGCGAACGGCAACGGGTTTCCTTGGGGCGCGCTATTGTGCGACAGCCAAAATTATTTTTGTTCGACGAACCGTTATCGAATTTGGATGCCCAGATGCGCGTGCAGATGCGGCGGGAGATTGCCACGCTGCACCATCAACTCTCAGCGACGATGGTTTATGTGACGCACGATCAGGTGGAGGCGATGACGCTCGGCGATCGTATCGCGGTGATGCGCGCGGGCGTGATTCAACAAATCGCGGAACCGATGGCGCTTTATCACCAGCCCGCAAATATTTTCGTGGCGGGATTTATTGGTTCGCCGGCGATGAATTTTTTCCAAGGTACGCTCGTAAAAAAAGAAGGGGCGTTTTTATTTCAAGCGGATGCTTTTACGGCGCGCGTGGATGCGGCGATGGAAACCTCGCTGAGTCATTTCAACGACAAAAAAATTGTGCTGGGCCTGCGGCCGGAAAATATTTCGGATGTTCCCGATGGGAGGACAGCGAATGAAAAAGTTTCAGTCGTTGCTGAGATGACCGAACCGTTGGGCGCTGAAACTTATCTTTACGCAAAGACCGGCGGTCACGCATTGGTGGCGCGAATTCATGAACAACAGCGAATCGCCGCCAAAGAGACGATGCCGCTTTATTTTGATATGAAGCACGCGCATTTTTTTGATCCCGTTACGGAAAAGGCGATCGCGTCGCAGTCCGGGGGCTAAATTTTTCTTTGTGTCGCGTGGCGTTGTCGGTGACATTGCGGCGATGACATTGGCATTGCATGAATTTCACGAAGGGTTGAACGCGCGGTTCGCGGAAGTGAACGGCTGCGAAGTGGTGAATGATTATGGCGACTGGCTGGCTGAGCACACGGCGTTGCGCTCGGCGGCGGGAGTGATGGATTTAAGTTTTCGCAGCCGGATTTGTCTGACGGGCGCGGACCGCGTGCGACTTCTCAATGGCCAGGTTACCAATGACGTAAAGCGTTTGCAGGCTGGCGAAGGTTGTTATGCCGCGCTTGTGACGGCCAAGGGGAAACTTCAAAGTGATCTAAATATTTTTGCGCTGGCGGACGAGTTGCTGCTGGATTTCGAGCCCGGCTTTTCGGCGGCGATCGCGGAGCGGTTGGAGAAATATATCATCGCGGATGACGTGCAGGTCGTGGATGCGAGCAGCGCGTATGGATTGCTGAGCGTCCAGGGGCCGAAGGCGGAGACGGTCGTGCGTGGCGTGGGCCTCACTGCGGACATTCCGGCGAAGGCGATGGGTTTTGCCACGATCAAGGACGCGACACTCGGCGAAATTTATTTGGCGAATCACGCGCGAACCGGGAGCGCTGGATTCGATTTGTTTGCGCCGGTGGGTTCGCTGGGTGCGGTGATGGATAAATTAATCGCGGCGGCGAAGGAAATCGGCGGACGCGCGTGCGGCTGGCAGGCTTTGGAGACAGCGCGGATTGAAGCAGGCGTGCCACGATTTGGCGCGGACATGGATGAAACGAACCTTGCGCCCGAAGCGGGAATTGAGGCGCGCGCGATTAGTTATTCCAAGGGTTGTTATATCGGGCAGGAAGTGATTGCGCGGGTGCGGACGTACGGGCAAGTGACGAAGGCGTTGCGCGGACTAAAATTGCCGGACGATCTAAAAAGTTTGCCCGCGCGCGGCGATAAATTATTTCACGACGGCAAGGAGGTCGGTTATGTGACGAGCGCGGCGACTTCGCCCGTGCTGAAGAATATTGCGCTGGGTTATGTTCGCAAAGAGGTGAATCAAATCGGGACCAAGTTGACGGTGCGCGCGGTGGATGGAGAATTGGCAGCGGAAATTGTCGAAACGCCGTTTCGCTAATCAATCCAGCTTGAGAAAATAGCGCGAGCGCGAATGCAGTTGAAAGCCGTGGCGGCGATAGAGCGAGGCGACACGTTGGTGATCTTCGGTAACTTCAAGGTCGAGCGCGCGCCAGCCGCGAGCGCGTGCCAAACGAATGACTTCCTCAATTAGTTTGGAACCCAGTCCTTGCCCACGCCATTCCGGCGTCACGAACAGTTCTTCCAGCCATCCACTCTCGCCGCCGTGTTCGACTCCGAGATACGAGCAGCCCAGCGCGATACCAACCAACATCCCACCGCTGCTCACAACAAGAACAAAACCGCGAGTCTCATCAGCGATGAGTTGTTTTACGACCGCGCGGATTTCGACGGCGTTATTGGGGAGATGATGTTCGCTAAGTTGCGCGCAGAAAAGCGCGACGGCAGCGTCAATCTGTTCGGGCTTGAGCAACGAAATGATGGGCGCGGGAGTTTTCATTTCGTGGTGGCGGGCTCAATGTTTGAAGAGGCGTTGGCGGTTTTGGAAAAGATACCACAACATGAAGATATTCAGCACGAGAATGGCAAAAACGATCCAGGTAAAATCGTGCATCAACTCGGCGATTTCGATGGGGATGAAAAATGCGGATTCACCGATGGTCATCCAGCCAATCCAGGTGACGCGAAAGATCAAACCGATGCCTTCAACCAACGCGAACAAACTGTAGAGAAAAATTCCCAGCGCGGCGCGGAGCATGCCAGCTTCCGTGACCGCGTTGATCTTCCCCGCAAGATCCACCCAAAAACGCCGCTCTGGATCAAGGTGCGTGTAGTGCTTCATCTCCAGCAGGAAACTTTTATATTCCTGCGGAAGATTATTGTCCGACAGGACATACGCCGTCAGCGCGAGGCCCGCGAAGAAAAGACCCTTCGCGAGCTTCATGAAAATGATGACGTACAGCGTGGGCGCGGATTTGACGGGCGCCGGTTTGTGGGAGGACGCGGACATTAACGAATTTTGTCACACAACAATCCCACCAGCTCCGAGATTTTCACGCGGGTCTGCTGCATGGAATCGCGCTCACGCAAGGTGACGGTGTCCAACAACTCCGGTTTTTCGCCGAGCGTATCGAAATCAATCGTCACACAAAACGGCGTGCCCGCTTCGTCCTGGCGGCGATATCGGCGGCCGATGGCCCCGGCTTCGTCGTAAAACATTGTCATGTGTGGGCGCAACATCTCCCGAACTTCATGCGCCTTTTTCACAAGCTCCGGTTTGTTCTTGAGCAGCGGAAACACCGCGACCTTGGTCGGCGCGATGCGCGGATGAAAACGCATGACGATGCGCGTTTCGACTTTGCCTTTTTCGTCGGTGACTTGTTCCTCGGCGTAGGCATTGGAAATAAGCGCGAGGATGAGGCGGTCCACACCGGCAGACGGCTCAATGACATGTGGAATATATTGGCCCTTCGCCAAGCCTTCGGCATCTTCCTTCGCGTCCTGCTCGGCTTGCTCGGGTGCGACGCCGGATTTGACGAGATAATTTTTGCGATGCTCGAAATAGCGCGTGGACAAATCTTTTTTCCTGGCGTCGTCAAGCTTGCCCCACGCGGCGCGAAGTTCTTCGTCGAACACGCTCATCGGTTTGCCCGAGAAACGCTCGTGCTGGCTGAGATCGAAATCGCCACGCGCGGCGATGCCTTCCAATTCGTCGCCGATCAATTCGCCGTTTGCATCGCGTTTGCTGAAAGGGAATTTGTAGAGAATATCCACGCAGGCGCGGGCGTAGTGCGCGAGTTCAGCCGCGGTCTGTCGGTGGAACCCTAGCGTGGTGCGCGAGAGACCGATGCCTTCGTAAAAGCGGACACGTTCCTCAACCCAATAAGTATGCCACGCCTGCCAGCCCCAACTGGAGTGCGGAGCGGGAAGTGGGGAGTGCGGAGTAATTTCGTCCAGCACCGTTACGTGGCCATTGACGGCTTCCACGACTTCATCGGGCTTGATGAAGAACTCGAGTTCCATCTGCTCGAATTCACGCGAGCGAAAAGTGAAATTGCGCGGCGTGACTTCGTTGCGGAAGGCCTTGCCGATTTGCGCGATGCCGAACGGCGGCATCTGGCGTGAAGTCTCGAGGACATTTTTGTATTGCGCAAAAATCGCTTGAGCAGTTTCAGGACGGAGGTACGCGACGCTGTCGGCGCTTTCGAGCGGCCCGACGTAGGTCTTGAACATCAAATTGAACGGGCGGGCTTCGGTAAGCTCAATATTGCTTTCAGGATGAAAATCCACGGAATTTTCCACGCGTTCGCTGCGCTCGCCGAGCAGCACGGGGTTTTTCATGCCGAGTTGGCGATAAAATTCTTCAGCGGTCTTGATGGCGCTTTCGCGAGGTTTGCCCGGCGCGAGCAGGATGCCGAAGGATTGCCATTTGATGGCGGGAGATTCCTTGGTGAGTTCAACCCGAGTCTTGTCACCGGTGAAAGTGGAAAGAAAATGTTTTTGGATGGCTTCGTCGTAGGTTTTATCGCAGCCGATTTTGGGGGCAAAATCAGAAATAAATTTATTGAGTTCCGGCAGATCGGTCGGTTGAAACGCACCGTCGAAACGGATGGCGAGCCCGGATTGCGATTCGACCTGGTCGGCGCGCACGCGTTTTTTGGTCATGGGACATTCGCGCATCAGGTCGGCAAATGTCGCGACGTGGCCGGATGCTTCCCAGATTTTGGGATGCATGATGATGGTGGCTTCGAGGCCCACGACATCATCGCGGAAACGGGTCATGGCGTTCCACCAGAGATATTTGACGTTGCGCTTGAGTTCGGCGCCGAGTGGGCCGTAATCCCAGAAGCCGTTGATGCCGCCGTAAATCTCCGAGGATTGAAAAACGAAGCCCTTGCGCTTGCACAGCGATACGATTTTTTCCATCAACTCATTGACTTTCTGTTCGGCCATAGGGGTGGATTTTTCTTCAAGCGGGGTCGGAAGTCAAGCGGAGCGGCGCAGGGAAACGGCCTGATAGCGCTGGTTTCCAAGGAAAGACCGGATGCCACTCAAAAAAATCAACCGCGCGGGAACAAAAGGAAAGCTGGGGAGTCATAAAGCAGTCAACGACCAAAAACCATAGGAATTTAAGATGAGAAAGACAATTAAAGCCCGTTTGCAGATGTGCCTCGCGCTGGCGGCATCAACCTTGTTCGCCGCCGGGATTTCCCACGCCCAGGATTTTAATGTTTCCACGCCTAACGAAGAGTTCGCTTTTCTGATCAATGGCGTTGATGGCAGTCCCACGATCACTTTGATGCGTGGACATACCTATACCTTCGCCATCAGCACGACCCCGGGGTTTCACCCGTTTGCTCTGGGCACCTCTTTGTTCGGTCCGACACCAGCCGGCGTGGTCAATAATAATATTTCCACCGGGACCATAACCTATACTGTCCCTATCAACGCCCCGAATTGCGTTTATTATTGCTCGATTCACGGGTTCAGCGGACAGGTAGTAATGGTTGATCCCACGCCGCCGCCCACCCCGCCCGCGACGACGATTGTCAATCTGTCCGTTGGAACCAATGTGCAATTCACCGTCCAGCAGTCAACCACCAATGGCTTCGCATTCATTCCCGAGGCCAACACGAATCTCCCCTCGACGAATTGGTTCGCGCTCACGGTTCAGAGCAATGTGTTCGCCAATGGCACCAATAATATATGGTGCGGGAAGCCGGCGGGCAGCAATGTGTTCTTCCGCATTCACGCCAAATAAGCGTTTGGTTGCAGCCTGCAAATGGGTTTGATGCGAAGACGAAAGAATAGCGCCTACTGACCGTCAAACTCCCAGTTGATGTCGGAATCTTTGGGATCAATAACTTTGCCCGCGGCCAGGCCGACCACGTAGCCGTATTTGAAATTGGCCACATGAGCATCGCCGAAAACGATGTTGCCCGTGCCACTGTGGCGGCCGGAAAAACGGTTGCACCAATTATAAGTGCTGCTCAAGTCCGCCGGGCTGGTGCCGTAATAGGGCGTTTCACTGGCATGCACCCGTTGTTCTGAAAACACCACGAATGCGGAGGGATTCGCAGCCTGGGTGATCTTGAACGGAGTTTCAGGCACATTGGCGGGAGCGGGAAGATTAAAGTTGATGCGCTGGTTCATCCCATAATTGAAAGTTGGTCCGGGTCCGACGCCCGGTTGAATCCCCGTCACCGGATCAGGATCGGGCGGAACTGTGCGTATGGCCGCAGCCGTGGGGCAGATGTAGATGGATCGGGAGGAAGTAAAAACATTGTTGCTGATGCTGCTCGCTCCGTATTGCCAGAGTGGAGCGCCGGATACATAAGGCGGCAACGCATTATACCAATCGGAAAGCCCGATGGCGGGTGTAGCGGTGGCGTCCGCATACATCTCAGTCCATACGGGATTGTTGTCGGGCGTGGCGACATAAAGCAGATCGCGCGAGGCCGGATAAAATTGGCTGTTGTCGTCCGCATACATGGACATCGCGAGTCCCCACTGCTTCTGGTTATTTATACAATAGATGCGGCTGGCCTTGGCTTTTGCACTCGCGAGCGCGGGCAAAAGCAAACCCGCCAAAATTGCGATGATGGCAATCACGACGAGCAATTCAATCAGTGTGAATCCAAGATTCGGTTGGTGAGATCGAGAACCCCGCGAAGCGTGCTTGGCGTGAAAATCTTTCATAAAGCAATAACTTAAAATTGCAGGAGTAACTAAGCCCGCTTCGCTTTTTTGGGTCAAGCCTATTGCCGGTTGTCACCAATTTGTCACGGGCCTGTTTCTGATCGGGGGGAGCAGCCCGAACCAACAACGATTTTTGCACGCTATATTTTCCTTCGCTTCTGCGCTGCCCCATCCAATGAATCAACTGGATTATCGAGAAAACGTGGCATATATATATGCAACTATGTTCGAGACGATTAAATCGCAGTTGGTCACGGTGGCGGAGAAGCTGGTCCATTTACGGAGGTTTCTTTGACGTCCCGGGCGCGCAGAAACGCATGGCGGAACTTGACGCCTTGATGGCGGG
The DNA here is from genome assembly GCA_036268055.1 of Verrucomicrobiia bacterium. Lineage (NCBI taxonomy): Bacteria > Pseudomonadati > Verrucomicrobiota > Verrucomicrobiia > Verrucomicrobiia bacterium. Next base: position 77,479 of record DATAUW010000017.1, on the reverse strand, counting down.
CGAATCGTTTTGGAACAATCGCGAGCAGGCGCAAAAACTGATTGATGAGTCGAACACTTTTCGCAAGAAGGTGGACCCGCTGCTGAAGGCGGAAGCGCAACTGGACGATTTTCGCGTGATGGTCGAACTCAGCGAAGCCGAGCCGGAAGCTGAACAAATCAAGCAGGAGCAACAACTGACGCGCGACCTGGCGCAATTCTCCAAGGATCTCGAAAATCTCGAACTGAAAGTTTTTCTCAACGGTCTGCACGACAAGAATAATTGCATCCTCAGCATCAACGCCGGCGCGGGCGGCACGGAATCGTGCGACTGGGCAAACATGCTTTTGCGGATGTATCAGCGGTGGGTCGAGAGCCGCGGCTGGACGGCGGAAATCAATGACGCGTTGCCGGGCGAAACCGCGGGCATCAAGAGCGTGACGATGTTGATCACGGGCGAGAACGCCTACGGCTTTTGCAAGGCGGAGCGCGGGGTGCATCGGCTGGTGCGGATTTCGCCATTCGATTCAAACAAGCGGCGGCACACGAGTTTTGCGAGTGTGGATACGATCGCGGAAATTGAGGAGACCGAGGAGATCGCGATTCCACCGGATGAATTTTCCGTGGACACGTTCCGCTCGGGCGGCAAAGGCGGCCAGAACGTGAACAAGGTCGAAACCGCGGTGCGCATCACGCACATCCCGACGGGCTTGGTGGTGGCATCGCAAAGCCAGCGGTCGCAGCATCAAAATCGCGCGACGGCGATGAAGCTGTTGCTCTCGCGTATTTACGCGCAACGACTGGACGCGGCGAAGCAGGAGATGGAACGGTTTTACGGCGAGAAAGGCAGCGTGTCGTGGGGCAACCAGATTCGCAGTTATGTGTTCCAGCCGTATCGCATGGTAAAAGATTTGCGCACGGGCGTGGAGACGAGCGATGTTCAAGGCGTGATGGACGGCGACCTGGATCCGTTCGTGAACGGGTGGCTGCGCGCCGGTTGCCCAATGAAGCGCATGCAAGGCGTGAAAGATGACGAGGAATAAATTTGAATATTCTCGATAAAATTGTAGCGCAGAAAAAAATTGAAATCGCGAAGTTGCCGCCACGCGCAGTATCGCCGGGGGATCTGCAGCATGCGACGCTGGCGCGGGGTGGGATGCTGGATTTTGAAACGGCGTTGCGCAATCCGCGTCAGGGCGGGATGGGATTGATCGCGGAGGTCAAGAAGGCGTCGCCATCGGCAGGAGTCATCTGCGCGGATTTTGATCCGGTGCGAATTGCGCGAACGTATGAAATCGCGGGAGCGGATTGTCTTTCAGTTTTGACGGATGAACAATTTTTTCAAGGGTCGCTGGAATATCTAAAACAAATTCGCGCGGCGGTGCGGCTGCCTTTGTTGCGAAAAGATTTCATCATTGATGAGCGGCAGATTCTCGAAGCGATTGAGTGGGGCGCGGACGCGATTTTATTGATCGTAGCGATTTTGGATGACGCGCGGCTGAAACACTTTCACGAATTGGCGACCGAGGGCGGACTGACCGCGTTGGTGGAGGTACATGACGAAGCGGAACTGGATCGCGCGCTGGCCATCGGCGCGAATGTCATCGGCGTGAATAATCGTGATCTGAAAATTTTCAAGACCGACCTCGGCACGACCGAGCGGCTTGGAGCGAAGTTGCGCGCGGCGAATGATGGCCGGGACAAATTGCTGGTCGCGGAGAGTGGAATTCATTCGCGCGCGGACGTGGAGCGGGTAGCGCAAGGAACGGCCAACGCGATTCTGGTGGGTGAATCACTGATGCGCGAAAAGGATATTCGCGCGAAGGTCGGTGAGTTGCTGGGCGCGCCTCAATGACGTTTTCTTTGAGCACGAACTTGCGTCATTCGTGAAACGCTTTTCCGGATTGATATAGCGCGATCCGCTGTGAGGCTTTGTCGGCGAAATCTTTTTGGTTTTGCGCGGTCGCAAGTTGTCGAACTTGCTGGGCAGTTTTTATCGCATCCTCGAATCTTCCCGCTTCGGCATACGCCACGTCCAGGGTCATCAGGTTCAATAATTGTTTTTGGCCGCTCAAATCGTTGGCGTGCTCGGCGAGTTTGACGGCTTCCGCGCCATTGCGAAATTGCGCGTTGTTGCTCGCCGCCAAAATCCACGCGAGCCCTTGCAAGGCTTTCACCGAATCGGGACGCAGTTGCAAAGCCTTGCGGTAATTCTGGATGGCGGCATCCGTTTTTCCATCGCTTTGCAAAACACCCGCCAGACGGGCATAGGTTTGCGCATCCGGGTTGAGACAGAGCGATTCGCCGAACGCCTGCTCAGCTTCGCCATAGCGTTTCAATGCGGTGTATGCGGCGGCGAGATTGAAGTAGGCGTCGTCGTTAGTCGGCTCAAGTTTGATCGCGGTTTGGAAGCGCGGGATGGCTTCCTGGATATAGTTTTGTTCGGCGAGCGCGAGGCCAAGTTGGAGTTGCGCGTGGGCAAAATCGGGCTTGAGGCGAATGGCAGCTTCGTAATGCAGTTGCGCGACTTCGGGATGGCCGAGCTTCAGAAAAACGCTGCCGAGTTGGTCTTGTGCTTCGGGATAATCCGGTTGAAGACGCAGCGCTTCCTTGAATTGATCGAGCGCCTCAGTCAATCGGCCCAGGCGCAACAGCACCGCGCCGTAATTATTATGCGCGTCCGGCGAGTCGGGCTTCGAGCGGAGCGCTTGTTGATATTGGTCGGCGGCTTCGACGAGCTTGCCTTCGCCGGCGAGAACATTGCCGAGATTATAATGGGCATCGCTTAGGGAGGGGTCTTCGGAAAGAGCATTATTATAAAAAACGGCGGCATTGGTCATCTCCCCTTGCTGCGCATAATGAAGTCCCACGGCGGAAAGCACGAGGCCGGAATGCGGTTGCAAATTCAGCGCGGCGGTAAATTCTCTTTCGGCCTCTTTGGGTTTGTGCGTGTGATCGTAGTAAACGCCCAGGTTCATGTGCGCCGTGGAATTATCGCGAACGACTTCGAGATTGCGGCGAAACAATGTCTCGGTGTTTTTCCAATAGGGAAGATTGTGCGCGGTCAGAACTACACAAGCGGTTAGTGCCGGGATAAGAATTGCCCACGCCGCATTCAGCCGATTAAGGCGTCCGTTGCCCAGCAAATCGGCGAGGCCCCAAACGATGATGATGAAAATGCCGACCAGTGACATGTAGGAATACCGGTCGGCCATGGATTGCGAACCGACCTGCACGAGCCCAATCACCGGCACCAAAACCCCCAGAAACCAGAGCCAACCGAAAAGAAAATAGGGACGCTGGCGAACGAGATAGACGGCAGCCACACTGATTCCAAGCAGGATCAGCACTGCGGCCACAATCTGCGCAACCGGCCGGGCACCGCCGGTCAGTGGATAAAAAATGGTCAAGCCGCTCGGCCAGATCATTTTCTCCAGATAACCGAGGTACGCAAACATCGCGTTGACGATGCGGAAGCTCATCGGAAATTTTTCCACTTCCAAAACCGCGCCGCCCTTTTTTTGCACGAGGTAGGTCACGATGCAGGATCCCAACGTCAGGCAAAACATGGGAATTTTTTCACGCAGCAGTTTCAGCCAGTCCAGTTTGCGAAATGGCGAGGCGGTTGGGATTTCCGCGAAACGCCCGAGTGGCCAATAATCCAGCAGCAGTAAAACGAATGGCAACGTCACCAGCATGGGTTTGGACATCAGGCCGCATGCAAATAAAATGAGTGTTCTCGCGTAATATTTTTTTGCCTGCGGGGATTGCGCGGAAGATTCCTTCACGTAACGATGGTAGGCTAGCAATGTGAGCAGCCAAAAAAATGTGCTCAGGACATCCTTGCGTTCCGCGATCCACGCGACTGATTCGATGTGAATCGGATGCCACGCGAACAGCGCCGCCACGACCGCGCTTCGCCACAGCGCGCCGGTAAAACGCCGCAGCACCACAAAAAGCAGCAGCGCATTGACGATGTGAAACAACACACTGGTCAGGTGATGACCGCCGGGATGCGCTACGCCGTAGATCTGGACGTCGAGCATTCCCGAAAGCCACGCCAGCGGATGCCAGTTGCTGGCTTCACCCGTCGTGAACGCCCAGACCATTCCCGAAGGAGTGAGGCCTTGCAGGACATGGGGATTTTCAGTGATGTACGCCGGATCGTCGAACAGGATGAAATCGTAACCGACGACGGGAAGATAGAGCGCGAGCGTAACCAGCGCGAGGACCACACAGATGATCCGGGCGTGACGTGGCTCTGCCGTGCGTTGCATTTCAGCTTGCTTCAATGCCAGAAATCAACCGGGCATCAAAGAAAAATGCGCGGTGCGTGGGTATTATAACACACGCCGCGCATTGCGAAACGCGGTCAGATTTTTTTCGGCATCGCCGTCCACGCGCCTTTTTTCGCGCTGCTCTTGAGGCAGGTTTCGAGAAAAGCCATGCCGGTCCAGCCGTCTTCAATCGTCGCGTATTTGGAACCGTCGGCCTTGAACTTGCCCGTTGCCTGCCAGTGGCGGACGTCCGCCTCGAAATGGCGATGCAACCGCGCGAAGGCATCGTGGAACGCTTCGGGATGGCCGGGGGGAATCGTCGGCTCGGATAAAAGTTCCGCCGGCGTGTCTTTAGGCAAGAAGCCATCGCCCGCGCTGACCGCGCCGCGCCAGTACGTGCGCTCCGGTTGATCGGGCAAAAGAATTGTCACGCTCTCGGGCTCCTCCGCGCGCCATTTCAAGGTGCCTTTCGTGCCCGCGACGGTGATGCCCAGATCGTTCTTCGAGCCGATGCAAATTTGCGACGCGCGCACGAGCGCTTTCCCGCCATTGCTGAGATTGCAATAAATCGTGAAATGGTCGTCGAGCTTGCGCCCGACGACAAAAGTCTCGAGATGCGCTGAAACCTGCGTGACTTCGAGCCCGGTGACAAAACGCAGTTGCTGAAGCGCGTGCGTGCCGATATCCCCGCCGCAGCCGGAGCCGCCGGCCAATTTCGGATTCGTGCGCCACGTCGCCTGCGTCTGGCCGGTGGCTTCGAGTTTCGTCGCGAGCCAGCCCTGAATGTAAGCCGAATCCACCCAGCGAATTTCACCAAGCAAACCGCTGCGCACGATGTAACGCGAAAGCCAGCTTGTCCAGTTGCCGATATAAGTATGCGCGACGGCAAAAGGCACATTCAATTTGCGCACGGCTTTCACGAGGTCAGCGGCTTCTTTGGTCGTGAGACAAAGCGGCTTCTCGCAGAAAACCGGGATGCCCGCCTTGAGCGCCTTCATCGCCGGGTCGTAATGCGCGAAGTTCGGAGTGACGATGAGGATGTAATCCAGTTGCTGTTCGCGCGGGAGATTTTTTTGCGCGCTGATCATCGCATCGTAGGATGGATAACCCGTGATCGGGAAAGGCCAATTCTCGGCGGATTCCATCGCCGTCTTCGGGTCTGACGACAACGCGCCCGCGACGACTCGCCGCGTGCCATCCATGAAAATTGCCCGCTGTTGGGAATGCACGATAAACGCGCCCTTGCCGCCGCCGATCAAACCGACATTCAATGGTCTTGGAGACATAAAATATTTGATTGATTCAATATGTTGCCGCACCTCTGCCCGCATAACCGCGTGCCAAAAAAATCATGGACGCGCGCGAGATTAATTGTGCAGGAGGTTAAACGATGGCGATGGTGGTTCAAGACTTTTTGCGCTTCGCGCACGACCTATTTGCAAAACTTCAGAAGCGGAGTAACTTCATCGCATGGGTGAATCAAAGAAAAAGTCCTCGTCGCCTTCGAAGGCCGAAAACCCTGCTCCCGAATCCGTCCCGCCGTTGGGCGACATCCTTTCGCACGAGGAGATGGAATCCCTTTCCGCGCTGCAACTGGTGGACCTGATCGCCGGCAAATTGCCGCCGCATCACACGTCCCTCATGGATCTGATTTACCTGCGCGAACGCATCTCCGCCATTGAGGAGATGAATGACCAGGCGCGGCAGGCGCTGGAGAAGCTGGATGAGATCGTCGAGAAACTTCGCTCGCCGGCGTTTCGCGTGGGCACATTTTTGATGGCGGTGGAAAATGACAAGGCACACGTCTGCCTTGGCGGCACGGATTACGTTTGCCGCGTGGACCCGAAGATTCCACTGAACAGTTTGCAGATGGGCCAGCGCGTTTTGTGCAACGAAGCGTTTGCCGTGGTGCAAGGCCTGGGCTTCGACAAGAACGGCCCGATCGTGCGCATTGATGAATTGCTTTCCGACGGACGCCTGCGCATCGGCCAGGAAGCCGGCATGACTTCGCTCGTGTTGCTGCGTTCGGCGCTGCTCGTGAAGGAAAAATTGAAGCCCGGCATGGAAGTCCGTCTCGATGTCAATCAGCGCGTGGCCCTCGAAGTCATCGGCATGGGAAAACGCATCGAGCGTTCGCTGGAATCGGTCACTGAGTTGCCGTGGTCATCCATTGGCGGCCAGGCCGACGCCGTGCAAGCCATTCGCGACACCATCGAACTTCCATTTCTTCATCGCGATCTATTTAAGCGCTTTGAGCACACAGTCCCAAAAGGTTTTCTGCTCTACGGCCCGCCCGGTTGCGGCAAGACGCTGCTCGGCAAAGCCACCGCCTATAATTTGCGCCAGCAGATCAAGGCGCAGACGGGCGTGGATCACCCGGAATTTTTCCTGCACGTCAAAGGCCCGGAAATCCTGAACATGTGGGTCGGCGAATCGGAACGCCAGGTGCGCGATCTGTTTACTCAATGCCGCGAACGCGCGAAAGACGGCGCGCTCGCATTTCTGTTCATTGACGAGGCGGAATCCATTTTGGGCACGCGCCGCTCGGGACGTTTTAACAGCATCTTGAGCACGCTCGTGCCGATGTTCTGCACGGAAATGGATGGCATTGAGCCGCTGCAAAATGTGGTCGTGATTTTGGCCTCCAACCGCGCGGACTTAATTGACCCCGCGATTTTGCGCCCAGGCCGTATTGACCGCAAAATTCGCGTGAAACGTCCCGACCAGATTGGCGCGAAAGCCATCTATGAAATTTATTTGAAGGAATCGCTGCCGCTCGCCGAGCCGCGAACGGAATTGGCCCAGGCGGTCGCCGATGCCCATTACGCGCGCACTCCTGAAAACCAGTTTTTGGAAATCGTGTATCGCAGCGGCAAAAAAGATTTTCTGTATCGTGGCGATCTTGCGAGCGGCGCGATCATCGCGGCGATTGTCGAGCGCGCAAAAAGTTTTGCCATCAAACGCACGATCGAGACCGGCCAGGAAACGCATTTACAACGCGCCGATCTGTTGCTGGCGTTGCAGCGCGAGTATGAAGAAAACGATCTCTTTCCGCCGACCGATGTGACCGAGGATTGGTTGAAGCTGACCGATTTCGATCCCGAAAACGTCATTAAACTCGGCCCTGTGCGTCCTGTCCGCAAAGATGCCACGCACAGCGGAGTTGTTTGACAGGAGACATTTCCTGCGAATTTAGCGTCGCTTCCGTCGCTCTCGCCTTACTTCAAGCCCATCGCCGCAAATTGCGAATGACGCGCCCGGACTTTCGCAAATTGCAATAAAATTCCTTCCACACAATTTTTTCGCTGCGCAAGATTTTTGCATTGCTGCGGCAAAACTCGCGATTGCGCGTTTGCATCGTTTTGGAATTCCAAATGCTAAAGAGATTCGTCGCTGCTCTGAAGCAACGGAGAAACCATTATCCGGCAGAAAACTGAGCCACAGCATTTTAGCTGCTCTTTGCGGTTTTCTAAGATCGCGGCAGGAAAGGCTCGATGCCTCAGATTTTTCACCGACGCACAAATACGATCGCGCGCGCCAGCATCCTCGGGGCGGCGGGACTTTTGTGCTTCAGTGGCTGGCTGCTGCACGCGGTTTATTGGTCGCCCTATACCACGCTTGTGAAAGTGCCCATTCCGCAACCGGTTCCCTTCAGCCATAAACATCATGTCGGCGACATCGGCATTGACTGTCGCTACTGCCATACGTCGGTCGAGAAATCCGCGTTCGCCGGTTTGCCGCCCAGCGAAACCTGCATGACCTGTCACTCGCAACTGTTCACCACCGCGCCTTTGCTCGAACCGGTTCGCCAAAGCCTCGCCACCAGCACGCCGATTCATTGGAAACGCGTCAATTATGTTCCTGATTTTGTGTTCTTCAATCACAGCATTCACGTCAATAAAGGAATCGGTTGCGCCACCTGCCACGGCGCGGTGGATGAGATGCCGCTCACTTGGAAAAATGAAACGCTCTACATGCGCTGGTGCCTGAACTGCCATCGCGATCCGGCGAAGTTCATTCGTCCGCGGACGGAAGTTTTCAATCTTCATTGGCAGCCGCCGGCCAACGAACCCGCTCGCGGCCAATCGCTCGTCGCCGCTTATCACGTGAACACCACGCAAATGACGGATTGCAGCTTGTGTCACCGATGAAACCGCGCGCGACATCTGCTCACGACCTTGCCGCCCTGCGCACGCGCCTGACCGCTGCGCGCGGCTCGGAATATTGGCGAAGCCTCGATGAACTGGCACACACGCCGGAGTTTCAAAACTATCTTCATCGCGAATTTCCCGCGCAAGCGTCCGAATGGCCGGATGGCGCGAGCCGGCGGCAATTTTTGAAATTGATGGGCGCGTCATTTGCCCTCGCCGGACTCACCGCCTGCACGCGCCAGCCGATCAACGAAATCGTGCCTTACGTCAAACAGCCGGAGGAAATCGTTCCCGGCAAACCTTTGTTTTTTGCGACTGCGATTGAGCACGATGGTTTCGCGACCGGCCTGCTCGTCGAAAGCCATGAAGGTCATCCGACCAAAATCGAAGGCAACCCGGATCATCCCACGAGTCTTGGTGCAGCCGGGATTTTTGAGCAGGCTTCCATTCTCGATCTTTACGATCCCGATCGTTCGCAAGCCATTCTCAACGCCGGTGAGATCAGCACGTGGGACGCATTTCTCGGCGCAATCAATTCCGCGCTCGCGGCGCAAAAAACAAACCAGGGCGCGGGTATTCGTGTGCTCACAGAAACGATCACGTCCCCCACCCTCGCCGCACAAATTCAAACGCTGCTGAAAAAGTTTCCTCGCGCCCAATGGCATCAGCATCAAGCCATCTCCCGCGATAATGTGCGCGCTGGTTCGCAACTTGCCTTTGGCGAAATCGTCGAACCGCAATATCACTTTGAAAAGGCCCGCATCATTGTTTCGCTCGATTCCGATTTCCTTTTTTCGCATCCCCAAAAACTTCGCCATGCCCGCGACTTTGCCGCTTCTCGCCGAATAAAAGATGGCCGCGCGGAAATGAGCCGGTTTTATGCTGCCGAAAGTTCGCCGACGATCACCGGTGCCGCCGCAGATCATCGGCTTCCGATCAATTCGTCCGAAATCGAAAATCTCGCACGTCATCTTTTCGCTCAAATCCAAAATCAATCCACGCCCTCATCGCTCGACTCGTCAGCGACACGCTGGCTCAACGCCGTTGCGTCCGACCTCAAACAAAATTCCGGCGCAAACATCATCATCGCTGGCGAGTCTCAACCGCCCGTCGTCCATGCCATCGCCCAAGCGCTTAATGAAGCTCTTGGCAATGTTGGAAACACCATTACTTATACCGCTTCAGCCGAAGCCGCGCCGATTGATCAGCTTGCCTCGCTGAAACAACTTTCGCAGGAAATGTTGGCGGGTCAGGTCGAATTGCTCGTCATCCTCGGCGGAAATCCGGTTTATACCGCGCCCGCAGACATCGCGTTTGTGAATGCGCTCACGCATGTCAAAACCGCGATTCATCTGAGCCCGGATGTCAACGAGACTTCCACGCTCTGCCACTGGCATATTCCGCAAACGCATTTTCTCGAAGCCTGGAGCGACACGCGCGCCAGCGATGGCACCATTTCCATCGTCCAGCCGCTCATCCAGCCGCTTTATGCGGGCCGTTCGGCGCATGAAGTTCTCGCCGCGCTGATTGCGCAACCGGTTACGTCTAACTACGAAATCGTTCGTGAGCATTGGCGGCAGCAAAATATTTGGGGCGACTTTGAAATCGGTTGGCGCAAATCCGTTCATGACGGAGTCATCGCGGATTCTCAGTCGCCGCCGAAATCGGTTCGATTGAAATTTGAATTGCCACCCGCGACGGTTCCTGCGGGAAATTCCGACGCCCTCGAAATTTCTTTCCGCCCCGATCCTTCTTTGTGGGACGGACGTTTCGCGAACAACGGCTGGCTTCAGGAACTGCCCAAGCCCATTACGAAACTTTCGTGGGACAACGCCGCGCTCATCAGTCCCGCGCTGGCCCAAAAGGAAAAACTCGCGAATGGCGATGTTATCGAACTTCTTTTGAACGGACGCACTTTGCGCGCTCCTGTTCTCGTGCAACCTGGCCAGGCGGAAAATTCCATCGCCGTTTATCTGGGTCACGGGCGCGCGCGCGTTGGCCACGTCGGCCAAGGCTCGGGGTTCAATGTGTATCCGCTGCGCGCTTCGACTGCGATGTGGTTTTCGCGAGGTCTGGAGATTTCCAAAACGGGTGAGACGTACGTGCCGGCAACCACGCAACTGCAAAATTCGGTTGAAGGCCGCGATATTTTATTCACGGGCACGGTGGATGACTTGCGCCGCGATTCCCATTTCGTTGAAGCGAAAATCAAATCGGAAGGCTCCGACATTCCCGCGCGCGACGACACGCTCTACCACCCGCACGAGCACGACTACAATGGTTATCGCTGGGGCATGGCGATTGACCTGAACACGTGTATCGGCTGCAACGCCTGTGCCATCGCCTGCCAATCGGAAAATAATATTCCGGTGGTCGGCCGCGAGCAGGTGCGCATCGGCCGCAACATGCTTTGGATTCGCGTGGATAATTATTTCCGCGGCGCGCCGGAAAATCCCGAGGTCAACAACATGCCCGTGCCTTGCATGCATTGTGAGAATGCGCCGTGCGAGTTGGTCTGCCCGGTTGGCGCAACGGTTCACGATCACGAGGGCCTCAATCTCATGGTTTACAACCGGTGCGTCGGCACGCGTTATTGTTCGAATAATTGTCCCTACAAAGTTCGCCGGTTCAACTTCCTGCAATTTTCCGATTACCACACGCCGAGCTTGAAGCTGATGCGCAATCCGAACGTGACCGTCCGTTCGCGCGGCGTGATGGAAAAATGCAGCTACTGTGTGCAACGTATCAGCGCGGCGCGCATCAACGCGGAAATTCAAAATCGTCCCCTGCGCGATGGCGAAGTTGTCACCGCATGCCAGCAGGCTTGCCCCGCCGAGGCCATTGTCTTCGGCAACATTGCCGATCCCAACAGCGCCGTTTCCAAAACCAAGGCGAGCGCGCTGGATTATCAAATGCTCGGCACGTTGAACACGCGCCCGCGCACGACTTACGGCGCGAAATTGCGCAATCCGAATCCGCAACTCGAATCACCCGCGTAATTTCATGCCCGACGAAGAACTTCAACCCAGCCATGTCACCGAGCGCCGGCCCGCGGTCGCGCTGTTGGGTTATCCCACGCAGATCCTCGCGCCGGGCCAGACCTATGCCTCGGTCACGGAGGAAATCAGCTCGATCGTGCTCACGCGAAAACATCCACGCAGTTGGTGGTTCGGTTTCGCCATCGCGTTTGGATTGCTGATGATGTTTTTATTCGCGGTGACGGTGCTGCTGTTTCGCGGCGTTGGCATCTGGGGGATCAATATTCCTGTGGCGTGGGGTTTTGCCATCGTCAATTTCGTGTGGTGGGTCGGTATCGGTCACGCCGGAACTTTCATCTCCGCCATTTTGCTTTTGCTGCTGCAAAAATGGCGCACTGCCATCAATCGCCTGACCGAAGCGATGACTCTTTTCGCCGTGGCTTGCGCCGGTTTATTTCCGCTGCTTCACCTCGGACGTCCCTTCGTTTTCTTCTGGCTGTTTCCGTATCCCGACACGATGGATTTGTGGCCGCAATTTCGCAGTCCGCTGGTCTGGGATGTTTTCGCCGTCAGCACCTATTTCACGGTCTCGTTGATTTTCTGGTATGTCGGTTTGCTTCCCGATCTCGCGACTTTGCGCGACCGCGCTACTACGCGGCCAAAGCAATGGATTTACGGGATGCTCGCGTTGGGCTGGCGCGGCAGCGCGGTCCACTGGCAGCGCCATCAATCGCTTTATCTTTTGCTCGCGGGACTTGCGACGCCGCTGGTGCTTTCCGTGCATAGCGTGGTGAGTTTTGATTTCGCCGTTGCGATGGTTCCGGGATGGCACTCGACGATTTTTCCACCGTACTTTGTGGCAGGCGCGATTTATTCCGGCTTTGCGATGGTACTGAATATTCTCATTCCGATTCGCAAACTTTACGGACTGGAAGGGCTCATCCCCATGCGTTATCTGAACAACATGGCGAACGTCATGCTCGCTACGGGATGGATGGTCACTTACGGCTACATCATGGAGGCGTTCATGGCGTGGTACAGCGGCGATGTCTTTGAACGCTCGATGATGTGGAACCGCGCGTTCGGCCCGTATGGCTGGGTGTTCTGGATGCTGATTCTTTTCAACTGCGTCATCCCGCAACTGCTCTGGTCGCGCCGCGTGCGGACGAATCTGGTTGGCCTTTTCTGCGTGGCGCTTTTCATCAACGTGGGCATGTGGATTGAGCGGTTCGTCATTGTCATTTCCTCGTTGAGCCGCGATTTCACGCCTTCGGCGTGGCATATTTTCATTCCGACGAAGTGGGACTTGATGACGTTGTTCGGCAGCATGGGATTATTTTTCACGCTGCTCTTTTTGTTCATTCGCTTTCTGCCGCTGATGAGCATCAGCGAAGTGCGCAAGCTGGTCTCCGAAGAAAAGGAGGCCAAGCCATGAAGCAGCGCTACGAACTTTATGGCTTGATGGCTGAATTCACCGAGGCGGATGAAGTCCTCGCCGCCGCGCAACGCTGCCGTGAAGCGGGCTATCGGCGCATGGATGCCTTTACTCCGTTTCCTATCGAAGGGCTGGCCGAGGCTGTTGGTCAATCGCGTACGAGGGTTCCGCTGATCGTGCTGCTTTGCGGCATCATTGGCGGGGCGGGTGGATATTTCATGCAATGGTACGCCACGGTGGTTGATTATCCGCTCAATATTGGCGGACGGCCGTTTCATAGCTGGCCTTCCTATATCCCCATCACGTTTGAACTTACGATTCTTTGCGCTTCGATTGGCGGACTTATCGGCATGATCCTGTTGAACCGTTTGCCGCAGCCGTATCATCCCGCTTTCAATGCGCCGGATTTCAACCGCGCGTCGCAGGACCGCTTTTTTCTTTGTGTCGAAGCGGCCGATCCCAAATTTGATTTGCCGGCCACGAAAAGCTTTTTACTGACGCTGCATCCGGAAAGAGTTTCAGAGGTGGAGAAATGAAACGGGTTGCGATCACATTTCTTTTGCTTTCGCTCGGTCTCACCGCCTGCCGCCGCGACATGTTCAATCAACCCCGCAGCAATCCGCTCGCGAGCAGTGATTTCTTTGCCGATGGCGCAGCATCGCGTCCGCTCGTTCCCGGAACTATTCCGCGCGGACATCTGGAAGCTGACGAAGCTTTTTATACCGGCAAAATCGGCACGAATCTGGTGAATCAATTTCCCGTGGCCGTCACGCGCGAATTACTCGAACGCGGGCAGCAGCGTTACGATATTTATTGCGCCGTTTGCCACGATGCCAATGGCGAAGGCCATGGCGTGGTGGTGCAACGCGGTTTTCCCGCGCCGCCTTCGTATCACATTGATCGCTTGCGCCAGGCGCCGCCGGGATATTTTTTCAATGTCATCACGCACGGTTACGGCGTGATGTATAGCTATGCCGCGCGCGTCGAGCCGCCGGATCGCTGGGCCATCGCCGCCTACATCCGCGCGTTGCAACTCAGCCACGACGCCCGACTAAATGATGTTCCGTCGAACGAACGCGCCAATTTATCGGAGGAACACCGATGAACTCAACGCTCGCGGCTCAACTCAATCGCGCGCAGCTTGCCGCCATCGTCGTCGGCTTGATTGGCTTCGCGCTGTGCATTCCGGGTTTCATCGGCGGTTCAACGCAATTTTTTGTTTCGTATCTCTTCGGTTATATTTTTTGGCTTGGGCTTTCCCTTGGCTGCTTGGTCGTGACGATGATTCACGTGCTCGCGGGCGGACGCTGGGGAAATATCACGCGGCGTTTTCTCGAAGCGGGTTTCATGACGCTGCCGGCGATGGCGATTCTTTTTCTCCCGATCTTTGCCGGCATTAAAAAACTTTATCCCTGGGCTTGTTCGCCGATTGTCGCCGCGGACAAGACGCTTCAGAACAAGGCGGCGTATTTGAATATCCCCGGCTTCGTTACGCGCATGGTGATCATATTCGCCATTTGGAGCATCCTTGGATTTCTTTTGCGCAAATGGTCGCTGCAACAGGACACCACCACGGATGTCACTCCGACGAAGCGGATGCGCAAACTGGCGGGGCCGGCAGTCATCATTTATACGCTCACCGTGACGTTCGCGTTCATTGATTGGGTGATGTCGCTTGAACCGGATTGGGATTCCACGATGTTTGCGATCATCATTTGCATCGGACAAATCCTTGTCGCCATCACGTTCGCGGTGCTCATGCTCGCGTGGCTGAAAAATTTCCCGCCCTTCGATTCAGTGGTGACGACGACTCAATTTCACCAATTCGGCAATCTGATGCTGGCGTTTGTGATGTTCTGGACGTACGTCATGTTCGGCCAATTCCTCATCAACTGGTCCGGCAACACGCCCAAGGAAATCATTTGGTATCACCACCGCATCGCGGGCGGTTGGAAATGGCTTATCGCCGCGCTGCTGGCGTTTCATTTCGTGATGCCGTTTTTTCTGCTGCTGTTCCGTTCATCGAAACGCAAACTGCCGCCACTCACCGCGCTCGCCGCGATGATTTTTGCCGCGCACATTCTCGCCGATTACTGGATCGTGGTTCCGGCGATTCACTCCACCGGCCCTCATATTAGCTGGTTTGACTTCACGGCATTTTTTGGCGTCGGCGGCGTTTGGTTCGCCATCTTTATCGCTTTGTTGAAACGCCACGAACTTCTGCCGCGCAACGACCCGCGCATCGAATACGCATGAAACCAGGCAACGATTCGACTTCGGCCAAGCAAGCCGCGCCGGTTCGCTATAACCCGCTGGAGGTGAGCCTCCCGGGAATCGCGCTGTTCGCGGGCCTCGTGGTGTTGATGCTGGTGCTGGTTTTTCCGGCGTCGAAATGGATGTTGCGCCACTTTGAAATGAAGGCTGAACGGGCTGATACAACGGGCTCGCAAGTTTCACCCGCCATTGCCGCGTCGCGCGCCAATTTTCCCGCGCCGCGCGACCAGCTTAAAGCGCCTGAAGATCTCGCTATCTTCAATATGCGCGAACAGGAGGAACTGAATTCCTATGGCTGGGTTGATAAGCGGGCGGGCGTGGTGCGGATTCCGATTTCGCGGGCGATGGATTTATTGGTTGAACGTGAGGCTTCCGCGAGCACCAACATTACGGGGCCGTCCGTGCTCCAAATACAACAACGGCGTCCGCTTGAAACCAATTCGATCACCGGAGGCAGCCAATGAAACGAATTATCTTTGTCATTTTAATTTTTGTGTGCTTCGCCGTTGGAATCACCCGCGCCCAAAATGTGACTGATGATACACTGAAGCGCATTACGTTTACTCAAAAACCGGGTGCGCAAATTTCCCTCGATACCACATTCCGCGATGAAAACGGCAATGCCATCAAGCTCGCCGATTGCTTCCACAAAAAGCCGGTCATTCTCGTGATGGGTTATTACGGCTGCCCGATGCTTTGCACATTTGTCCTGAACGGCCTGATCGGCAGCCTGCAAAATCTCGACCTTAAAATCGGCGATGAATTTGACGTCGTGGATGTGAGCATTGATCCCGGTGAAACGCCCGCGCTCGCGGCTGCCAAGAAAAAATCCTACCTCCGGCGTTATGGCCGCCCGGATGCCGCCGCAAGCTGGCATTTCCTCACCGGTGATGAACCCGCGATCCGCAAACTCGCGGGCGAAGTCGGATTCAATTATGCCTACGATGCGCGCATCCATCAATACGCGCATCCGAGCGGGCTGGTCATTCTCACGCCGGATGGGAAAGTTTCGCATTATCTGTCAGGCGTCATTTATTCGCCGGAGCGGTTAAAGAACGCCCTGGCCGATGCCTCGGTCAAAAAAATCGGCTCACCGGTGCGCGATCTTTTTCTGCTGTGTTTTCATTACAGTCCGATCACCGGTAAATATGGCGCGCTCATCATGGGCACGGTTCGGGTTTGCGGCGTTGCGGTGCTTGCCGCGCTTGCCATCAGCATCGTCATGATGATCCGGCGCGAAAATAAAACTGCCAAAGCGGCCGGCGACAAAACTGTCTGACATGAAACTGCCCTTCTTCCCCATCGCAGCCTCGCACATGGCGGAGCGGGTGGACCGGCTGTACCTCGGCCTGTTGCTCATCAGCGCATTTTTTCTCGCGCTCATTTTCCTGCCGATGCTTTATTTTCTTTTCAAATATCGCCGCGGCAAGATGCTTTCGCATCGCAAACTTAAATTTGCGACTTGGAAACTTGAAGTCATCTGGACGCTTATTCCCCTTTTCATGCTGCTCTGTTTGTTCGGCTGGGCGGCAACGATTTATTATGACGAAGAACGGCCGCCCGCCCGCACCCTGGAAGCCTTCGTCGTCGCGAAACAATGGATGTGGAAAATCCAGCACGCCGAGGGCAATCGCGAAATCAACGAGCTTCACGTGCCCACCGGCCAAGCCGTCAAACTCACGATGACCTCGGAGGATGTCATCCACAGTTTTTATATTCCCGCGATGCGATTGAAGCAGGACGTCGTGCCGGGGCGTTACGTGACGGAGTGGTTCGAGCCGACGCGGCCCGGCACGTATCATTTGTTCTGCGCGGAATTTTGCGGCGCCGACCATTCGCTGATGGGCGGCAATATTGTGGTGATGAAACCCGCCGATTATCAGGCGTGGCTGAACGCGGGCCGGCCGGTGGATAATCTGGCCGCCACAGGCGAACATCTTTTTCGCGAGTTTGGTTGCAGCGGCTGTCATCAGAACAGCACGGTCGTTCACGCGCCGAGACTGGAGGGAGTTTTCGGAAAGCCGGTGCCGTTGCAGGGCGGCGCGATTACCACCGCTGATGAACAATACATTCGCGATTCGATTCTTTTGCCCGCCTCGCAAATCGCCGTGGGTTATTCGAATGTCATGCCCTCCTATACGGGCCGCGTTTCCGAGGAGCAACTGATTCAACTCATCGCTTACATCAAAAGCCTCGGCAACCAGACGCCGCCGGAGGAAACCAAATGAACGAACTCGCCCCCGCAACTCACACTCACACAAGCGCCCCGGCTGAATCGTATCTGGACGAACATACGGTGCGCTCGTGGTTGTTGACCACCGACCACAAACGCATCGGCGTGTTGTATCTCATTTCCATCGTGTTTTATTTTCTCGTGGCGGCGGTGGCGGTGGGAATCATGCGCATCGAATTGCTGCATCCGCATGGCACGCTTTTGCTCAACGAAACTTATAATAAACTTTTCACGCTTCACGGCGTCCTGATGGTTTGGTTTTTTCTCATTCCGTCCATTCCTTCCGCGTTGGGAAATTTCATCATCCCGATCATGATCGGGGCGCGCGACGTCGCGTTTCCAAAACTCAATCTGCTGAGCTGGTATTTATTCATGATCGGCGGCGGGTTCGTGCTTTACTCGATCATGATCGGCGGGGTGGATACGGGCTGGACTTTTTACACGCCGTTCAGCAGCACGTATTCGAACACGCACGTGCTGACGATGGTCTTCGGCGTTTTCATCGCGGGCTTCAGTTCCATTCTCACGGGCCTGAATTTCATCATCACGATTCACAAAATGCGCGCGCCGGGAATGCGCTGGTTTCGCATGCCGCTGTTTTTATGGTCGCTTTATTCGACGAGCATCATTCTTGTTCTCGCGACGCCTGTGCTCGCGATCACGCTTTTGCTGATGGCGGTCGAACGCGTTTGGGGCATCGGTATTTTTGATCCGCGACTCGGCGGCGATCCAATTTTATTTCAACACTTGTTTTGGTTTTATTCGCATCCGGCGGTTTACATCATGGTGCTGCCGTCCATGGGGGTGGTGAGCGAATTGATGGCGGCGTTCACACGCAAGGAGGTTTTTGGATACGAATGGGTCGCGGGCGCGAGCGTGGCCATCGCAGTGGTCGGCTTTCTCGTGTGGGGCCATCACATGTTCGTAAGCAGCCAATCCATTTATGCGGGCATGGTGTTTTCCATTTTGAGTTTTATCGTGGCGGTGCCTTCGGGGATCAAGGTCTTCAACTGGACCGCCACGCTTTATCAAGGCTCGATTTCGTTTGAGACACCGATGATTTATGCGCTGGGTTTTATTGGGCTGTTCGCCATCGGCGGATTGACGGGACTTTTTCTCGCGGCGCTGGCGGTGGATGTACATGTGACGGACACCTATTTCGTCGTAGCGCATTTTCATTACATCATGGTCGGCGGGGCGGTGATGGGCTTCATGGGCGGGCTGCATTATTGGTGGCCGAAAATCACCGGGCGGCTTTATCCCGAGGCGTTTGGGCGGCTCGCGGCGATCGTGACGTTCATCGGTTTCAATTTCACTTTCTTTCCGCAATTCGTCATGGGCTATCTCGGCATGCCGCGGCGCTATCACAATTATGCGCCGGAATTTCAAGTGTATCACGTGCTCTCCACCGCCGGCGCGTCCATCCTGGGCATCGGATATTTATTGCCGGTGATTTATTTGCTGTGGTCGTTGCGCTACGGAAAAAAAGCGCCGGCGAATCCCTGGCACGCGACGGGTCTCGAATGGCAAACCACTTCGCCGCCGCCCAAGCATAATTTTGACGAGACGCCGGTGGTCACGGGACCGCCGTACGATTACACCGAAGATTTTGAACCGAAACCGTCGGGGGTGCTCCATGCCTGACGCCCGGCAACCGCTCGCGGAACAGTTCGCGACGCTTCCGCAACAGGCCGAAGCTTCGCGCCTGGGCATGTGGGCGTTTCTGTGCTCGGAGGTGATGTTCTTTGGCGGATTATTTTTAGGTTACATCATTTATCGGCATGCGTACCCGCACGCCTTCGCCGTGGCCAGCCGTGAGACCGATGTGCTTTATGGCACGCTCAACACGGCGATTCTGCTTACGAGCAGCCTGACGATGGCGCTGGCAGTTTTCGCTTCAAAGGAGGGACAGTTCAAGGAAGTCCGACACTTTCTTATCGCCACGATTTTGCTCGCGATTGCATTTCTTGGAGTGAAGGCGCTGGAATACACGGACGATTTTCACAAGCACCTTTTTCCGGGACCGATGTTTGCCGATGCGGGCGAGCCGAAGACACAATTATTTTTTATGTTCTATTGGATGATGACGTCGCTGCACGCGCTACATGTCATCATCGGCATTGGCCTGCTCTCGGCGATGACGGTGCGTTCCGCGAAGAATCATTTTTCCGCCGAGTATCATAATCCCATCGAAATCACCGGCCTGTATTGGCACTTCGTGGACATCGTTTGGATTTTTCTCTATCCGCTTTTGTATCTCATCAATCGCCATTCGTGATATGAACTCAAAAGAATCTCGCAAACCGTTGTTCATCGTTTGGGCCGCGCTGATGCTGCTGCTCTTTTTGACGTGGGGATTTGCGCGCTTCGATTTGGGCGCGGCCAATACGCCTATCGCGCTTATGATTTCCGGCCTGAAGATGTCGCTGGTGATTCTTATTTTCATGGAGGTGCGCAAGCACAGTCATTCGGTATGGATCTTTGCGGCTGCGGGATTTTTTTGGTTTCTCATCATGGTCGCGCTGACTAGCAGCGATTACATCACCCGCGGACGCGTGCGTTCGGCCTCGCCGCCGACCGCCGATTATCCCGCTCAACCACTGGTTAAATGAATGAACACCTTGCTTAAATCCGCGCTGACTTTTTTATTGTCCTGCGCCTGCCTGGAAAATGCTTTTGCACAATCCAATCTGCGGCTTGACGATTTTGCCTACCCGTTTCCCGTCCACGAATTTTCATTCATGAGCCAGGGTGAGAGTTATGAAATGGCCTACATGGACGTGCCGGCGAACACGAACGAAGCAGGAACGATCGTGCTGCTGCACGGGAAAAATTTTTCGGGGGCGTATTGGGGCGACACGGCGAAGGCGCTTGCCGATGCGGGTTATCATGTGATCATTCCTGACCAGCTTGGCTTCGGCAAATCCGCCAAGCCGCGGCATTATCAATTCAGCTTCGAGCAACTGGCGCTGAACACCCACGCGTTGTTGGAACATTTGGGCATTACAAATGTGAATGTTTTTGGCCACTCGATGGGCGGGATGCTGGCCGTTCGTTACGCGCTGATGTATCCCGGCGCTACGCGCAATCTTTTGCTGGTGGACCCGCTCGGATTGGAAGATTGGCAGGCCAAAGGTGTGCCCTATGTGTCCGTGGATTTTCAATATGCAAAAGAATTGAAACAAACGGCGGAAAAACTTCATCAATACGAACAGGAAAATTATTATCACGGCACGTGGAAACACGATTACGACCGCTGGGTGGATATGCTGGACCGGTTTATTAGAAACCCGGATTACCCGGTCATGGCGTGGGATCAGGCGCTTACCTCGGACATGATTTTCACGCAGCCGGTTTGCCGCGAATTTGCGGATTTGAAAATGCCGGTTCTGTTGATTGTGGGTTCGGAGGATCGCACGGCGATTGGCAGGGATTTGGCCACGCCGGAAAATGCGCAGCAGCTTGGCCATTATCCTGAACTCGCGCGCGCCGCCGTGGCGCAGATTAAAAATGCGAAGCTGGTCATCGTTCCCGGCTCGGGACATTTGCCGCAGCTTGAGGATTTTCCGCACTTCATCCAGCCGGTAAAAGAATTTTTGCGCACGCATCAACCGACCATGCCTTGATCCACTCAAACATTTTAAAAAATATGAACGTCATCTCTCTCACCACCGGGACCAAAAATATTCGCCTCGCGCAACGTGACGAACCCAAGCTTACCATTCCGGACGGCGTCAAATTGCGCGTCATCCGCGTGGGTATTTGCGGGACTGACCGCGAAGAAGCGGAAGGCGGGCGTTGCAAGCCGCCGGCGGGGCAAACGGAGTTAGTCATTGGGCATGAGATGTTTGGGCAGGTCGTGGAAATCGGAAGCGCGGTGGTGCGCGTGAATGTGGGCGATTATGCGGTGTTTACGGTGCGGCGCGGCTGCGGCAAATGTGTTCCTTGCGAAATGAATCGTCCCGACATGTGTCACACGGGAGAATTCACCGAGCGCGGCATTTGGGGCGCGGATGGTTATCAGGCGGAGTTCGTCGTGGACAAGGAACAATATATCGTGCGCGTGCCGCCGGAATTGGAATCCGTCGGCGTGCTGGCTGAGCCATTGTCGGTCGCGGAAAAAGCGGTGGACGAAGCCGTGCGCATTCAGGTCGCGCGTTTGCCCGACGCGCCGGCGACGCCGAACTGGTTGTTTGGGCGGCGTTGTCTCGTGGCGGGGATTGGGCCCATCGGTTTGCTGGGCGCGCTGGTGTTGCGTTTGCGCGGCGCAGAGGTGTTCGGATTGGATATCGTTGACGCCGGCACAGCGCGTCCGGCGTGGCTCGAGAAAATCGGCGGCAAATATATTAATTCGAAACAACTTTCACCGGACAAGATCGTCAGCACCTTGGGACCGATGGATTTGCTTTTTGAATCCACGGGCGTAGCGGGCCTAGCGTTCAATCTGCTTGATGTGCTTGGGTGGAATGGGGTTTATGTGCTCACCGGAATTCCGGGTGGAGATCGTCCGCTGGAAATTCCCGGCGCGCAACTGATCCGCCAGCTGGTGTTGGATAATCAGGCGATGGTGGGCAGCGTGAATGCCGCGCGGGACCATTATCAAATGGGCGTGGATGATC
Organism: Verrucomicrobiia bacterium; assembly: GCA_036268055.1. Lineage (NCBI taxonomy): Bacteria > Pseudomonadati > Verrucomicrobiota > Verrucomicrobiia > Verrucomicrobiia bacterium. The sequence goes on along the minus strand of DATAUW010000017.1, from coordinate 55,534 downwards.
TCAGGCAAGCCCATGCGCTTTGGCCGGGCCATATTGACAAATTGATCACCAATCGTTTTCCGGCGAAAGATTTCATGAAGGCGTTCGATGCGCATCCGGTGAATGACATTAAATCTGTGATCGAATGGAAGTAGAGAGCGGCCCTTTACTTAATGTTCAAACTCGACGGCAGGTTAGTCATCATCGTCTGTTCAGCTTTTTTCGGCAGGTTCAATTTGATGTTAGGCTGCCATGACTTCCATTTTTCTTCGGACTTCTCGTTCAGGACAAAGACGGCGCCGTTCGTTACCGGGTCTCCTTGATAATCCGGCGGTGTGGCGAATTCGACACCACCGCTCAACAGTGTCTTGGGAGATTCCGCGCTGATCTGCGCGCCTTTGAAAAGTCCGAAGTGAAAATCTATTCCGCCGGCGTTCCAGAATTTCGTGTCCGCGCGCACGAGCGGCGCGTAATCGGGGTGTATGCGCGCATGAATGATCACGTCGCGCGAATCCTCGCCGAGTTGAAAATAAAGCGTCTCGCCCACTTGAATGCCGCGATAAAAGATCGGCGAGAGTTCCTGGAGCGAACTTAAATTCGGCGCGCGCAATATAATATGGAGTGCGCCTGGTTCCGGCGTGATGGGTTCTTTTTCCGCGCCAATAAATATATTCGTGGCCGGGCCATTGCCAGGTTTTACGCCGATGTATTCGCCGGAAACAATCGTGCCGAGCCCGCTTACGTTGCCCACGCTCAATTCCGGTTGCACGATCCAAAAGATGGAACCTTGTTTTGCAATTTTGGAAGCCGAGCCCGTCAGCCGCGCGGTGACTTTGACCCATTGCTGGTCTTTGGTCAGTTCGAGTCCACGCACTTCACCGATGACCGCGCCGCGATATTTTATCGTCGTGTTCTTTTCCTGCAAACCGTCAGCATCCTTGAACAAAATTGAAATCGTCGGGCCGGAAGCGATGACATCGCGATAAAAAAACCAGCCGCAGATTCCCAGCGCGGCCACCGGGAACAGCCAATAAAGCCACGCCCAACGTCCGGTCTTTTGGATTTTCGCCTGCGGCAATCCATTTCGGGTTTTCCGTTCCTCGACGATTCTATTCATAATATTATATGTCATCCCAAAGAAGACGCGGGTCAAAACTCAAGGTCGCCAGAAGTGTCAGCACGACGACGGCCGCGAAAGAAAAAACTCCCGGCCCCGGATGCACGGTCGCGATGCGCCCGAGTTCCGCCATGGAAACGACGATGGCGAGCAGGAAAACCTCGAGCATATTCCAAGGGTCTATGATGCGGATGATTTGATAAGTCCACGTGCGTACTTTTTTTCCACGGCTCCAATTCAGCGTGAGCGGAATAAAAAGCAACGCGACGATTTTGATCGCAGGCGTCAGCAAACTCGTGACGAACACGAGGCAGCCGATGAAATATTGATGATGCGTAAACAAACCTTTAATGCCTTCAAAGATAGTCGTCTCGGTGCGCTGGCCGTGATATTCGGCGGTGATGACGGGATAATAATTGGACGGGATGTAAAGAATCAGCGCGGCGAGAGAAAAGGCGAGCGTCCGCACGCGGCTGTTTGGTCGGCGTCCGAATAATTTAAAATTGCAGCGCGCGCAAACCGCTTTGGCATTTTGGGGCACGTGCCCGACATGCTGGACGAGCCCGCAAGTCTCGCAGGCCACAATCGTATTCGCGTCGAGTTCCATAAGGTTCAGAAGCGGAACCTTTTGAGCTAGAGCGAGGCCAAACGGGATGGATTGCGTAAATGGCTAATAGAACGGTGAGTCGGCCGGATAAAAGACGTGAGAATGTTGCAAAGTGCAAGTGGCGTGGATGACCGAGTTGCAAGTTGCGGGTGTGGCTTTGGACTTGGTTTTACAGTGAGTTGGCCAACTCTTTCAATTTCTTTTGCGCGAGACCGCTTTGCAAAATCTCGGTGGCGAGGTCCCAGCCTTCGCTGACGGATTTGGTTTGGTTGGCGACGAACAGGGCGGCACCGGCATTGAGGAGGACGGCATCGCGCTTGGGGCCGCGGTCTTCATTGCGAAGAAGGCGGCGGATGATTTCGGCGTTGGCGTCGCGATTGCCGCCGCCGAGGTCGGCGAGCACGGCGGGTTGAACGGGGAAATGCGCGGGAGAAATCACGGACGCGGTAAATCCCCGATCATGATAAAATTCGGCGACGGTGTTCTCGCCTAGGGTGGAAAGCTCGTCGAGCCAGGCATCGCCAACGCGCCCACTCACGACCATGCCGCGGCGCACGCCAAGACTTTGCAGAACATTGGCGAGAGTTTCGCACAATTCAGGACGCGCGACGCCGACGAGCTGGGCGGTGGGACGCGCGGGGTTGAGCAGCGGGCCGAGGAAATTGAAGATGGTCCGCTGGCCGCGCTGGGCGCAAATCTTTCGCGCGGCGGCGAGATGCCGAAACGCGGGATGAAAGTGCGGGGCGAAGAAAAACGCGAACTGATGGTCGCGAAGGGAATCTGAGGCAGCCTGGGGCGAAAGCTCAACGGGAATGCCGAGCGCCTCGAGAACATCCGCACTGCCGGCTTGCGAAGTTACCGCGCGATTGCCATGCTTGGCGACTGTGACTCCCGCCGCGGCACAAATCAGCGCCACGGTTGTCGAGATGTTGAAGGTATTGAGGCGATCCCCGCCAGTGCCGCAAACATCGAGGATCTCGCGCGAGCGGGTCTGGGCATCGAGCGGCGGAGTGATGGAATGAGCGCGAAGTTCGCGCGCGAAGGCGGCAATTTCCGTCGGCGTCTCGATTTTTTGGGCTAGACTGCAAAGAAAATCGGCTTTGAGTTCTGCCGGGACTGACTCGTCAAGGAGTTGTCCCACGGCGGTGGCGGTTTGTTCGTCACTCAAAGGAACGCATTTTGCGAGTTGATTTTTAAATAAATTCAACACGAACGCAGTCTAATCGCGGATTGGCCAGAGGCCAATGTGGAAAGTGCAATATATTATGGTAAAAGAAAAAGGATTCAGCGTAGTGGCGTTGATCATCGTAATCATGTTGATCGGTGCGGCTGCGGCGGGCGTATGGTATTGGAAACATCCCCGGGAAAAGGCCCCGGAATATAAAACGGCCGAGATCACGCGGGGAGATTTGATCCAACTGGTGACGGCCACCGGCCAGGTGAATCCCAAGACCAACGTGGATGTGGGCAGTCAGGTTTCGGGTATCATCAGCAAATTGCTGGTGGATTATAATTCGCCCGTGACCAATGGCCAGATCATCGCCCAGCTTGACCCGGCCACCTATAAAGCCATCGTGGCGGGCGCTTCCGCAGATGTCGCCAATGCCAAGGCCGGGCTCGAACTCGCGCAAGCGGAGGAGGAGCGGTCGAGCGCACTCTACAACAGCAAGATCGTGGCACAATCCGATTATGATACGGCGGTCGCGGCATTTCATCAGGCGCAAGCGCAAGTCCTGATAAAAGAAGCGGCATTGCAGCAGGCGCAAGTGAATCTTGCCTACACCACTATTTATGCGCCGGTGGACGGCGTGGTGATTTCGCGCAACGTGGATGTCGGGCAAACCGTGGCGGCGAGCCTCAGCGCCCCGACGATTTACATGATCGCCAACGATTTGACCAAAATGCAGATTGACGCGCTCGTTTCCGAGGCGGACATCGGCGGCGTCGAGACAAACCAAAATGTGAATTTCACGGTGGACGCATTTCCATCGCGCATCTTCCAAGGCGTCGTTGTGCAAATCCGCAATGCGCCGCAGACCAATCAAAACGTCATTACTTACGACACGGTGATTGGCGTGGACAATTCCGATTTGAAATTGCGGCCCGGCATGACGGCGAATGTTTCCATCATCACGGCGCAACGGACCAATGTCCTGAGAATCCCGAATAGCGCATTGCGATTCCACCCGCCGGAACCCGAGGAACTGCGCAAGGAAAAAGCCGTGGCGGCGGTGAGCAATAATTACCCGGTGGTGACCGGCACGGCGGCCAAGAGCAGCGGTGGGGCGGCCAAATCGGGCGGACATTCGCATGAGCCAAAACCGACGCATACGATTTATGTTTTAGCCAAGGGCGCGGATGGCAAAGAAGACGTGCTCAAGCCGGTGCAGATCCGCACGGGCATTAACGATGGCGTTTACACGCAAGTCGTGGAAGGTTTGAACGAAGGCGACGAAGTCGTGGCCGGCCAAAATATCACGGGTGATACCCGGACTGCCGAGTCGAATCCGTTTAACGGCGGCGGCCGCCGGCGGTATTAATGCGATGAGTGCGATCGTTCAACTGCAAAATATCCACAAGATTTATCACACCGGCGAGGTGGACGTCCACGCCGTGCGCGATGTCTCGCTGGAAATTCACCGCGGCGAATTCGTCGCGCTCATGGGCGCGAGCGGTTCGGGCAAGTCCACGATGATGAACACGCTCGGCTGCCTTGACCGGCCGACGAAAGGGCTTTACCTGCTCGATGGCGTGGATGTTTCCAAATTGAACCGCGACGAATTGGCGACAATCCGAAATGAAAAAATCGGGTTCGTGTTTCAGGGATTCAATTTGTTGTCGCGCACGTCGGCCCGTGAAAATGTTGAATTGCCAATGATGTACAAGCAGAAATCGAACAGCTCCCGCGACCAGCACGAGCGCGCCATGCGGGCACTGACGACGGTCGGGCTTGCAGAGCGCGCGGGGCATCATCCCAACCAACTTTCCGGCGGACAGCAACAACGCGTAGCCATCGCGCGCGCGCTGGTCAACGAACCCGCGATCCTGCTCGCGGACGAACCGACGGGGAATTTGGACACGCAAACGAGCATTGAGATCATGGGCGTGTTTCAGAAATTGAACGACCAGGGCATCACCATCGTCATGGTCACACATGAGCTGGACATCGCGACTTACACCCGCCGCAACATCATTATGCGCGACGGAAAAGTGGTCAGCGATCAGCCGGTGGCAAACCGGTTGATGGCCACGGAGGAATTGGAGAAATTAAAAGCGGCGCAGGAAGCCGTGCAACTGGTACCATGAAAATTTTTATCATCTTGCGGGTCGCCTTGCGCGCGCTGCGACGCAACAAATTACGGACCATTCTCACGATGCTGGGCATGATCATCGGCGTGGGCGCGGTGATCGCGACCGTCAGCCTGGGCGACGGCGCGAAATATCAGGTCGAAAAACAGATCGCGAGCCTGGGACAGAATGTGATCCTGATTTACTCCGGCAGCTTCACGCGCGGCGGCGTCAAAAGCGGCTGGAACAATGCGGGCACGTTGACGGTGGACGATGCCTTCGCCATTGAGCGCGAGATTCAGGACGTGACGGTTATCAGCCCGGAATTGCGGTCGGGCGCGCAGATCGCCTCGGGCAATGAAAATTGGTCCACGACCATCCTGGGCGAAGGGCAAGACTATTTGGACATCCGCCAATGGCCGCTCGAAGAAGGCAGCATGTTCACGGCGATGGATGTGCGTTCGGCGGGCAAGGTCGCGGTTATCGGAAAAACCATCGCCGACCAGATCTACCCGGACGGCAATGTTGTCGGGCAGGTTTTGCGCATCAAGAATGTGCCGTTCATCGTGACGGGCGAGTTGATCCCCAAAGGGCTTTCGGTGATGGGTTCGGACCAGGACGATGTAGTGATCGTGCCTTACACGAGCGCAATGAAACGCCTGTTCGGCACTCCGAACATTCGCAGCATCACCGTGCAGGCATCCAGCACGAAGACGCTCGCGGACGTGCAGCAACAAATCGTTGACCTCATGCGCCAGCGGCATCGGATTCGACCGGGACATGACGACGACTTCACCGTGCGCACGCAGGAGGAAATCGCGCAGGCGGCAGACGACGCTTCAGAAACCATGCGCGCGCTGCTGCTGGCGATCGCTTGCGTATCGCTCTTGATCGGCGGCATCGGCATCATGAATATCATGCTGGTGAGTGTGACCGAACGCACGCGGGAGATTGGCATCCGCATGGCGGTGGGCGCGCATGGCAAAGATATTCTGTTGCAATTTTTGACGGAGGCGGTGGCGTTGAGCTTCGTCGGCGGTGGGTTGGGAATTTTGGCGGGCACAGGCGGGTCAAAATTGGTGGCAAGCCTCAATAACTGGCCAGCACTCACGTCGCCATTCTGGATTTTGGCCGCGTTCGCATTCAGCGGATTGGTGGGCGTGTTCTTTGGATTTTATCCGGCGTGGAAGGCTTCGAAGCTGGATCCGATTGATGCGTTGAGATATGAGTAAGGCAGCTTAAATCGCGGAGACGCCGAGGGAGCTGAAGGAAAATTTAAGGACCTGATTCGGTTGGAAGTGATTCTGAAGTTGTGCGCGAAGACTTTTACCGCAATTTGCCATTCGCGCGCGCACAAAAAAAACCGGCGCCACTCGGCGCCGGTCAAACCACGTTAAGTCAACTAACCAACCAACTGTAAATAGCTTAATTCATCCCGAAAATTTGGCATGTCGGCAGTTTATGTGAACGAGTGTCGGCAACCGTCCTACGGTGAAAAACTGCGCAATTTTTATTCGAAAAAAAATTGCGCGAAAAAAATTTTCCGGGGCGATTCCGCTTGTCACAGTGTCGCATGAGAATTAGATTCACTTCGTGTTGGCGGTAACCGTTCCTAATTATATTTTTTTGGCGTTTAAACGGAAACGATAATCATGGTTGAATTGATCCAGTTTCCGTGGAGCCCGTATTGCCTCGTTCAACGCCGCATCCTCGAATTTTCCGGCGCGCCCTTCAAGTTGGTGGATATTCCCGCAAATGACCGCACGCTCGTATGGAAATTGACGCGGGAACGCTACTACGGCGTGCCGATCCTGAAGGATGGCCGCAAGGTGATTTTTGAGACGGACGAGCATTCGCAAGTCGTCGCGAAATATTTGGATTACCACTTCGGCCTGGAGCTTTTTCCGGCGCAACTCGAGGGTGTGCAATCCTTGGTCTGGCGTTTCATCGAGAACGAAGTCGAGGAGATGACCTTCAAGCTTAACGATATTTACTGGCGCGAAAATGTCCCGGCGGCGTCACAGGTTTTTTACATCCGGCACAAGGAACGGAAATTCGGGCGCGGCTGCCTGGATCAATGGCGTCACAATCAAAAGTCGCTCGTGGCGGAATTGACGCGGCGATTGCTGCCCTTCGAGGAGATGCTGCTGGGCCAGCCGTTTTTGCTGGGCGCGAAGCCGCATTTTGTGGATTTCGACCTCCTCGGCATGCTCGAAAATTTTCTTTATTCCGGTCATTATCAGCTTCCGGCGGTTCACACTCGGTTGCGGCAATGGCACCGCCGCATGGCAAAAATCAAATTTCAAAATACTCGTGAAAAATTACGTTCTTGATACCAATGTTCTCCTGCACGATCCCAACAGCGTCACCAGTTTCCAGAAGAACAATGTTCTGATTCCCATTGAGGTCATCGAGGAGGTTGACCGTTTCAAACGCGAGTCGAGTGAACTCGGACAGAATGCGCGCAACGTCTCGCGCAAGCTGGACGGCCTGCGCGCGCAGGGAAGCTTGAGCGAAGGCGTGGAACTCGAAAATGGCGGGCGTCTGCGGATTATTTTCCACAAGAAAGGCAAGCCCGGCAGCAATGGCGAATCCCTCCTCGGCGAAAACACGGTGGACAATCGCATCGTCGCGCTGGCGCTTGAAGTGCAAAAAGGCCAGCCGAAAACGGCGACCATTTTGGTAAGCAAAGACATCAACCTGCGCATCAAGGCGGACGCGCTTGGTTTGCAGGCCGAGGATTACGAGACGGACCGCGTGCTCATCAAGGATCTTTACACCGGCATGCTGGAGATGACGGTCAGCGCGGAAAAAATGGCCGCGTTTCGCACGAACAGCGAATTGGAATTGAACGGCGAGGCGCAATATTTTCCGAATGAGTATTGCACGCTGGTCGAGGCGACGAACCCGAAACGCACGGCGCTGACAAAGGTGGACGCCACCGGCAAAAAACTGGTGCCGATCATTGATTGCCGCGAAGGCGTGTGGGGCATCAAGCCACGCAATCGCGAACAACATTTCGCCTTTGATGCCTTGCTGGATGACCGCATCAAATTGGTGACACTCATGGGCAAAGCGGGCACAGGCAAAACCCTCATGGCGATGGCGGCCGGTTTGAAGAAGACCGTGCTCGACCGCGAGTTTCGCCGACTGGTCGTCGCGCGTCCGACTATTTCAATGGGCAAGGAGCTTGGCTTTTTGCCGGGTTCGCTGGACGAAAAACTCGCGCCCTGGATGCAGCCGATCCATGACGCGCTGGAGATGTTGAGCGACCTCAACATGGGCCATGAACATCGCCGCAGCAACGACTTGATGCGCTCCGGCAGCATCGTGGTCGAGGCGTTAAGCTACATTCGCGGACGCAGCATCGCGCATCAGTTCATGGTGATTGATGAGGCGCAAAATCTCACGCCACTCGAAGTGAAAACGATCATCACGCGCGTTGGCCACGGCACGAAGATCGTGTTCACCGGCGATCCCTATCAAATTGACAATCCCTACGTGGATTCCTCCTCGAACGGTTTCAATTATATCATCAGCAAATTCCGTTCGGAATCCGTCGCCGCGCACATCGAATTGCAAAAGGGCGAACGCTCGGAACTCGCCGAACTCGCGGCGAACCTGCTGTAATAAAAAAAATTCGCGCGCAAACAAAACGATGCTTGCGCGCGCGTCCGCAAGACTTAGCATCAACCTGTGAGCGGTTTTCTTAGATTCATCAACATCATCAACGCGGCGATTTGGTTTGGCGCGGGGATTTTTTTCACGGCGGGAATTCTGCCCGCCGTATTTTCCCACGACCTGCACGTGCTTTTTGGCGAATCGGGTTATCCTTATTTTTCGGGCGCGGTGGCGCTGATTTTGTTCAAACGATTTTTTGCGCTGCAATATATCTGCGGCGGCGTGGCGCTGTTCCTGTTGCTCGCGGAAAAATTTTATACTGGCCGCAAATTGCCCGGCGCCGGAACAACGCTTGTGCTGGTGATGTTTGGGTTCGGCCTCATCGGCGGCTTGTGGTTGCAGCCAAAGATGCAAACGCTCCGCGGCACGATGTATTCCAGCCAGCCAGCCGAAGTGCGCGAGAAGGCGCGGCATTCATTTGGGATTTGGCACGGCACATCGCTGCTCGCGAATTTTGTCGTGCTCGGCGGGCTGCTCGCGCATCTCGTTCGCGTCACGCGGCCGCCGGAGCAAAGCCGCTACGGGACGTTTTACCAAATTCCGTAGTTGACAAAATTTTATTCTGGCGAAAATTGGTATAGGTCGCTCGATGTTTGGGTGGCCGGTAATTCTTATAAATGATATGATTTCAAATGACAGCTCACCTTATGGGAACCGTTCGTACGGTGGTTTCCCGCCGAAACCTCCCGTAAACGAAGACACTCTGAAGACCGATAAGGTCCAGATCGAACGCAAGACCTTTGTATTTACCCTCAAGGAAAATCCGCGCGGCCGGTTTTTGCGCATCACCGAAGATGTCGGTGGCCGCCGCGATACCATCATTATTCCCGCCCCCGGTTTGGAAGAATTCAAGCGCCTGCTCGATGATATGGTGAAGGCCTCGGCCGATGCTCCCGGCAAAGCCGACGAGAGCACGAATAATTAACTAAGCGAAACCGGAAAAAGGCCAGCGAGCTTTTTGAACGGCGGAACCTTGCGTTCCGCCTTCTTTTTTTTCAAAGCGTTCGCCGAAATTGTCTTGCATGCGGAAGCGAATGCGCCGCCAATAACTACATGCGAGAATTGCCTCACACAGCGGCGTGCTTTGTCTGTGGCGAATCCAATGCCAGCGGCCTGAAACTTCGTTTTGAAACTGATGGCCGGATCGTGCGCACAAAGTTTATGCCCCGGCCGGAACACATCGGTTTCCGCAACACCGTCCACGGTGGCATCAGCGCCACGCTGCTTGACGAAATCATGGTGTGGGCTTGCGCGGTGCAGACCAAGCGTTTCGCCTATTGCGCGGAACTCAACGTGCGTTTCCTGAATCCCGCGCGCCCGGGCGAAGAAGTTTTTGCCACGGCGGAACTCGTTGAGAACCGGCGCAACAAAATTTTCGAGGCGAAGGGTGAATTGCGCGATGCCGCCGGACTTCTGATCGCCACCGGCACGGGAAAATATTTGCCGCTCAAGCCTTCCGAGCACGACGGCATGCTCGGCGATTTTATCGGCGACGCCCGCGAGTGGATTGACCTCAAGGGCTGACCGAATTATTTCTTCGCGAAAATCCGGTTCGCCTCTTCAAGCGTCTCTTTCGAGCCGATGTCGAACCACAAGCCCGGCACTTGCCACGTGTAAACGGGCAGGCGCGTGTAGAGCCATTGGATCAACCGCCCCGGCTGGTCGGGATTATTTCCGTCGGCGATATATTGATGGATCATGGGCAGCACCATCTTGGGATAATAATAAAGCGCGATGCCCGTCAAGGTGCTTGCGGGCGACTTGGCTTTTTCTTCAAAAAACGTGATGTGTCCGTCCGCCGCCACGGTGATCGAATTATATTTTTTGACTTCTTCGAGATCGCCCACGTCATAAACGGCGAGCACGGGCGCATTGCGTTTGCGCGCGAGCGTGGCGAACCCGTCGAGTTTCTGGTCGAATAAATTGTCTCCAGCGACGACGATGATGTCGTCCTCCACCTTTTCGCGCGTTAAAACCAAATGCAAATCGCCGATGGCGCCGAGCTTATTTTTATCGTCGGTCGAGCCGTCGTTGATGATGGTGAAATTCAATTTCGATTTCGTCGCGCGATACGCCTCGCTCCAGCGCTGAAAATGATCGGCGAATTTCGCATTGGTCACCACATAAACGCGGTCAATGCCTGGCGAACCCGCCAGATTATCAAGGACATGCTCGATCATCGGCTTGCCCGCGACGGGCAGGAGCGGTTTCGGCTGAGTCAGCGTCAGGGGATAAAGCCGCGTGGCATAGCCCGCGGCCAGAATGATTACCTTCATCGTGGTTAAGCTTTATTTTCAAACAGGCTGGGAGCGACATCGCCCGCCAAGGCCTGGCATTGCTGGAGAATTTCAGAACTTGATTCGCAATTCAAAGCAAATTCCGCCAGCCGCCGCGCTTCTTCGATCTTCAACCGGCGCACCATGAACTTCACCGTGGGCACCAGCGGTGCCGCCACGCTCAATTCATCCACGCCCAGTCCGAGCAACAGCGGCGTCAAGACCGGGTCGCCGGCCATTTCCCCACACACACCGACCCAAATATTATTGCGATGCGCTGCCTCGACGGTTTCCTTGATCATCCGCACGATGGCCGGATGGGTGGGATCGTAAAGATGCGCCACGCGCTCGTTCATCCGGTCCACGGCCAGCGTATACTGGATCAAGTCATTCGTGCCGAGGCTGAAAAACTTCAAGCGCTTCGCCAGGGCATCGGCCACAAGCACCGCCGATGGAATTTCGATCATCGCGCCCACTTCCAAATTTTCGTCGAACGGAATATTTTCCGCGCGCAGTTCCGCTTTGATCGCCGCGAGTTGCGCGTTGGCCTGTTCAAGTTCGTCCAAGCCGGAAATCATGGGGTACATCATCTTGACGTTGCCCACCGCGCTCGCGCGTAAAATCGCGCGGAGCTGCGAACGAAATAAATCTTTTTCCTGAAGGCAATACCGGATCGCGCGCCAGCCCAGGAACGGGTTCACTTCCGCCGGCATTTTCAGATGCGTGAGCGCCTTGTCGCCGCCGATGTCCAGCGTGCGGATCACGACCGGATCGGGTTTCAACGCCGTCGCCGCCTTATGATATTCCTGAAATTGCTCTTCCTCGCTCGGCACCTCGCCGCGATTGATGAACAAATATTCCGTGCGAAATAATCCCACGCCTTCCGCACCATTGGCGCGGACGTTCTCCGAATCGGCCGCCACTTCCATGTTCGCGGACAGGATGATGCGGCGGTTATCAATGGTGACCGCCGGCTTGTCCTGGATGTCGCGAAGTTTTTCCTCAAGGCTTGCCTGGTTACGCTCGATCTGGCCGTATTCAAAAAGTGTTTTGTCCGTCGGATTGAGAATGATGATGCCATTGAAACCATCCAGCAGCGCGTATTGGCCGGTTTCCAGGTCGCAACTCAAACTCTTCATCCCTACGACGGCGGGAATGCGCAACGACCGCGCCATGATCGCCGTATGCGAGGTCTTGCCGCCGACGTCAGTCGCGAATCCAATCACCGTCTTGCGATCAAATTGCGCCGTGACCGAAGGCGTCAAGTCGTAGCTGATGATGATGCATGGCTCGGTGATTTTCTTCAGGTCAATCTGTTCGCGGCGGCCCGTGATGTTTTCCATGATGCGAGCCGTGACGTCGCGCATGTCGGTCGCGCGCTCGCGCAAATAATCGTCATCAATCGCCGCCAGCGTGGCCGCGTATTTTTCCGCGACGATGTGAAAAGCGTACTCCGCGTTGAAATGTTTTTCGGTGATGTTGCGGATGACTTCTTCGAGTAGCGTGGGATCTTCCAAAACGAGCAAGTGCGCGTCAAAAATGCCGCCCTCGTCCGCGCCCATGCCGGCGCTGACTTTTCGCTGCACTTCCAGTATGTCCGTACGCGTTTGCGCCAGAGCGCGCTCCAAACGGTTCAGTTCATTGGCCAATTCGCTTTCAGCCAATTCGCGTTTGGGAACAATGGTGGGGGCCCGGTCGAGTACAAGAATTTTTCCCCGGCAAACTCCCGCTGAAACGGGTATGCCGCGAAAAATTCTTTCACCCTGTGGCACAAGCTCTGGCATGGGCCATCCTTGCACGGAAAGCGCGAATTTGAAAAGAGTTTCTTGGCATTAAAATGGATAAGCTGCCATTCGTGCAAATTGCAAGCCGTTCGACCGGTTACGCTCCGGTGAAATAATTGCGCTGCTTCTCGCTGATGGGCATGGCGAGCTTTTCCATCACGGCGAGCATGTCTTCCCAAACGCGGCGTTTCTCGCTCATCGCCTGATTGCGCAGAAGATATGCCGGGTGATAAGTGGGCATGAGTGGAATGCCGCGATAGGTTTGCCAGTTGCCGCGCAATTTCATGATACCCATTGTCTTGCCCAGCAAACCTTCCACGGCCGTGCCGCCCAGTGCGACCAGCACCTTGGGCTTAATCAGGTCAATTTGCTCATGCAAATATGGGATGCACGTGGCCATTTCTTCAGGCGTCGGCTTGCGATTTCCCGACGCTTGGCCCGGCGTGTCGGGACGGCATTTCAAAATATTCGCGATATAAACCGTGTCACGGCTCAAGCCCATTGTCTGGATAATCTTCGTCAATAATTGCCCGGCTTTGCCGACAAATGGTTCGCCTTCTGCATCTTCATCCGCACCGGGGGCTTCGCCCACAAACATCAATTCCGTTTCGATATTGCCCACGCCGAATACGACATTTTTTCGCGATGACGCCAAATTGGGACAGCGCACACATACCAGCGCTCGCGACCGCAATTCCGCAAATGCCGCCGCTTTCGTCGGATCCGTGGTCGCAAGAGCTTGCGCGCGCAGCAGTGGCGGCGTGACTTGGGTCGCCGGCATTTTTGCTGAAGTGGAAACAGAAGCCGCTGGCGCAGCAATTTTTTGCGGCGCTTGCGACAGCGCGGCCAGGCTTTCCGGCGATACCGTCACATATCGCACGCCGCGCGCTTTCAACTCTTCGACATGTTGAATCGCCGCGTCGAGTAATTGGTGATACGCATCCGACATGGCTTCATCGTAAGGCGGCGCTCGCGAAGTGCACGAAAAATTTCGCGCGCTTTCTCCTGCGTACCGGTCTTGACATAAAGGCGCTGATGGAAATATTTTTGAATCACGCAAATTTTCCCAACGTCCAAAGGCCATCCTATGAACCAACCTCCGCAGCCCAACCGTCGCGAATTTATCAAAACCACCGGGCGGTTCGCCGCCATTTCCGCGCTGGCGGGCACGGCGATTCCCCATGTCTATGGCGCGGAGACCAATACGATTCAGATCGCGCTGATCGGCTGCGGCGGTCGCGGCGGCGGTGCGGCGAGCAACGCGCTTTCGGTCAAGCAATGTCCGATGAAACTCGTCGCGATGGCGGATGTTTTTGAGAATCGCTTGGCGAGCACTTACAGCGCCTTGAGCCAGCAGCATGGAAAATCTGTGGACGTGCCGCCCGACCGCCGTTTCATCGGCTTCGACGGTTATCAAAAAGCGATGGACTGTCTCAAGCCGGGCGACATCGCCATCTTCACGACGCCGCTGGCATTTCGCTGGGTGCATTTCACTTACGCCATTCAAAAGGGGTTGCATGTCTTCATGGAAAAGCCGCTCACGGCGGACGGGCCTTCGTCTCGCCGCATGTTGAAGCTTGCCGATGATGCGTCCGCGAAAAACTTGAAGGTCGGTGTCGGCCTCATGTCGCGCCACAGCCGTCCGATGCAGGAATTACAAAAGCGCATTCAGGACGGCGAGATCGGTGAAATCAACCTGATGCGGGGTTATCGCATGGCGGGGCCACTGGCTTCGGCGTTCTCCGAGAAATGGCCCGGCCAGCCTAGCGAATTGCTCTGGCAGATTTCGCGGTTTCACAGCTTCATCTGGGCCAGTGGCGGTTGCTACAACGATTTTTATATCCACCACATTGATCATCTCTGCTGGATGAAAAATGCCTGGCCGATCAAAGCGCAGGCGCTTGGCGGCCGTCATTACCGGCATTCACGCGCCGGTGATTTGTATGTGGACCAAAATTTCGATACGTATTCGGTCGAATATACTTTTGCCGATGGCGCGAAACTTTATCTGGACGGACGCTGCATGCTTGGCTGCAACGACATTTATTCCAGTTACGCGCACGGGAGCAAGGGCATGGCCGTTGTTTCCAAATACGCCGATTGCGGCATGCCTTCCAGCACTCACAGCGGCCAAGCTCCGTTGTCCAATAATACGATCTGGACTTCCAAGGTGAAACCCGCCGAGGAAGATCCTTACTTGAACGAATGGAACGATCTGGTTGAAGCGATTCTCCACGACAAGCCTTACAGCGAGGTCAAACGCGGCGTCCAAGCCAGTGTGACCTGTTCGCTTGGCCGCAAGGCTGCCCACACCGGCAAGGAAATCACCTACGACGAAATGCTCAACTCGGACATTGAACTCGCGCCGGGCGTGGCCAAACTGACACTCAATTCTCCGCCGCCGGTCGCTTCGGATGCCGAAGGCCGTTATCCGGTTCCGCAACCGGGCATCGTGACCGACCGCGAATATTGAATTAATCCGGCAGCACGGGAAACAAGCCGCATCTCGTGGTCGCTGCGCTTGTTTCAGGCAAAACGATCTCGCACACTTCAACCGCGTGAAGCTCGATGCCGATTCTATCCGCGTGCGGCTGCACCAGGGATAATAGCCGGAACGAAATGTTCCAACGATGATCCAACAAGTCATCTATCGCCGTGAGAGCAATCAATCCGCGTAATTCCGCCTGAGCCGCCGCGCACAAATGCAGTTGGTAATCCTGCACCTGATGAATCGCCGTTTCCGCCTGGATGATCTGATACGTCAGCACGGAACTCAACTTGACCGGCACATGATCCGCGCTCACCAAATCCTGCGCGCCGATGTTCAAGGTTGTTTTCCGCATGTCCACCAGCCGCACGCTATGGCCGCGCGCCCAGAAATAATGCCGGCCCGGGCTGATTCTATGCAGCGATTCCCCATGCCGATAGAGCAGCCCGTAAAAACCTTCCGGCACATCAAAACAAGATCGCCGCGCCAAAAAAAACAACGCCACGGCCAGCAAAACCCAGACTATCCCCACATAGACTTCCGCATTCATAGTTAATTTCCTTCCGAGTAACCGATTAAAGCTTTTGTTTATCTATCGCTTCTCATTAACGAGAGTTTGCCCTTCATCGTAATCGCGTCACTTCACTTGATAAAAATAGCAACCTCCCGGCCGGTCTCTTCCACCGGCTCGCATCCGGCTTTCGCCGGACCGCTCGATCTACTTCGCGTTCGAGAGTTGCCAAAATTTGTTCTGCGCATTTGAAATTAAAGTGCGGCGCGAGAGTGGAGTTGAACCACTGCGATCAGGCCTGTGAGGTCCTGACCGGCACCGGTGCTCGCGTCGCACAAAGCAAAGCGGCGTCCACTCGTTACAAGCGAACGCCGCTTACGGACTTCCCCAAGCCCACACCGTCAATGCTCCCTGGCGTCAAAGATATTTTGCCTCCGCATGGCCTAGACTGATTTCACGATGGCTTCGCCTTCGATGCCCGGAGGCGGTTCATTTTGATTGCCGGCAATTACGGGCGGCAGCCGCAACGACGTTGGGCGAAAAGTAATTCCTTTCGCGCGACGATAAGCCCGCACCGGCTTATAACTGCGGCGAATCAACAGACGGCTTTGGAAACGAATGGGATTTTTCATATAGTCATCCTTTGGTTGAAGGTTTGAGACAGAAGCAAGCAGGCGAAGAATGGGCAACGCGATTTAACCTCGCACCGCCGCCGCTCGTTTTCCTGCTTGCGTCCAGCTCCAAGTAGAACCTGGGACTAAAACAAACAGGCCCGGAGACTTTCGCCGCCGGGCCTGCAATTACGATAAAGAACAAACACCTTACGGTTGGTTGATCCGCAGCCACAGGTATTTCACGGTGGACGTTTCGGTGTTTAGGGGCACACCTCCTCCGAAGCCCTTAAATTGTAAACTCAAGTGCGTTGCTTCTGGCGCCTGGCGTTGTCGCTCATGGGCACACCCCATCGGTGGCCAGCAGACGCCCGCCTTCGCCAGACTATGTTTCGCGCTGATAGACATCATTTAGACGTCGCGTATTTATGACTCACAGTTACTCAGCCTTTCGTTGCTGCGGTTAACTTCAGCAGTCGTATCAACAAAACAAAAAACCCTGCTTCCATTTCGGCAAGCAGGGTTTAGAAAATTCGGTTTAGTCTATTACCTGCCTGCCTCCAATCGAGCCTTATTACCACGAGCCATCGGAGCAACGTGCGCGATGGCCGGATTGGAATAAAACGCGCAACCACGGCCCAGCCAGCCGCAATCCATCGCTTGCGCGACAGTCGCAACCGGCGAACTCTTGGTTGAAATGTTTATGTTGGCAGTCATTTAACTTCGACAGAGTATCTATACCAGGCTAAGAGACTATGCAACTACTTTTTGGAATTATTTTCATTTGAGTTATCGTGATGGCTTATGAACTTATCTACAGCTATAGGTATGAGCTACTTGCCGAATAATACGGCACAACTGCCGCTCTGCCGTACAGCGGCTGGACGCCGCCGTCTTTCCATTGATGCCTCTCGAAACAAACGAACATTGCCAGCCGCTCCATCTTGTGTTTGCATCATCGAATTCAAAATCGAATTACAAATATGGAAGCTGCCATGCCGCTGATGATTTTGCTGATTGTGGTTGGACTGGGTATGGGACTGATGGGTTGCGCCTCGCCAGGCAGCAACCCCACCCCCCAAAGCTCGCCCGGCCCGATTGAGAAATCCTCTTTTGGCGAACTGCCGGATGGCACGGCGATTGATATTTATACTTTGCGCAACGCTCACGGCGTCGAGGCACGCATCATGACTTACGGCGGCATCGTGGTTTCGCTGCGCACGCCGGATCGCAATGGCACGTTCGGCGATGTCGTGCTTGGCTACGAGACGCTCGACGGTTATCTCGGTTACAGCCCTTACTTCGGCGCATTGATTGGCCGCTACGGAAATCGCATCGCCAAGGGAAAATTCACGCTCGACGGGCACGAATATTCTCTCGCGTTGAACAACGGCCCGAACCTGCTGCATGGCGGCAATAAAGGTTTCGATAAAGTTGTGTGGCGTGCCACACCCAAAGTCACCACCAACGGCCCCGCGCTCCAACTCGATTATCTTTCCAAGGATGGCGAAGAAGGTTTCCCGGGCAACCTTTCCGTGACGGCGATTTATACGCTCACTGAGGATAATTCGTTGCGCATTGATTTTACCGCCACGACGGACAAGGACACGATTTGCAATCTCACGCAGCATTCCTATTTCAATTTGCGCCACAGCAGCGACATCCTTGGCCACGAATATTATTTCAACGCGGATAAATTCACGCCTGTGGATGCCACGCTGATACCGACCGGCGAGTTGCGCCCGGTGGACGGCACGCCATTCGATTTCCGCCAACCGACGCCGATTCGGGAACGCATTAAATTGACGGACGAACAACTTAAGATCGCCAGGGGTTACGATCAAAATTTCGTGCTCAACAAACCGCCCGGACAACTCGGCCTTGCCGCGCGCGTCTATGATCCTGAGACGGGCCGCGTGCTGGAAGTCTCCACCACCGAGCCCGGCATACAATTCTATACCGGCAATTTTCTCGACGGCCACATCATCGGCAAAGGCGGATGGACTTACGAAAAGCACAACGGCTTCTGCATCGAGCCCCAGCATTTTCCCGATTCGCCGAACCATCCGGAATTCCCTTCCGTCGTGCTGCGTGTGGGCGACACCTACAAGCAAACGACCATCTATCATTTTTCTACTCGATAGGCAGCGTTGGGTTTTCTTCTTTTGACGCAAAGGCGCAGAGAAAAACAAAAAAACGGACCACGAATTAAACACTGATTAAAAATAAATTTCCCGTGTTCGTCCGTGTTCCATCTGTGGCTAATTTTTGGTTTTTCTCTGCGCCTCTGCGCTAAAATAGGCCTCTCCGAAGGCATAAAATTTCCCAAAGATTTCCTGTCACCTTTCCTGCTTTTGTCACCACTCCATTATAGCTATGATTACTATTGCTATGAATTCGAGTAGCGACATGGAGTTGGTTGCCAGAAGTTTATCGGGCAATCGCGATGCCTTCGGGCTAATCGTGTCGCGCTACCAAAACCTCATTTGCTCGCTGGCTTACAGTGCCACGGGCAATTTATCGCAGAGCGAAGACCTTGCTCAGGAAACCTTTTTCACCGCGTGGAAGCAGCTTGCCGAATTGCGTGAACCAGCGAAGTTGCGCGCCTGGCTTTGCGGCATTGCCCGCAATCTTATCAATAGCGCCTTGCGCCGGCAAGGCCGCGAACCGGTGCATCGCGCGGAGACGCTCGAAGCCGCCGATGATTCTCCCGCGCCCGAACGCCTGCCCGCCGAGCAAACCATTTCGAACGAAGAACAGGCGATTCTGTGGCGTTCGCTTGAACGCATCCCGGATATTTATCGCGAGCCGCTCGTGTTGTTTTATCGCGAGCATCAATCCATTGAAGCGGTCGCGCAAAGTTTGGACCTGACCGAAGACGCCGTGAAACAGCGGCTCTCGCGCGGGCGCAAATTATTGCAGGAAGAAGTCGCGGCGTTTGTTGAAGGCGCATTGCGCCAGAGCGCGCCGGGCCAGGCGTTCGCGGGTGCGGTGCTTTCGGCATTACCACTCAAGACTGTCACGCTCGCGAGCACGGGCGCAGCCGGGGCGACGGCGGCGAAGAGCGGCGGCATTCTTTCTTTTATCACGCTGCCGTTCATCGGGATTTTTGGTTCCGCGTTCGGTTCCATCTGGGCGATTCGCAACGCGACCAATCCGGTTCAAAAAAGCATGTTGAAACGCGGGCTCGGTGGAATCTGGCTCGCCGTGGCTTATGTGATCGCCGCGCAAATGATCGCTGGGGTCGCACGCCAGCATTGGCACTGGACACCGCATGTTTATGCACTGGTGCAAACCGGGATCTTTTGGCTGTTCGGATTTTTCCTGCTGACCTGCCAGGTGGTGTTTTTCAATCACCATCGCCAAATGCGGCTGCTTCGCGAACACGGCGCTGCGGCCGGAACGGGCGGTGGCGGCTGGCAAATCGCTTCGCAGAAAAATCTTTTTGCCGGGTTGCGAGGCTTGCTGGCGTGGAGCGCGATGATGGTCGGCGGCTTGGCGTGGCTCGTGGGCGTTGCCTATGATGCCGGCGACAGTCTGGCGGTGGGCATCATCATGACGGTTGGCGCGATTTGCGTCGCGTGGCCGGTGCTGCTCAATTCGTGGCTCGGGGAAAACGGCGCAAAATTTTCGCGCCTCTCGTTCGTGCCGGCGACGTTGATGTATGGCGTGATGCTGGTGATGGTCAACTGGCGGCTGGATTTGTGGATAGCCACCGGCAATGGCTCACGCAACGGAATGGGTTTGGCCGCGGCTCACGAACTGCTGCCGATGTGGGTCATTCACGCGGGCACGGCGTTGCTCGTGCTGTGGGTTGCGGTGTTGATCGCCATCATGGCACCTAAAAAATCAGTGACTGAATAGTTGCGCCTGGGAGTGTTAGTCCGGCGGTTGCAGACCGCGGCTACGGTGGGGAAAGTGAGTCGTGCGCGCCGGATTGTTTTTCAAAAATAATCTGGCGCGTTGTTTTTCTTCCACTTGATGTTGCAACCCATACTTGGCTTTTGTTCGCCCATCACGGACTTGCCCACGAGCACGGCATCCAACGCGGCGCGTAAATCTTTGCCGGTCACGGCTGCGTTTTTGCCGGGGCGCGCTTCATCGAATTGACCGCGATAAGTGAGGTGGTGTTGGTGGTCGAACAGGAAAAAGTCGGGCGTGCATGCGGCGCGATAAGCCTTGGCGACGGCTTGCGATTCGTCAAAGAGATATGGAAACACGTAGCCGAAGGCGGCAACTTCCTCTTTCATTTTCGCGGGACTGTCGGCGGGATAATTTTCGGCGTCGTTGGAATTGATGCCGATCAGGGCGACGCCTTTGGAAGCGTAATCGCGGGCAAACTGCGCAAGGCCTTCGCGAATCAATTTCACATAGGGACAATGATTGCACATGAAAACCACGACGAGCGCGGGGGCATTTTTGAAATCGGCCAGCGAGACGATTTTGCCGTTCGTATCCGGCAACTGAAAATCCGGCGCGACGGTGCCGAGTGGCAGCATGGTTGAAGGCGTGAGTGACATAACTTTTTACATTAGCATGGAATTATGAAAACGGAAAATCGGCGCGACGCGTCTTTCCCTACGGACCGCGGTCTATGACCCGCAGCAAGGTTCATAAGGTCAAGCCGTTCTCGAATCAGTCTTGCGCGGCAATCTTACTCGTGCATTGCTGCGGGTCATAGACCCGCGGTCCGCAAGGAGTCTTTAATCCGCGCCGAAGACGCTGTCCAAAATAATCTCTTTGATTTTCCAGATCAGAGCCATTGTCATTGCCAGCGGGAGCAGTCCCAGAAACATCACCAGCCAGCCGCCGCCGGGGCCAAAGATTTCGTCCAGATTGATCGGCAAGTCCACATGCAGCGAAAACCGTTGAAGCACGAAAAACAAAACGTCTATCAAAAGAATACCGAGCAAAAGAAAACGGTTCAGGCTGGTGAAATGCCGCGTCTCCTGTCGCAAACTTTCATCAGGCAGCATGGCGGTGAGACGGCAGAGAACGGCATTTAACGCGCTCAAAAATAACAGGCCGGTCACGCCCAGCACATTGATGATGGCCACAAAAAAAACTTCGCCCGGCCGCTGGTTCCACCAAAAAAGAAATGGCCCCAGGCCCAGGTTCACGAGCGAAAGAATTTTCGCGCGATCCAGCGCCGCGACCCAGATGCGTTCCTGCCGTTGAAAATGACCGAGCAGCCACAAGCCGTAAAAAAGCAGGCTGAGAACGATCATCGGCGGCAGGACGTACAAGCTGTGGAGAATTTGCGTCTGCGCGGTTTGGACGCATACGATCAGCGAAATCGGCAAGCCCCAGAACAACGCCGAAAGTCCGCGCACCAGCTTGCCCAGCGAACGCAGCAATTCAGCCTTGGGAGCGGTGTCCGGCATGCGGATGGGCGGCGGCGCGATCAAAAGGTCAGGTAGGTATAATCCTTCAACCCGCGCTCGTAATCATCCAGCAGGCGCATCGCTTCGGAAGGTTTCATGCGGTCGGATTTGATGGCGTCATCAATCTGTACTTTCATCAAGCGCTTCAATTCATTCTCGTCATATTGCACCGACGCCAACGCCTGACCGATGGTCGTGCCTTCGATAATTTCCTCGACGTAATAACCGGCGGGTTCGTCGGGATCGAGGAACACATGCACTTCATTCACGCGGCCGAAAAGATTATGCAAGTCGCCCATGATGTCCTGATACGCGCCCATCAAAAAAAACCCGACGTAATACGGCTCGATCTGGCCGTTCGCGCCGACGTTCAATTTGTGCAACGGCAGCGTGTCGCGCACATCGCGCAGGTCAATGAACTTATTGATCTGCCCGTCGGAATCGCAAGTGATATCCACCAGCGTCGTCTCCTGCGTTGGCCGCTCGTTCAATTTATTCAACGGCATGATCGGAAACAACTGGCCCAGCGCCCAATGATCCAGCAGCGATTGGAACACCGAAAAATTGCACATGTATTGATCCGCCAAACTGTCTTCGAGCTTGCGAATCTCATCCGGAATGTAAGGCTGGCCGTGAAAACTCTGCGCCACCGCCAGGCCGATTTCCCAATAAAGATTTTCGATCTTCGCCTTGTCCGGCAAATCCATCATCCCCAGCGTGAACATCTGATGCGCATCGTCCTTGCGCTCCAACGCGTCGTGATACGCCTCGAGCTTGTTCAGCTTCGCGAAATTTTTTCGGATGTCCAACAACTCCCGCACCAGTGGATGCTCCGCATCGCCATATTGAAACTGCGACCCCGCCCGAATTTTCTCGATCGCCCCAAACACCTCAGCCACGAGCACGCTATGATGTGCCACAATCGCGCGCCCGCTCTCACTGATGATCCCCGGATGCGGCACCTTCTCCGCGTTGCAAACATCTGCGATGTAATACACTATGTCGTTTGTATACTCCTGAAGCGTATAATTCGTCGAACTATCGAACGCCGACCGGCTCCCGTCATAATCCACCCCCAACCCGCCCCCCACATCCATATATTCAATCGCAAAACCCATCTTATACAACTTCGCGTAAAATCGGGCCGACTCCTGCACCGCCTTCTTCACCGTCAAAATATCCGGCACCTGCGATCCGATGTGAAAATGCAGCAACTTGAAACAATGCCCCAAATTCTCCGCCTTCAACAACTCCGTCGCCGCCAAAAGCTCCGCCGTGCACAACCCAAACTTCGCATTCTCACCCCCGCTCTCCGCCCACTTCCCCGCCCCCTTGCTCATCAACCGCGCCCGAATCCCGATCAACGGCTCCACCCCGATCTGCTTCGACAACGTGATGATATGCCGCAACTCCTCCAACTTCTCCACCACCATGATCACCTTCTTCCCCAACTTCAGCCCCAACATCGCCATCTTGATAAAACCCGCATCCTTATAACCATTGCAAATGATCAAACTCCCCATCGAATTCTGCAACGCCAGCCCCGCGAACAACTCCGGCTTGCTCCCCACCTCCAACCCGAAATTAAACGGCTTCCCCGCATCCAAAATCTCCTCCACCACCTCGCGAAGCTGATTCACCTTGATCGGAAACACCCCCCGATACAGCCCCTGATAATTAAACTCCGCGATCGAATTGCGAAACGCCAGATTGATGGACTCCACCCGATTCCGCAAAATATCCTGAAACCGGATCAGCAACGGAAACTTCAACCCGCGCGCCTTCGCCTCCTCGATCACATCCGTGATATCCACCGCCGCCCCCGCCTCCTGCTGCGGCGTCGCCACCACCCGGCCCGCGTCATTGATATCAAAATATTTTACACCCCAGCGATGGATATTGTACGTGTTGCGCGCGGCCTGGATATCCCAGGGCTGGTCAGCGTCAGTCGGGCTACTCATGTTGATGCGAATGGTTCAAACGAGCGCACTATATGACGGATGTGGAAGAATTCAACAAATGTTAGTGAAAAAGTTTGTCAGGAAGTTTCAAGTTTTCAGTTTCAAGTTTTCCGTGGGAGAAAAACGCGGTTTTTGAACACCATTTTTGCCTGGGAACGAAGCGCTATTTATTCCCGGGGAGCGCACGCGCCCTCGCGTGCAGTGGCTGGCGCCCTCGCCGGCCACATCTTTATCCCTCTCCATAACATCCAAACCCCTACGTCATCGGATGACCCGCGGATTGCCAATGCTTAATCGCTTCAATCGGATAAATCAGCATAATGACATTCAACGTCAGATTATCCCGCACCCAAAACAGACAACCGACCTCCATCGCCAGAACCGCCACCACACTCACCCAAACCGGAACTCGCGCCGCGAACAAATAGCCCAGGCACATCATAAGAATATCGCTGCAGGAGTTGAGGATGCTGTCGCCGGCGTAGCCAAGGGAGATGGTGACGGAGCGGTAGCGGTTGATGATGAGAGGGGAGTTTTCGAGGAGTTCCCAGGTGGCCTCGATGGCGAGGGCGATGAGGAAGGGGCGTTTATCAGGAATCTCAGTGCGGAATGCGGAATTTTTACCGCGGAGTCGCGGAGGGCCGGGAGGTCCTTTGGACGGGAATCGTCTTCAGGGTGAGGGTGGTCTTTGCGGGCTTGCCACCAGGGGGATTTTTTTAAGCGGCCGGTGAGTTGGTGGAGGATGGCGTAGAGGAGGATGCCGTGGACGATGTGGCTGAAGGAGTAGGGATCGGCAAAGCGTTGGGAGTTTTCGCTGCTCCAGATGTCGCTTTCCCAAAGGCCGAATTTGTGGTCGGGACCAAGAGGGAGCCGGCCCATGGCGAATTCGATGGCGGCGACGCTGGCCAGAACGGCGAGGAGGATGGCGAGGGTGGGGTAAAGGGGTTTGGTGCGGTTGTTGGATGAGAGTTCCATTATTATTACTAAGAATGAAATTTAGCCTTTTCGATGTCCTCCCACACTATGGACGAATTACGCTTTAAAATTCGTTCGATACGCGATGTTCGTGATCTTGTTCCGACATGTCTATTGCTTCAAAATGGCCGCATCGGGCGTGATACACTTCTAACGCTTGTGCAAGAAATAGGAATTGACTCGTATAGGCCACATTTCAATATCGTTCATACTCGTTCAAATGTAACCGATTAGAGCATCGGAAAGGCCAAGCTTTGGCTGTTATTGTTTTTCGCATTTGCTCATGTGAATTCCTAAGAACGCAAGATCGGGTGAGAATCTTTCTGTAAGTAAAAGTTTCGTACCTTCAAATTTTGTCAGCCAACTGACGGTCTCTTTTGATTCGTCATTAACATTGTGGAGTTTGCGGGAAAATCTTACGGTGAAATCGTTGTCAATCCACATCAGATGGCGGTCAAAGGCGCGGTCGTGAAGGGCGTTTACCTATTCATCCTATTCCGCAACGCACTTAAACACATTCCCATCCCCATCCACAATCGAACCATCCGACCCCACCGAAACCTCCAACACATAATCCTCCACCCAAATCGCATCCTCAAAATCCCGCTGCCCAGCCAAAAACTCACCCAGCCGCAACCTCAAATCATCCGCGATCTCCCGTTGCGCCTCCAACTTCGATTTAAAAACCACAAACGCCCCGGCACCATCCCGCCACACCGGAACTCGACCTTCACAAACCGAATCAATAAAAATACAAAACCCCTTCGCCACCCGATTGGCATTTCCCCCATTCACGACTGCGCCTCCCTCTGCTCCAAAATCCGCGAAATAATCACCCGATAATGCGCCGCGATCCACTCCGCCTCCTCGGCGTCATCACATTCCTCTGCCACAAAACCCTCCGGCGAATCGCCTGACCGACAAAAAGCCGCCGTGTCCTCCCACGCCCGCGCCCGCACCTCCAACCCATCAATCACCTGCCCAAGATCAAAATCACCCAGCGAAATCGTGTACATTTTTTCGATAGCCATAACTCGCCATATACACCTGGCCAGGTACGGGAGACTTGGCAAGACCAAACTTGCCCAAACCATTCCACTCCGCTTTAATCCACCGAACTTAGCTATGCCTGAGAGAGGTGCAGAAAAATCAACGCAAAGGCACAACCAACCGTGGACGCGCGAGGAACACATCCTCGCCTTTAACCTCTATTGTAAAATCCCCTTCGGCACCATTCACACGGGTAATCCGCAAGTCATTGAACTTGCGCGACTCCTTGGCCGTACTTCCAGTTCGATTGCCTTGAAACTCACAAATTTCGCCCGGCTTGATCCCGCGTTACAATCACGCGGCGTCGGCGGAATGAAACACGGTGCCAAAGGCGAAGAAGAAGTCTGGCAAGAATTCGCCGCGCACCCTGAAGCTCTGGCATTTGAAAGCGAAGAACTACTCGCGCAACGACTCGGAAAACCCATCGAGGAGGTTGCCGATTTAAGCCGAGACGATATTCCCCGCGAAGGCGTCGAACGCGAAGCCATCGTCCGCCTTCGCGTAAACCAGAAATTTTTCCGCGACCGAATTCTATCCGCCTACAACTTCCGCTGCTGCGTCACCGGCCTAACCGTCCGACCTTTGCTTACGGCCAGCCATATAATCCCGTGGTCAGAAGACAAAAAGAATCGTCTCAACCCCAAAAACGGACTCTGCCTAATGGGAGGATGCGGTTTGGGTTCCATGAGCGTCGGGTTTTGGTGAGGCGGTCGCGCACGGATGGAGTATAGCATTTCGTGAGAGGAGCAAAAGTCTCTGAGGGGCGATAGCAGGGGGAATGATGCGACTCACGGGGTGAGTCGCGCTCGCGCATAGATTTTTATTCGGGGTTTGGGGTTATAAACGTGTCGGGTCGATGGCCCCTCCGAGGCGGCTGTCCTTACGGACGGTCACGGGGGGAAGCTGCAAGGAGTGGGTGGGGGTTGAGGCGGTAGCGCGCTTTGGGGCGCGACTCGCTTCGCTCTTTATGGTGGGGGAATTTTTTATGGGTGACCCAAGGGTGTCACCGGTCAATTCAAAACCAGCGAGCCGGGGTGGAATCAAAACCGGCCACCTTGAGGTGCTCAATCCATATTAGTTTTCTTGACGCGGGCAAACTAAAAGCGCGGCAACTACGTTCAGACAAGATTGTTAGCTGATGGCGCCCTCAGGATTTTCGTATGAAGTCAAGGTTAACACCGCCGCCCCATGTGCGGATCGTTTTGAGAGGGTTCGCTTCCCTGGCTTTCAGAAATGTCCATCCGCTCTTTTCCTCTTCAGTAATTTTTGCGTCCATTTCTTTCTCCTTGCCACGATCCCACCCGGAAGCGAAGGCCAAGTAAACCGTCTTCGATTCATGCTGCGGCATCTGTGCCAGGAGCGCTTGCGCCCGTCGCGCCATCTGCATACGACGTGGGATGACGGCTGCCAGCACCACTCCCACCAGCGCCAGAATTGCTGTGAGCATAATCAAGTAACTAGCCATAGTGAGATCCTCGGAATAAGTTAACCTGCAACTTAATATGGACGGTTTCGCGACGAAAAGCAAGTCTTCCATAATCGGTCGGCAGCAAAATAAATCGAGCAGAATCGGAAAGCGAGCCATTCAGTTCGCCGGTTCTGCGGTCGAAAGTTTGTGGGGCTTGGCTTTGGTCTTCTTGTTCTTATCCACTTTCCCAGCAAGGGCGGCGTGGTTTTTAAGTCGGTAGCTCCTGCCGGTAATGGCGATAGTCTGGGCGTGGTGCAGGAAACGACCAGGATCGCGCCCACCGTAGGGATGTCGCCCAATAATCTAAAGGGTTGCGGAGGGACGGGCGGAGCGGCAGTTCGGCCTTACCAGGGAACGGGAGGGATCATTTTAACCAGTGGATCTTGATTTCTTTTTCTACTTCTTTGAATTCGGGGTCGCCGGTGAGGAGTTCGCAGTTTTTTTGTTTGGCGAGGGCGGCGGCGAAGCAATCGGCGTAGGACATTTTGCGGGTGGCTTTGAATTGGGCGGCTTGTTTGGTCAGGGCAAGGTCGGCTTCTATAATTTCTAAGGGTAGCCGGGAGAGGTCTTCGGCGATGGCGTCGGCAGCGGCTTTTCCACCGGCGCGCCACATGGCGTAGTAAATTTCGCCCCAGTTGATGACAGATAGATAGAGGCGCGATTTATCGCCGGTGGCTTTTTTGATGTGGGTCTCGACGGCGGCGGCGGCCGGTTCGCCTTTGAAGAAGGCCATGAGGGCCCATGAATCGAGGACTTTGGCCATAGGTCAATGGGCTTTTTCTTCTTGTTTGATTTGTTTGAGGGTTTCCATGACGGGGAGGTGTTTGTATTTGCCGCGGAGGCTGCTGATGAATTTGTGGGTGACGGGTTGGATGAGGATGCCTTCGGGGGTGGCCTGAACGTGGGCCTGGGTGCCTGCTTCTATCTCAAATTCTTTGCGGAGGTGCCGGGGGATGACGATCTGGCCTTTGACGGAAAAGTAAACGGAATCGGGCTTGGTTTCTACTTTCATGTTTATAGCTTACTTTTTATAAAAGGTAAGTCAATTATATTTTGTTACAACATCCTTGCCATTGCCCGCTCCCGCCCTATGCTCGGATAAAGTGAACCCGGACTTGGAATATTTCCAGCACCTTGCCGACGGCGCGCCCATCATGATCTGGCTCGCCGGAAAGGACATGGGCTGCTTTCATTTTAATCGCGCGTGGCTGGATTTCCGCGGCCGCACTCTGCAACAGGAATTCGGCAATGGCTGGGCCGAAGGCGTGCATCCCGAAGACCTCGAACGCTGCATTCAGCATTATATCGGCTCCTTTGAAAAACGCCTTTCCTTCGCCATGAGTTACCGTCTGCGCCATCATAGCGGCGATTACCGCTGGATCCTCGATCGCGGCGTTCCCCATCACGACGCCGATGGAAATTTTCTCGGCTATTACGGCGGCTGTGCGGAAACCTCCGCCGACGCCACCCTCGGGCGCATCCAGCAACTCCATTCCGCCTTGAATCAACTCCGGGATTTCGCGAACGAGCGCGTCGTGACCGAGACCGGCGCACTTCGCAGCTATGCCGAAGGCGTCGAAAGCCTCCAAGCCGAAACCCACCGCCTCGTCCTCGAACATCGCGCCCGCCAACACGCCGCCGCCCAAATAGGCAAACTCGCCCAGGACATGCTCGCCTACGACCATATCCCCAAAGGCGCCTGTTTGTAATCGTCCTGAGCACTGGACTAAAAACTGGACTTACCCTTGACTTACGGCGTCCTCGCTCGGTTGTTCCTATTTTCCCGGGGAGCGCACGCGCCCTCGCCGGCCACATCTTTATCCCTCGTCAAGATTCACCCCCTCCAAAGCCCAAAACTCTTTTCCCATTTTACATTTCTCGCGCATTTTGTTTCCCTCAACCCATGGCTCACGTATCCCTCTCCGCAATCGTTAAATACTACGCCAGCTTCTGCTACGGCATAGCTACGGCGCGGTCGAGCTACTCATGTTGATGCGAATGGTTCAAACGAGCGCACTATATGACGGATGTGGAAGAATTCAACAAATGTTAGTGAAAAAGTTTGTAAGAGAGTTTTAACTTTTCACCGATTCAGTCATTCCCGGTTTCCGGCAAGCAGAATTGGTCTCGCGGAAGAGATAAAAACATACGGCTGCCAAAATAAAACCAGCGGCCACGTCCACAATATGATGCTGATAGGTCATCACCGTTGAAAGACCAATCAGGAAGAACCAGATGTGGCTGGCTATTCGCAGAACGCCTTTCGTATGGCGCGCAAATAGATTAGCCAGAATGGTTCGGAAGGTGATGTGCAAGGAAGGAGCCAAGTTGTAAGGCTGGTCGAAGCGATGAAGAAAATCGAAAATGACACCCGTCCAACCGGAAGTCGGGGGAACCGGCGTACCCAATTTCAACGGCATCGAGAGAAAGCAAACCCCGGCGATCAGGATCGCAAACGCGACGCGAAGCGCGAACGTGCGCAATTCTTCGCGGCTCCGGCATAAGAACGGGGCGGACACAAAGAACAAGTTGATGGACATATAAGGCACGATCATCACTGGCACAAACGGAATGAGATGTTCCCACGAATAATACCAGGTTCCTACGTCGTTGCGATGAGCCGTAACCCAGTTGCAACTGCCATAGACGATCACAAATAACACCGATAACCCGCCCGTAGTGACGGCTGCCGTGAGCTTTGTTGGCCGGTTCATCGCGTTGTGAGTGCAGCGTGAATTGTTAGTTACCCGCACGCCAGCAAGACGGTGAAGATTTGATCGAACTCCGAGCGGATTTTCTCAAAGCCGCCTTCATGCTCTAAGTTCCAAATCCACCAATGCTCCGTCGGCTGGCTTGGTTGACACGCCTGCCTTCGCTTCCGCTTTTTTATTGACCGCCGTGAACTTGAAAATTTTAACCGCCGCTCCCAAAACCAACCCAACCTCCAACAAACCAAGGTATCTTCCCGGGCAAAAACGCGGTCCGTGCCCGAATCCGAAATGCAGCATGTCCTTGGAGGTAATTCCCTTTTGTGCGAGAACGTCCCAGCGTTTCGGTTCAAACATTTCCGCCGGATAACCCGTCACCGCTTCCCCCCAAAATTCCTCGCGCCGGTTTGCGTGCCACACATCAAGGCGGAGTTGCGTGCCCTTGGGCATAAACATTTTTCGGTGGTCGGCTGTCTCGATCCAGATATCCGCCGTGGCCCGGCGCGGCAGAAAATAAAGTGCGGGAGTCAGTCGCAAGGTCTCTTCCAAAACGCGGTTGAGAGTGACCGCCCGCATCAGATTGTCCGGGTCGTACACGCTCATGTCTTTTACTTCGTCATATATTTGATCCTGAATATCCGAGCGGCGCGACAAATGTGATAACGCCCAGCTCGCAAATGAGGTCGTGGCCTCCATGGCACCGGCCAGGAATACTCTGATGTTACTCCGAAGTGCGTCGTTCGTAGCCTCAGACTTAAACTGGCTCCACAATCCGCGTCCCTCGGCGCGTCCCGCAAGCGCGATGTCCGTCAAGGCTTCAAAATCACCGCTCTTTTCTTTCAGAATCGCGTTGCGGCCGGTTAACATCCTCAAAAGCGCCAGGGTCCTCGGCGCGACCGTATCACTGACCATGTGATCAATGAGCATTCCGATGGCTGGAACGTAGCGATCGCGTAATTCCTCATAGGCAACGTGCCCGCCAAAGAAATTGTTCACCAGCATCTCCAGCATCACGACTTTGACTTCGGACTCGAGTTCCACGCGGACTATTTTCTTGCCTGTGGCCAACTGGCGGGAACGAAGTGCCTCAAGTCTTTTGGCTACCGTCTCGCGGAAGGTTTGCTCGAAGCCATGAAACTTCTCCGGCTGAAACAGATTGGAACGGCTGAACGGCTCGGCGGACAGCCGCTTCTGTCTCCGCCAAATCGAGCCATTTGAATACAGCAACGAATCTTCACCAGTGGCGCGGGCAATCCCCGCGGTGGGGCTTGTATCCCGGTCAAATTGCCCGGGTTTGTCGCCGGTGTTCGCCAGCACCGCTTTGATGACTGCCGGTTCCCGCGTCAATAACACCGGTGGCATTCCCGCCACATAAATATATCGGTTATGTTTCCCAGAACCTTCTTCTTGTTCCGAATCCCAATAAAACGTCTCGAAAATCTTAATCGGAATTTTGTAATTCCACAGATGTGGAAATGGCAGCGTCGGCCGCCCAAAGCCAAACAGCGAAACTCGCGACGGCAGGCAATCCCCGTCAAAAGGGTTCACTCCCCTGATTTGTTTGACGCAGTGCGTTAACCAGGTTTGGTTGGACATTTGATTTCTTTTTTTGTGGGATAAAACTATGATTTCTCCCCGGCATTATTTGCCGCGACGAGTGCGTGCTGCTTTGCGATTTTCTTCCCGCTCTCAGTTTTTACAAGTCATTTTCGCCAGCATCAGTGACATAACATGTTGCGCGGTTGTGAACACCGCAAGCATAGACACGGCTTGGCCACTTGACTAAAAACTGGACTTATACTTGACTTATCAATATTCTTGTCCGGCATGAGTTACGAGCCGCAATACACCGTAACGCCGTCTTTGCTCGCCCAGGTCGAGCAAATCGCCGCCCTGCGCGAGCGCATTCAGGCTGCGACTGTGCAGGTGCCTTGGATTCCGGCTTTGCAGAAGGATACCCGCACCCGCAACACCCATTCGTCAACCGCCATTGAAGGCAATCCGCTGACCTTGGAACAAGTGCGGGCCGTCGAGGAGGGCCGTGAAATCCCTGCCGTGGCCCAGCGCGCCAAACGCGAGGTCACTAACTATTTTGCGGGACTGCGC
This sequence comes from Verrucomicrobiia bacterium, assembly GCA_036268055.1. Taxonomy (NCBI): domain Bacteria; kingdom Pseudomonadati; phylum Verrucomicrobiota; class Verrucomicrobiia; species Verrucomicrobiia bacterium. Next base: position 23,540 of record DATAUW010000017.1, on the reverse strand, counting down.
TTCATTGAAACGAAGGCAAACATTCCTGCTATCACTCATGAGGATATTTTTACCCTTCACCGGATTCTGGCGGAAAAAGTAATGGATCAAGGCACTGCCGGGCGCTACCGCACGATTCAAGTGCGAGTTGGCCGATATATGCCGCCCCCCGCACAAGATGTTTCCGGGCTGATGTTTGAATTGCTCTCCTGGTGGAACCATGAATCTCTCAAAATATCGCCAGTCCTCAGTTCCGCCATTCTTCATTATCGTTTTGAAGCCATCCATCCTTTTGCCGACGGCAACGGACGTTCCGGACGAGCCCTGGCCTTGTGGGAATTGTATCGGCGCGGCTTCGATACCCATCATATTTTCTCGGTGGACGAATTTTATTGGGAAGACCGCCCGAGTTATTACCAGGCGCTCGATGCCGTGCCCAGGGCCGGCGAAGATTTGACCGGTTGGCTGGAATATTCCGCCGGGGGGTTGCTAAAGACCTTGGAGCGAGTCTGGCTGAGGGTGCAAAACCTGTCTGCGCAATCCACAAAAAAGAAATTAGTGCTGCGCCCGAAGCAGGAACAATTACTGCAACTGCTTCGCGACAAAAAAAGCCTGACCCCGCGCGAGTTATGGGCTGCAATGGATATTTCCAAGCAGGGAGCGCTGGATTTGTTGCAACCGCTCATTCAAGCCGGATTGGTAAAACGAGTCGGGTCAAAAAAGAGTGGACGCTACATTCTTGCCTGACTGTTTCTGTAAAAAAATGGTGCCGGGCTTGGTCTCCGCTCTTTTTCCAATTTTACTTTTTCCTCATCTCTCAGGAAAATCGCGGGCACGTGACGCGCATCGCCTCGACTCCTTTCGCAAACACTTGTTAAAGGTTCGACACCACTGGGACATGCATTGGCCGTGGCCCCGGCGCAAAATGGCGGAAAAGAGGTAATAAGTCTAAGAGAGGGTAATGACCACCTGCTCCTACCTAAACTCGTCAAATGCCATTCCTCCAAATTAATTTGTGACCCCGCAAAAGCCGCCCAGGAAAACGGGCCAACAATCCTTGCCATTGCCCGCTCCCGCCCTATGCTTGAACAAAGTGAACCCGGACTTGGAATATTTCCAGCACCTTGCCGACGGCGCGCCCATCATGATCTGGCTCGCCGGAAAGGACATGGGCTGCTTTCATTTTAATCGCGCGTGGCTGGATTTCCGCGGCCGCACCCTCCAACAGGAATTCGGCAATGGCTGGGCCGAAGGCGTGCATCCCGAGGATCTCGAACGCTGCATTCAGCATTATATCGGCTCCTTCGAAAAACGCCTTTCCTTCGCGATGAGTTACCGTCTGCGCCACCATAGCGGCGATTACCGCTGGATCCTTGATCGCGGCGTTCCCCATCACGACGCCGATGGAAATTTTCTCGGCTATTACGGCGGCTGCGCGGAAACCTCCGCCGACGCCACCCTCGGGCGCATCCAGCAACTCCATTCCGCCTTGAATCAACTGCGGGATTTCGCGAACGAGCGCGTCGTGACCGAGACCGGCGCACTTCGCAGCTATGCCGAAGGCGTGGAAAGTCTCCAAGCCGAAACTCACCGCCTCGTCCTGCAACATCGAGCCCGCCAACACGCCGCCGCCCAAATAGGCAAACTCGCCCAGGACATGCTCGCCTACGACCAAATCCCCAAAGGCGCCTGTTTGTAATTGTCCTGAGCACTGGACCAAAAACTGGACTTACCCTTGACTTACGGCGTCCTCGCCCGGTTGTTCCTATTTTCCCGGGGAGCGCACGCGCCCTCGCGTGCAGTGGCCGGCGCCCTCGCCGGCCACATCTTTATCCCTCGTCAAGATTCACCCCCTCCAAAGCCCAAAACCCTTTTCCCATTTTACATTTCCCGCGCATTTTGTTTCCCTCAACCCATGGCTCACGCATCCCTCTCCGCAATCGTTAAATACTGCGACCACACCCTGCGCACCGCCGAAGTCAAAGATTTCGATGGCGCGGTCAACGGTTTGCAGGTCGAAAATCGCGGACGCGTGACCCGCATCGCCGCAACCGTGGACGCCTCCCTCGCCACCGTGCGCCTCGCGATCGCCGCCAAGGCGAATCTCCTCATCATTCATCACGGCCTGTTCTGGTCGCCCTCCCATCCGTGGACCGGCAAGCGCTACAAACTTTTGCGCGAATTGATCGAGCACGACGTCGCCGTTTACAGTTCGCACCTCCCGCTGGACATGCACTTGCGGCTCGGCAACAACGCCCTCCTTTGCCGCGCGCTCGGCCTCAAATCACTCAAGCCCTTCTTCTTCGAGCGCGGACAATTCCTCGGCCTCCAATCGCACACAAACATTTCGCGCGCTGACCTTGCCCGGCGATTGCAACACGCCGTCGGCACCACCCCGATCATCTTGCCCGGCGGCCCAGCCACCTGCCGCAAAATCGGCGTCGTGACCGGCGGCGCCGGCGCGGAAGTGAAACTCGCCGCGAAAGAAGGCGTGGACACGTTCATCACCGGCGAAGGCCCGCACTGGACCTACGCGCTCGCCGAAGAACTCGGCGTGAATGTTCTCTATGGCGGCCACTACGCCACCGAAACCTTCGGCGTAAAAGCCCTCGCGGCGGAATTATCGAAGAAGTTCAAAGTCCCCTGGACTTTTTTGGATCACCCGACGGGCCTGTAAACGATTTACCCCGGCGGCACCGGCGGCTTCGCATTCAGACAATCATAAACCGTCTCCACCAGCTTGCGCGCGTGAAACGGTTTCTGAATAAAATTCAACCCTTCCTTGAGCGGCGTATCGTGCGAAAGTTTTTCCGTGTTGTAACCGCTCGTATAAATCACCTTAAGACTCGGCTTAGAAGCCTGCAAAATCTCCGCCAACTCCGGCCCCGCCATGCCGTCCGGCAAAATCATGTCGGTGAACAGCAAATCAATTTTCTGCCGATACTCCGCCCACAACTCCAGCGCCGTCCGGCCATTCGATGACTCAATCACCTCATAACCGTGGCTCTCCAAAATGTGATGGATGAGCTTCAGCAGCGGCACTTCATCCTCCACCACCAAAATCGTTTCCGTACCGCCGATGACGCGCGGTTCGCCCACCGGCATGCTGACGGAATCGCTCTTCTCATTCGTCGCAGGCAGAAAAATGTTGAACGTCGTCCCGCGATTCAATTCGCTCGTCACCTCGATCCACCCCTGATGCTGCCGCACAATTCCATAAACCGTCGCCAGCCCGAGCCCCGTCCCGCGGTCTAATTCTTTCGTCGTGAAAAATGGCTCGAAGATGCGCGGCAAAATCTCGGGGGCGATGCCGCAGCCATTGTCCGCAAAGACCAGACAGACGAAACGCCCCGGCACCGCCTCGGGGTTTTGTTGCGCGTGCGCCTCGTCCACCATCACGGAAGTCGTGTTGATGCGCAACTGCCCGCCGCGCGGCATGGCATCGCGGGAATTGACCGCGAGATTCAGCAACACCTGTTCGATCATTCCCAGGTCGGCCTTGATGCACGGCAGGCTCGGCGAAAAATTTACCTCGAGCGAAATGTCTTCGCCCAAAATGCGCCGCAACATTTTTCCGACGTTGCTGACCACCTCGTTTAAATCCACCACCTGCAACTGGATCACCTGCTTGCGGCTGAACATCAGCAACTGTCGCGTGAGATCTGCGGCGCGCTTGGCCGCCTCGGAAATTTCCCGCAGCGGATCGGCGATCTGCGGCGGCAATTTTTCCTTCGCCAGCACCAATCCCACGTGGCCGGAAATAACCGTCAGCAAATTATTGAAATCATGCGCGATGCCCCCCGCCAGTTGCCCCACCGATTCCATTTTCTGCGATTGCCGCAGTTGCGCTTCCAGACTAAGCCGCTCGGTCACATCCATCGCCAGCGAGAGAAACGCCGGCTTGCCGTCGAACACCAGCGGATGCGTGGTGATCTCCATTTCGCTCAGCCGCCCGTCTTTTTTGCGATGCCGCCAGATCCCCGTATTCCCGCCCGCCTCGATCAGCGGACGCGAAACTTTTTCGAGAAACGCCGGCACTTCCTCTGGCAATGCGATATCGCGCAATGTCATCCCCGAAAATTCCTCGCGTGTGTAACCGTAATTGCGCACCGCCGCGCCATTGGCCGCGAGGAAACTCAAACGCTCGGCATCGAACACGTAAATCGGTGTCGGATTATTTTCAAACAGCAAACGATAATGATTTTCCGACGAGCGCAACGCCTCCTCCGCGCTCGTGCGCTGGCTGATATCGAGCACGAAGCTCACGCCCTTTTCAATCGCGCCCGGCAGGTTCGTGCTTCCGACCAGCACCGGCGCCCGGCCGCCGTCCTTGCGGAAATATTCCTTCTCCACCGGCGGGCAAAACCCATGCAGGCGCATTTGTTCCGCCGTGCGCTTGTCGAGTTCCTGATATTCCGGCGGCGTCATCTTCCCGGCATCGAGCCCGCCCGCTTGCAGGTCTTCGCGCGAATAACCAACGAGCGAAAGGAACTTGTCGTTCGCATCCACGATGCGCCCGCCCTCCTCCCAAAAAATAATTCCCATCATGTCCGACTCGACCACGCGCCGGAACCGCTCCTCGCTTTCGCGCAAGGCTTTCTCCGCTTCCTTGCGCTCGGTGATGTCCTGGAGAATGCCGATCGAGCCGATGGGTTTGCCGTCCTCATCGCGGTTCGGCACGGACGTATCGGAAATCCAGCGCAACTCGCCGCGCTTGGTGGTGATCAGGCTGTCGCAACGCCAATAACGTATCTTCCCCGCGACGGCGCGCTCCACTGCCTCAGCCTTGGTGATGCCCGCGCACTCGCCCAGCATCGTGGAATACTTCGTGATCTTCGGCCAAAACTCCGGCCGAATTTCGTCCGGCGTATAACCCGTCAAACGCACAATGCCCCCGCCCATGAACACATACGAGCGGCTCACGTAATCATATTGGTACGGAACCGCGCCCACGCCGCTGATCGCGCGACGATACAAATCCTCCGTGCGTTGCAACGCCGTCTCCGCCTGCTTTCGCTCCGTGATGTCATGCGCGATTTTTGAAGCACCGATGACTTTGCCCGCCGCATCCTTGATCGGCGAAATGGTCGCGGAAATATCAATCAACTTTCCGTCCTTGCGCACGCGCACCGTCTCAAACGGACTCACCGTCTCACCGCGCTTGGCCATTTCGAGAATGCGCGTCTCCTCCTCCACGCGGTCTGGCGGCAGGAGCATCGTGATCGAGCAGCCGATGGCTTCCGCCGCGGTGTAACCAAAAACTTTTTCCGCGCCCGCATTCCAACTCGTGATCGTGCCGTCGAGCGATTTTCCCACGATGGCTTCGTTGGAAGATTTCACGATCTCCGCCAACCGCGCGAGCGCTTCCTGCGCGCGGATGCGTTCAAGCGCGCCACCGCCATTATCCGCCAGCGCCTGCAAGGTATTCAGATCGTCGAGCGAATACGCGTTGGGCCGATAACTCTGGATGGAAAGCACGCCGATCACTTCCGCCCCGTGGCGAATGGGAACGAACATCAGCGAGGCCGACGGACGCTCCGCATCGCCAAACGGAACCAACTCGTCGGACAATGAAGGCGCGCCCTCGCGTAAAATCAATTTGGCGCCTTCGCGCACCACCCGTTCGGTAAGCGGGCTCGGTTTCGCGTGAGAGTACGCGGGCGGCACGTTGGCACGTTTGCCCGCCACGATGTCCATGTTGAACACCGGCACGATGACATTTTGCCCCGGCAGATAAATATCCAGCGAACACGAATCCCAACCGATCAACGCATCCGCGGCGTTTGCGATGATTTCCGCCGCTTCATCCGGCGATGCCACCGAGCTAAGCCGCTGGCCGAGTTTTGAAAAAGCCTTGCCGCGGACTTCAGCGCGTTTGCGGATGGTGACGTCCTGCGTAAAACTGCGCGTGCGCATCAACTCGCCATTTTCCCAAAGCGCGTTGGTCTCGATGAACACCGTCTTGATCGAGCCGTCCTTGCAGCGGACGCGCGCCTCGTAACCGCGCACCGATTCGCCCGCTGCCAGCGCCGCGAGCACGGCATAAACCGCGTTGGGATCTTCATGAAATTCCGCCGCGTGATGGCCAACATACTCCGCGCTCGAATAACCGAACAAATCCAGTTCCGCGCGATTGACGCGAAGAATGATGCCGTCCGGCCCCGCCCAATGCAGCCCCACCGGCGCATGCTCAAAAAAATCCGCCAGTTCCTTTTGGCTGCGATCCAGTTCGCGCGCCACCTCGGCCTTTGCCGCTTGTTCGCTGATCTCGCGCAAGGCCCGCCGCGCCACCAGCACCAGCCGGCCCAGGTCGGTCTTGAGCACATAATCCGTTGCCCCCTGCTGAATGCTCCTCACCGCCGCCTCGCCATTCAAAGTGCCCGACACAAATATAAAGGGCACACCCGGCGCCTGTTCCCGCGCGAGCCGCAAAGCTGTGAAGCCGTCATAGCCCGGCATGGAACAATCCGCGATGATCAGATGATAATGGCTTTGAACCGCGCGGGCGAAATCCGGGCCATTATCTACGCGAGTGATTTCTGCGGGAAGATTTTCGGCGGCCAGATGACGCGCGACCAGTTCGGCATCTTCGGCCACATCCTCGAGATGCAGGATGCGCAAGGGGTTGGGAATAAAATTACCGGATTGCACGCCAGGCAAAAGCATCGGCCAAAGACGCTGAATTTCAAGTGAAAATGGCCTTCGAGCTAAAGTATCTGGAAAGGCCGCCGATAACTCCACTGTCGAAAGACAATGGCACTTGGCAGCCAGTTAAAGCCAAAGGGAAGCTGGTGGATGCCCATTTAAAATCCACCCATGGCATGGATGCCGTGCAGAAATAATTCCCCGCAAGGGGTACTCAAGGAAAGAGTTTAGTTATGGTCATTAATACAAACATCACGGCGCTTACCAGTGCCAACAACCTGAATAACTCGACGAACATGCTGAACGCCTCGTTGGCGCGGCTCTCGTCTGGCTCCAAGATCTCGACCCCTGCTGATGATCCCGCTGGTTTGGCGGAATCCATCTCCCTGACGGCCCAGATCAGCCAGGTCGGCGCTGCCAACTCGAACGTCAGCAACGCTGTTTCTTTTGCTCAGACCCAGGATGGTTATTTGCAACAGATCGGCTCCGCTCTTGACCAGATGGCCACATTGGCTGTCGAAGCTCAAGACGGCACCAAGACCGACGCGGAACGCGCCGACTACCAGAAGCAATTTTCCACGCTGTCCGCTTATATCACGGACACCGCGGCGAAGAACTTCAACGGCGTCAGCCTTTTCAGCGCCGGCAGCTTGACCGTCACGACGGACGGCTCGGGAGACACCTTCTCCATGACTGGAGTTGACCTGAGCACCTCGGCTTATTCCGGCGCCACCGCGGCGGACATCACCACCACCACCGGCGCGGCCTCGGCCCTGACGGCGGTCACGGCGGCGATCGTCGAGTTGGCCACTGATCGTGCGACCGTGGGTGCAAACGAACAGCGTTTGAACTACACTGGCCAGCAGTTGAGTGTGTTGCAGACGAACCTCTCCGCCGCGAACAGCCAGATCACCGATGTGGATGTCGCGCAAGAGAGCACCAGCTTCGCCAAGTATCAAATCCTGGTGCAAGCCGGCACGTCCATGCTCGCGCAAGCCAATCAAAGCCCGCAATCAGTCCTGAAACTTCTCCAATAAGAAGCTCAGCCTTCTGATACGGTAATCTAACTCGGGCGGCATTCATGCCGCCCGAGCTTTTTTTATATTTGCGCGGCGAGCAAAAAGTTTTTCAGTTTCAAATTTTCAGTCCGGAAGTGCATAGAGATCACCCAACCCACCACTTCTCATTGACTATCCCGAGCGCAGCGAGGCAAGCCCATAATCCACCCAAAGAAAAAATATCCACCGCTGCATCCACTTCCCCCGCTTGCTGAAAACTTGAAACTTGAAACTGAAAACTCTCCTCTCAAGTTTGATTCTCAAAAGTGCGATAATACCCAGTCGTATCAGGCATTTTTGACTTTCCGCCTGTTAAAATCTTTTCCCAATCTTCACTAAAGTATTTTGAATATCTTCCGATGAATTCAGTGTCGTGTCGTAACGACATCGGTAATTGGCAGCCATAAAAGGCCAAAGGAAACTAGGTGATGCCCGCAATCGAAATTCACCACACGGCAAGGAAGCCGTGACAGAAACCCCGCAAGGGGTGACTCAAGGAAAGAGTTAGTTATGGTAATCAATACAAACATCACGGCGCTTACCAGTGCCAATAACCTCAATACGTCCACGAACATGCTGAACCAGTCTCTGGCTCGCTTGTCTTCTGGATCGAAAATCGTAACTCCTGCTGATGATCCCGCTGGCTTGGCGGAATCTATCTCGCTGACCGCGCAAATCGGTCAGACCGGAGCTGCCAACGCCAACGTGAGCAACGCGGTCTCGTTCGCACAAACCCAGGACGGGTATCTGCAACAGATCGGTTCGGCTCTCGATCAGATGGCCACCCTCGCTGTTGAAGCGCAGGACGGCACGAAGACCGACTCCGAACGCGCCGACTACCAGAAGCAATTCAGCACGCTCTCCGCGTATATCACGGATGCTGCCTCGAAGAACTTCAACGGTGTCAGCTTGTTCAGTTCCTCGGCGTTGACGGTCACCAGCGACGGCGCTGGCGATACGTTCTCGATGACGGGCGTTGACCTGACCGCTTCCGCCTACACCGGCGCGACCGGCGCGGACATCACCACCACCACCGGCGCCTCCTCGGCGTTGACGGCGGTTACCGCGGCGATCGTCCAGTTGGCGACGGACCGTGCCACCGTGGGTGCAAACGAACAGCGTTTGAACTACACCGGCCAGCAGTTGAGCGTTCTGCAGACGAACCTCTCGGCCGCGAACAGCACCATCTCCGATGTGGATGTCGCGCAGGAAAGTACCAACTTCGCCAAGTATCAGATCTTGGTGCAGGCTGGCACGTCCATGCTCGCTCAGGCTAATCAGAGCCCGCAATCGGTCCTGAAACTCCTCCAATAATCCGGAGTTCAGTCACTGATTGGGTAATCAGACTCGGGCGGCATTCGTGCCGCCCGAGTAACGCTTTTTAGATCTCAATTTTTCAGTAAAGCCAGCGCGGAAAAAGGACGATAACAGTTTATGGCTAGTACAACGAATAGCAGTCTGGCGCTCTCAGGGCTGGCTTCCGGCCTCGATTGGACCAACATCGTCAATGAGTTGCTCACGGTGGAAAAAGCGCCGGAGACGCAGATGAACACGCAGATTGCCTCCTACCAGAGCAAAAATACTGCCTATCAGGGCATAGGTTCGCAGTTGACCCAGTTGCAATCCGACATCACCACGCTCAGCGATCCCAGCTTTTTCAACAGCCGCACGACTTCGGTTTCCAATCCCAATGTCGTCAGCGCCACCGCCGCCGCCGCCACTCCGCTCGGCACTTACTCTTTCAATGTGATTCAACTGGCCACGGACGCCGTCCAGCAAGGCGCGACCGCCAGCGCGAAACCATTGAGCGCCACCGATGACGTTACCGGGGTGGTGTTGAGCAGCGCCGGTTTCGCCACGCCGGTTTCCGCCGGCACGTTCACAGTGAATGGCCAGGCCGTCACCATCGCCGCCACGGACACCTTGCAATCCGTCTTCACCAAAATTAACACCGCCACCGGCGGCGCCGTCACGGCCAGCTACAATTCCGCCACCGACGAAATTTCGCTCAACAGCAGCAGCGCCATCGTCCTCGGCAGCGCCACCGACTCCAGCAATTTTCTCCAGGCTGCCCAACTCTATAACAACGGCACGGGCATCATTACCAGCGCCTCGAGCCTCGGCGGCGTCAACCTGAGCAACCCGCTTGGAAACGCCAATCTCGCCACCACCATCACCGATGGCGGCAGCGGCGCCGGCCAATTTCTCATCAACGGCGTCGCGATCAATTACAGCTCGGACACCGACAGCGTCAACGACGTCCTTGAGCGCATTAACGATTCCTCCGCCGGCGTCACCGCCACCTACGATTCGATCAACGACAGTTTCGTCCTGACCAACAAAACCACCGGCGATGTCGGCATCTCCCTGCAGGACGTGACAGGAAATTTTCTGGCGGCGACCGGGCTGACCTCGGGCTCGCTGGTGCGCGGCGCGAACATGCAATACAAGATCAATAACGGCGGCACACAGACCAGCCAGTCGAACACGATTGACGGCACGTCTGCCGGTGTCGCGGGCTTGTCAGTCACGGCCACCGGTACCGGCACGACTTCGATCACCATCGGCAGCGACGTCAATACCATTTCTGCGGCCATCAGTTCGTTTGTGACGGATTACAACGCGGCGCAATCGTATATCACCGGACAGATCACGCCCACGACTTCGACGGACTCCAGTTCGGGAACCACCATCACGGCGGCGCCTTTGACCGGCGATCTGGACACCGAAGACATCGCCACCAAGCTTCGCCAGTTGGCCGGCAATCCCTCCGCTTCAACGAGCGCGATCAAGAGCCTTAATGATCTCGGCATCCTTACCAACGGCAATGACAATACCCTCTCAATTTCGAGCACGGCGCTATTGAACAACGCGATCACGACCAATCTCAGCGGCGTCCAGGACCTGTTCACCAATGCCACCACCGGCCTCGCCACGCAGTTGAACACGTATCTCACCAACGTCAACGGCTCCAATGGCGTGCTCTCCAATGACGAGGCCAACATGACCAAGCAGGTCACCGCCATCAACGACAGCATCACCACGCTCAACGCGCGCATCACCGCCGATGGCACACGCCTGACCAACGAATTCGTGGCCATGGAAACCGCCATCAATTCGATCAATACGCAAAAGCAATATTTGAACACCTACTTCGGTTCATCCACCGCCAGTTCAAATGCGGCTCCCCAGGCGGCCAGTTCTTCGAGTTCATCTTCCGGTTAGTCCGAACGTGCGGACGGAACGTGAAATATTTTTTATTTTGCTTCATCCGCCGCTTTATTTCAGACGCAATCCTGCCGATATAATTGCATGGGCGATGTTGTTCAATCACCGGTCAAAAAGCTTTTCCGCGAAGATCTCGACGCGGAAATTGTCAATTTGCCCGGGCGCAGTCTCGAAGCGATGCTCGGCATGTTCGCGCATCTCGAGAGTCTCGCGTTGCGCCGCGCCAAGATCCCCAGTCTTTTTTCCACCGGTGATTCCAGCAAACATCCCGCCGTCCCCAGGCGCCAGTCGCTCGACGAGGGCAAGATGGAACGCATCTCGTTTCGCGAACTCGGCCGCCAGGTCATCCGCGCCGCGCAGGGGCAGGTGCAGGGCATCGAATTGCGCGCTGTCGAAATGCAGGCCCTCGTGCTGATCAACGAATGGCCCATCGCCGAGAAGCTCTGGGCGGAATTGCTCACCGATTGCAAGACGCCATTGTTCGAGCTAAATTTCCTCGAAGAATTGTGGGGCATCTGCCCGGAACAATTCGAAGCCGTCGGCGGCTCGCTCATCCGGCACTGGCAGCAATTTGTCTTGCTTCAGGCGGAGGTTGAAGTTTTGCTCGCGCGCAGGCAAAGTCTGCTCCGGCTATCCGACACCTTGGACGGCCATCTGTCGCCCTGGCTCAAACAATTCAGTGATATTTTGGAGAAGCTTGATGAAAAAAGTCTGGCGTGATGCCTCACAAAAAACGCTGCGGATGAAATTGCGCCTCGCCTGCGTCCTGCTCGCCGCTCTCGCGTTTACCGGTTGCAAAGCGCTGCCGCCGATGCCCGTGCCCATCCAGGACCTCGGCCCCAGTTACAAGCCCACGAATGTTTATCGCAATTCCGACGTCCTCCCCGCCAGCGTGCGCCGGGTCGCCGTGCTGCCGCTGACCATGACCCATTCAGCCTCAGATTTGGAAGCCGGCGTCGAAACCCTGGAACCAGTTTTGTATTCGGAATTGGAAAAGTTGAAACGCTTCGAAGTGATCCCGGTCACTCGCATCAACCTCCAGCAATGGACCGGCCAAAACGGCTGGCGTTCGGACGAGCAACTGCCACCCGACCTTTTCAAGCGCGTCAGTGAAATGACTGGTTGCGATGCCGTGCTGTTTTGCCAGTTAACCCGTTATCAGCCGTATCAGCCGCTGGCGGTGGGCTGGAAATTCACCCTCGTGGAGACCCACAACCCCGGAATCATGACCCCCAGCGATGTCCGCGCGAAAATCCTTTGGTCCGCCGATGAATTGATGGATGCCGGTGATCCGCCGGTCACCACTGGCGCGCGGGCCTATTATACGCAACATTTACGTAATGACGCGGCCTCGGCCGACCCGGCCACGGTGCTGGCTTCACCCGCGCGTTTCGGCCAATACACGCTGGCCACGGTGCTGGCGACGATTCCAAACCGCTTTGGAGAAAAACATTGAGCCGCTAAAGTTTTTTCGAAGTCTGCCCGATAATAAGGCAGCGAGTGTATAAATGGCGGATATTATTCCGCCGAACGATATGGAAATTAACTCTAATATGAAAGTCGGTGCTGTAAACGGCGTGGCAACCGCCAGGCGTTCCTCGGCGGCCTCCGGCGCCAGCGAGGCGGCGGACCCTTTTGCAAATTCGACCGCGCTCGACGGCGCGCTCAAGAGCGTTCCCGACGTCCGCCCCGAGGCGGTTGAACGGGCCAAACAGTTGATCAACGACCCGGGTTATCCCTCGGCGGGCACGATCAAAACTCTTTCCAATTTTCTGGCGGACAAATTGACCTCCGCCCAGGAATAAAATTTCCCACCCATGATCCAGCGCAATAATCCCTGGCAATCCTATCGCAAAGTCGCCACCCAGACGGCCACCCCTGGCCAGTTGGTCCTCATGCTTTATGAGGGCGCGATCAGCTTTCTGGAAAAGGGATTGACCGGGTTCAATCACACCGACCCGCTGGATTTCAACCAGACCATCAGCAACAATGTGCTGCGCGCTCAGGCGATCATCTTTGAGATGAACGCCCGCCTCGACATGAAACAAGGCGGTGACGTCGCGGAAAATTTTCGCCGGCTTTACACTTACTTTTACCGCCGTCTTCAGGAAGCCAACGTCAAAAAGAAAAAAGAACCGATCGAGGAAGTCATCATGCGCCTGCGCGTTCTCCGCGATAGCTGGGCGGAGATGTTGCAACGCGGTCCCGCCGTGGACAACGCTTCCGCCGGTTCCCTGAATCTCCAGGCCGCGTGACATGACCGCGCCGGAAAACATAGCTTCCCTCCTCGAAGAGTGGCGTGCGCTGAGTCAGGACGAAGCCGTCGCCATCCGGTCCGCCAAATGGACCTCCGTCCGCGAGATTCAGGCTCGCAAGACCGAATTGCAAAAAACCCTCGCCGCCGCCGATGCCAATTGGTCCGCGCAAAATCCCGCCGCCGCTGCCAAACCTTTTCGCAAGGAAGTCGGACACTTGATTTCGCTCGAGGCCCGCAACGCCGAACTGCTCGCCGCGCAAATGCGCCGCGCCCGCCTCGAACAGCAAACCTTTGAACAAGCCGGCCGCAACCTGCGCAAAATCCAGCGCTCCTACACCCGCCGCGCCGCCTTCGCCGCGTGGCAATGCTATTCGTGATCGTCTGTAGCGGCGGTCATAGCTGACGCTAAAACGGAAAATCAATTTCGTCGCCTCGATTTTACGGTTGAGTTCGGGAGGGTTATCCACCATTTTAAATCGTCATTACACAAAATCGTTGTGCCAACGAATTTTCAACCGTCCCGCCCCGCGTCGGATGGTCCGGCCACCGCACCGCCGTCCGAACCTTTCATTCCGCATAGCTGGCTCGAAGGGGGCCTCGCGATTCTCGACGCCGCCGGCCGCGTGACGGAGGTCAACGAATCTTTGCTCAACTGGCTTGAACAACCGTCCACCGCCCTCGTCGGCCGGTCCTTTTGGGAAATTCTCATAAACGTCGTCCCGCAATGGCAGGAACCGCTCGCGACCATTACCCAAGGCAAATCTCCTTTCGCCCGGCTGTCGCTCAAACTCGGCGGCGATGCCCAATCCGCCCAGTGGTTCATGCTCGAATCCGCCCGCAGCGCGGACAGTTCTTTCGTTCGCCTCAATTCCACCTTGCCCCCGCTTTCCGAACTCGAAGAAGCCATCTGGGATGAACATCTGCACAGCGAATCGGCGCGGCGCGATATGTTCGTGCGCCTGCTTCGCGCCGAGGCGCAACTCGACCGTCTCATGCGTCGCTGGCCCTGCGTCATCTTCAGTCAGCGTCCGGATTTCAGCCTCGAATTTGTCAGCCCGAACATTGAGGAACTCACCGGCATCTCGGCGGAGAATTGGTCCAGCCAGCCGCGGCGTTTTTGGGAACTGGTGCATGAGATGGACGCCGGAGAATTGCAACAGCAATTCAAACGCGCGGCGCAAACCGGCGCGGATTCCACGAGCACCTATCGCATCCGCCATGCCTTGACCGGGCGCGTCACTTACGTGCTCGAACATCGCCAGCCCGCCATCACGCAAAACGGACTTTTGCTCGGTTACGAAGTTGCCTGGCTTGATGTCACGCGCCAAACCATCGCCGAAAAACGCCTTTCCACCGCCGCGTGGAAGGAGACGCTTGCCGTGCTCACGCTGGGCATGGCGCACGATTTTCGCAACATCATGGCGGGCATCCATTCCTTGAGCGAATCGTTCCTCACGCAAATCAACGAGCAACATCCTTTCGAGGAAGGCCTTTCGCTCATCAAGAAAAGTTCCATGCAGGCGAGCCAGCTCGTGCAGCGAATGATCAACCTGCATCTCGGACAGACCGGCGAACGCAATTACCATGACCTGAACGAAATCGCCAAGGACCTGCTCGAATTGCTCAGCAAGATTTTGCCGCGCCGCATCCGCGTCGGCACGGAATTGGCGACAGAATCGTTGCCGGTCTATGTGGACCTCGTCGAGCTTCGCCAGGTGGTTATCAATCTTTTGCTCAATGCCGCCGACGCCATGCCGCAGGGCGGCAGTCTGACCTTGCGCACGTCGCGCCATGAAACCATGCCCGCGCTCACGAATATGAAAGGCGTGATTCCGCGCACGCCGAGCGTTTGCCTGACGATTCAGGATACCGGTTGCGGCATTAAGGAACGCCATCTCGCTTCCATCTTCGATCCGTTTTTCACCACCAAGTCCAAAGGCTCGGGACTCGGACTCTACAATGCCGGCATCGCGGTCGAGAAACATCAGGGCGCAATTTCTGTCGAATCAAAGGAAGGCGTGGGTACGACCTTTCATATCTGGCTGCCGCAAACCGATTTTTCCGAACCGGACTCGATGGCTTCCAGCCCGGACGCCAAACGCATCGTGCGCCGGAGCCTTTTGCTGCTCGGCCAGAGCGGCGAGTTGCTCGACAAGACCGCGGAATTTTTGCGCTCGCATAATTATCATATTGTCGTCGCGACCGCGCCGGAAAGTTTGCCGGAATTATTGCAGTCGAGTGATTATCAATTCGCCGGCGTCATGTTGCTCGTCGAGCCGAATGACCGCGCGCTGGACGCCCTGCTCGCCGAAGTGCGCCAGCAGAAAGAGGAATTGAAAGTGGTGCTTAAACTAGCCGGTTGCAGCCAGGACGATTTGAACACGCAAGTTTTACAAAAGGTAAATCTGGTCCTCAGCCCGGACTTGTCCGAGGCGGACCTGCTCGCGAAACTCGAGCGGCTTTTGAACTAAAATAAAACCATGCCAGCGGAAGAAACAGGTTTGAGGGAATCGGGCCACCCGATTTTGATCGTGGACGATGAGGAAATCGTGCTCGTGGCGTTGCGCGACACTTTGTTGCGCGAGGGATATAACGTCGTCGCGTCGCCCCACGCCGTGCATGCGTTGAGCGTGTTGAAGGAGCGGACGTTTTCCGTCGTCATCACCGACCAGCAAATGCCGCTGGTGACGGGCCTGGAATTTCTCGCGCAGGTGAAACAGATCCAGCCGAACGCCACGCGCATTTTGATCACCGCCGTGTTGAGTTTGAGCACGGTGATTGACGCGATCAACAAGGGCGAAATTTATCGTTTCATCGTCAAGCCGTGGTTGCGCGAAGAATTGCTGGCCACCGTGAAGAACGCGGTGCAGCGCTTTGAACTCATCAGCCACAACGCGCGCCTGCACGCCGAAGCGCTGGCGGTCAATGAAAAGCTCAAGCTCTTGAACCAGGAACTTGAGACGCAGATGGCAACCGTCGCCGAGCAGAATCATCAACTGGCCAAACACGCCGCCGCGCAGGAGGAAAATCTGCGCCAATCCGTCCAGCTTTGCGTTCAGATGATGCAGACTTTTTATCCGACGCTCGGCAACCAGGCGCGGCGCGTTTTTGAATTGTGCAAGGCGATGGCGAACGAACTGGAATTGCCGTCCGACCAATGGCAGACGCTGGAAATCGCCGCGTGGATTCACGACCTCGGCCTCGTCGGCGTGCCGCGCTCGCTCATCAAACGCTGGGAGGAAACGCCTGAAACTCTCACCGAAGACGAGCGTGCCCTGGTGCAACATCATCCCGTGCTCGGCGCAGAACTCGCCCACTTCGCCCATCATCTTGAACAGGTCAGCCCGACGATTGCCGCGCATCACGAATGTTTCGATGGCAGCGGTTATCCGAACCATTTGAAAGGCGAAGACATTCCCTGGCTCGCCCGCGTTCTCACAGTGGCCGTCGCGTATGCCGAGAGCAATCTCGTTGGCCAGGCCGCTGCCGACCACATCAGCAGTGAGAGCGGTTCGGCCTTCGATCCCGAAGCCGTGCGCGTGTTTTTGCGCTCACTGCCCAAGAGCGTCGTGCCGGGAAAACAACGCGAAGTGCGCCTCGTGGATTTGAAACCGGGGATGGTGCTCGCGCAGGGAATTTACACCGCGAACGGCGTGCTCCTCATTCCCGACGGCCAGAAATTAACGCCCACCTACATTGACAAAGTGATCAATTACAATCGCATCAACCCGATTTCCCAATCGTTGCTGGTGTATTGCTAGCTAAACGCTCAATTCTTCTCCCGCTCCGCCGCTCGCGGGGGAGAGGTGATTTCCGCTCCCGACTCACAGCACGAACCGATTCAAGTTGAATCTCCCGCCGCCTTGGCGATATTATATCCATGCGGTAACAACGGCAAAATTTCATGAACGAGTGGAACATTCAATCACGCGCGCACACTTGCGAAGCTTGCGGCAAAAACTTCACCGACAAGGAGCATTATCACACGATGCTTTTTGACGAACGGCACGGTTTTCGCCGTTCGGACGTGTGCGTGGCCTGCTGGCAAAAACAGTTCAGCGAAGGCGCGCGCGAACGCAAAGGCTTCGTCTCCTATTGGCATGGCATCTACGAAGCGCCCGCGCCCGCACCCGAAGCGATTCAGAAGGACACCGCGGAATCGTTGTTGCGCAAGCTCATTGATTTGAACGACCCGAAATTCATTCCGGCGGGTTACATCCTCGCCGTGATGCTCGAGCGCAAACGCCTGCTCAAAGTGAAGGAACAAATCACTCGCGACGGCCACCGTATCTTCATCTACGAACATCCCAAGACCGGCGACCTGTTCACCATTGTTGACCCGGACCTTCAACTCAACCAACTCGAACAAGTCCAGCGCGACGTCGCCGACTTGCTGGAACACGGCCTCAATCCGCCACCAACCGAAGCCGCCGCTGAAGCATCCGCTTCCACAAACACCGAAACCGATTCCACTGCTGTCCCCGCTGAGGTGGCCACAACCTAAATTTTTTTCCATGCGCGCGCACCTGAGAATCGAAGTCCATCCGTTCTTCTCCGCGCCCTCCCTGCTCTGCAAAAGCGTTTCTCTAATTCAGTTCTCCGCGCCTCCGCGCCTCCGCGGTAAAACTCCGGCCGAAATCTTTGCGCAATCGCCCACCTTCACTGCAACTCATTCCGCGCGTGCCCACTCCCGCAGCTAACGCTCTCGAAACCCGCCTCGGCCACGTCTTTCGCGATGGCGCGCTGCTTCGTCTCGCGCTCACTCATCCTTCGATCGCGCACGAGCAGGGCACGCCTGTCCCGCACAACCAGCGCCTTGAGTTTCTCGGCGACGCCGTGTTGCAACTCATTCTCACGCGCGAGTTGTATCTGAAATTTCCCGATGTCGGCGAAGGTCCGTTGACGAAGGCGCGCGCCAAACTCGTGAATCGCCGCTCGCTCGCCGAAAAAGGCCGCGCTTTGCGTCTGGGTGAAGAATTGATTCTCAGCCGTGGCGAAGAGGCATCGGGCGGACGCGAGCGTCCTTCGGCCTTGGCGGATACTTTTGAGGCGGTGCTCGGCGCAATTTTTCTCGATGGCGGATTGGGCGCGGCGGAGCGATTTGTCGAACGCCATTTTCACGAAGCCTTCGGCGAACTCACCGTGATTCCGATGATTGAAAATCCCAAGGGCGAGTTACAGGAGTTATTGCAATCGCGCTCCGGCGCCGCCCCGGAATATCAAGTGGCCTCCGTGAGCGGTCCTGACCATGACCGCTTGTTTGAATGTATCGTTCAATACGAAGGCGCGGAACTCGCGCGCGGGCGCGGAAAAACCAAGAAAGCCGCCGAGAGCGAAGCTGCAATGACCGCGCTGGCAAAATTAAAATCCGCCGCGAGTTAGTCTGCAACTTCAGACGCTAAATTATTTCGCCGCCTCCACGTGGCGAATCAGCAAATCGTCGAACTGAATCGGCGTTGTGGAAAACGGGCTGCCCCAGATGGACGCGCGACCGGCGGTGGGCTCGGTTTTTTCTTCGAAGGTCACCAATGGTTGCGCGGGTTCGGTTGAACCTTGCGCCCACGCTTTGCCTTCGACTTTCCAGACTTCGCCCGACTTGACGACTTGCAACGAAAGCATCGTCCACTCGCCGGATTTCCATTGATACGGCACGTTCGCCACCGACTCATCGCCCTTAAATATTTCCAGCGCGTCCTTCGCGGGCGAAACCTGCAACCGATACCCGCCCTGCCCGTTTAAGCCCACCGCAAACGTCGGAAACCGGCGGCCTTTTTTCGTGCCATTGATGCGCGCGGAAACGGACACGCCCGCCTTTTGCGTCGGCCCGAACAAAGTGCCGTAGCTATCCAGTGGCGCGCCGGGCAGTTCGAGAAATTTGTTTCCATCGGCGACTTGCACCGCGAAAGCGCCGTCGAGCACGAGAAAATCATCCGGCACTTTGCCGACCTCGGCTTGCTCGAAATTATTTTGATAAACCGGCTTCGCGTCATCCGCTGCCCGCGCGCTCGCGATGCACATTGCCGCCGCCATCATCATCGCCGCAATTTTTCGATTTAATATTTTCATGTTCGCTTCCTAAAATATAAAAAATTTCTCGCCCAATCATTCGTTCCGCAACGCATCCAACAGCCGTCCGCGCAAGGCCAGCCGTGTCGCAATCCACGTCCACAAAAGTCCGTTCGTCAGCACGGCGGCGAGCGTCAGGGCGAGTGAGGTGTATGGTATTTGCGAGCCCGGCGAAAGCAAGGCTGGCAACACCCCCAACACTGCCGCAGCCATCCCCACAATCAATCCGAGCGCCAGCAACGCGCCGTGCTCGCTCATCACCAGCCGAAACAAATCGCGCCGCCGAAAACCGACCGCCAGCAGCAACGCCAATTCACCGCGCCGCTCCTGCACGTTTCGCAATACGACCACGCCCAATCCCACACTGCCGAGCAGCAAACCGAGCCCGCCTAAAATCTGGAATGTGCTCAAGTAAGTATTTTGCACGGCGTTGTAGGCGTTCAGGCGTTGCACCGCGGGTGTCAATTCGAGCCCCTGGTCTTGCAGGGCGCGGGTGAGCAGCGCGGAGATTTCTTTTGCCTGGTTCGACGGCGCATCGAGCAGAAACATTCGATACCCGCTCTCGCCGGGAAATTTTTTTACGAAGTCCGCTTCGTCAATGATGAGATTTCCCTGCAACACAGAATTCGCCAGCGCGCCCACCAACCGCACTTTGAATGGACGGCCGTGTTCATCAGTATAATCCACGGTGTCGCCAACTTTTTTCCCCATCGCCCACACGATGGAATTTTCATCGCCGATGGCGGGGATTTCATCCGCGGCCTTCGCCGAATTATCCGCGCCAGCATACAGCAAACCCCACGCGGCATTTTGCTGCAAGCCCTTCATCACTTCGGCAAAAGTGAACGCGCCGCGCGTTTGCATCCGGGCGGCATTGACTCCCAGCAAACGCGGCTGCACGGCGCGATTCAAATTCAGGCAGCTTGCTTCGTCGCCGTCATGGACGCGAAACGAAATCGCGCGCACGTTTTTCATCAGCGGCACATCCAGACCGTAAAATTCGCGTCCCGTATGCGAGTTAAGATCGTAAGTCACGGGAAACGCGCTCTCGCCGATGAATTCAAAACCCCCCGTGCCCGAAGCGTGGTCTTGCGCATCGGCGCGGGCATCCACGCGAAACGCGCCGATAGCGACGATCAGGAAAACCCCGCACGCGAGCAGGCCGATCGTCGCGAGACTGCGTTTGCGGCGGCGTCCGCAGGCGCGCAAACCAAGATCACGCAATGAAAACAAAACGCTTTTTGCCTGGCGGCGCGCAAGGCCGGCGAGCCACACCGCGCAAAACGCCAGCCCCCCAATGAGCAACAAACTCCCCGCGCTGAAAAAAGTGTCTGGCGTAATTTTCACTCCACGAGCCGCGTCCGGCAAAATCATCGCTGCCGCGCCGATGACCGCCAGCGGCCCGATCCAGATGCCCCAGCTTCGTTTGCGTTTGCCGGACAAAAGATTTTCCTCCGCGCCCTGCGCCAGCAATTCACGCGCGGGACGCCGCGCCTGTTTTCGCAGCGTCAGCCAGATCGTGATGATGCTGACGATGGTTCCCGACGCCATGCCGATGATGAGCGTTTGCGCGGTGGCATGATATTGCAACGCGGAAGTGCCGACCGCGCCGCGCCAAATCGTGGACAACCCCAGCAGCATCGCGCGCGCATAAATAATTCCGCCAAGCGCGCCGATGATGCCGCCCGCGAGCGCCAGCAGCGCGCCTTCGCCGAGAAATAATCGGCGCACCTGGCGCGGACGAAAACCGAGCGCGAGCAGCGTCCCGATTTCCGTGGCGCGTTGCTCAAGACCGAATTGAAAGAGCAATCCCATCAGCAGCAACGCCGCAGCGATGAGGAAAAAACTGAAGCCGATAAAGAGCCCGCCGAAATCCACCGCCTGCGAACTTGCCACCAACGCCTGTTCACGCACCGGCTGAAACACGAATCCCAAACTCGCGGGACTGATCTTTTGCAGCAACGCGCGGCGGATGGTTTCGACCGAACCGGCGGACGGCGGAAAACGCATCGCCGTGTATTTGCCAAACCGATTTGTCCACATATTTTTCCCGGCGGCGAGCGTGATGAAGGCCTTGGGCGTGCCGCGAAATTGTTTCCAGTATTGTTCGTCCTTCGGACGGATGCGCTTGAGTTGAATCGGAAATCCCGCATCCCAATCACTCGAACTGTCGGCCTCCGCGATGCCCGGAAAATCCGGCATGAGCCCGCGATCCGCCGCGGCACCGGTCATCGGCACGACGCCCCGCACGTGAAATTCCTCCTGGCGTTCCTCCAGCGCGCGGCCATTGCCGATCACGTAATAAGTGAGCGTGAGCGGGTCGCCCGGTTTGGCGCTCAAGTCGTCGGCGAGCCAGCTATTGACGAGAATTTCATCGTCGCGCATGTCCGCGGGAACAACCGGTGCGCCCATCGCGGCAACCATCGAGTAAGGTGTGGCGAACGGCGGCGAACGCAGTTCGTTCACGAAGTAGGTGAGAACGGGTTGCGCATTGGAGGAAATTTCCTGCGCCGCCGTGACCGCAGCCGGATCGAGGAACACGCGGCGGCTGCGCAGTTCCACGCCCGCGTTGTCCGGCAACTCGCGCAGCTCAAGCTCAGCATCGTCCAGTTGCCATTGTTTGGCCAGTGATTGATTCACCGCGTTGGTATCCGCCGCAGGTTTCTGACCGGAACTATTTTGTACTAGCAATAAATTCGCGCGATTTGTCTGGCCAATTTTTTCCGCCAGTTCGGAAACATTAACGAAAGCATTGAACGGAGCAACCTGACTGGCTTGCAATCCGAAGCGGCCCAACTGTTCGTCCGAAATGATGGCGTGGATTTTTACGCGCCACGCGACCGATAAATCGTTCTGCGGCGAAATAACCGCGTCGCGGGAAAGCAAACTCGGTTTTTGCACGCGCAATAAAACATCGTCGCCGACGCGCGCACGAAGCTGTTGCGCAAGCTCTGAATTCAACACCACTGTATCCGCCGGCACCACGCCAACTCCGGCAGGCTGATTCGCCAGCGGCCAAAATTTTTCGTTTACACCGAGAATTTGAACATGATTCGCGCGCGCGGAACCGTCGCTGGTGGAAGCGATGCCCGGCAGTTCAAGAACTCCAACTCCTCCAGGAATATCTGCTGCAAGCTGCTCGCGAAACAACCGGTCATTCGACGCCATCGCAAATTCCACCTTCCCCAGCCGGGCGAGCGCAAGGTCATGCAAACTGATGCGCACGGAATCGCCGACAATGAGCGCACCCACCAGCGCCGCGCTGCCGACAATCGCGCCGAGCAGCACGCCAAGATGCGCGCGGGCGTGAAAGCGGAGGCTGCGGAGGATGAGGCTGAAGTTCGTCACGCGCGTGGGAAATTATTTTTGCACTAGAACGCCGTCCTGCAATTCAAGCACGCGCCCAAGCCGATGTGCCAGGTCCAGCGCGTGGGTGACTACGATGAGCGTGACGCCTTCCTCGCGATTCAGTTCGAGCAGAAGCTGGGCGAGTTGATCGGCCGACGCGCGGTCGAGCGCGCCGGTGGGTTCATCCGCGAGGAGCAGTTGTGGCTGGTTGATAAGCGCGCGCACGACCGCGACGCGTTGGCGTTCACCGCCGGAAAGTTGCCCGGGACGATGATCGAGCCGTGCCGCGAGGCCGACGCGTTGCAATAAACGCTCGGCGCGCGCCGGCGCTTCCTTGCGGGCGGCGTCCGCAGTCACCAGCGTGGGCACGAGCACATTTTCGAGCACCGTGCATTGCGGCAGGAGATGATGCGCCTGAAAAACAAAACCGATCTGGCGATTGCGCACCTCGGCAAGTTGAGTGTCGTTCAGTCGCGCCAATTCCTGACCCGCGAGCAAAACCTCACCGCTCGAAGGCCGGTCAAGCGTCCCGATGATATTGAGCAGCGTACTTTTGCCGGAACCGGACGGGCCGATGATCGCGAGCGATTCGCCGCGCGCGACTTCGAGCGAAACATCCTTGAGCACGTTCACGGCGCCGGCCCCGGAATCAAAATGATGCGCGACGTGGGAGAGTTTTAAAATCGTTTCAGGCATGGCGTGACTTTCGAGCATTCACCGCAAGATGGATAATAAATATATGACCGGCTTCGGGAAGGAGAATTTTTATCTTACGACTGCTGGATATACCTGCACCGCATGGCAGACGAAGCTGCTGCGGTGATCGGCCGCCAAGGGATGACGATCAACGCGATCCGGTCGTTGTTGCTGGCGGGGAGCGCGAAGAAGGGTTTGCGTTGCAGCCTGGAGATTGTCGAGGAGCAGGCGGGGCGTTAGTGCGCGTGCCGGAGTGCGGGGGA